>PBTU01000020.1 GCA_002729295.1 Verrucomicrobiales bacterium | reverse complement strand
GATGGGAAAAATTCCGGTCAATCTCAATTACACCTTGTCACAAGCGGGAATCACTTCATGCATCGAACAATGTGGCATCACTGATGTCGTCGTGTCAGGAAAACTCATGAAACGCCTCAAGATCGAACTCCCCGTCCGGGTGCATCTACTTGAGGATCTGCCCAGAAAACCAAGTCTGATGGAGAAACTGCGGACGGGGCTTTTCGAAAAATGCACCTCGGCGAGCGGTCTTCTCAAACTCTTGGGTGGCTCACAGGCTAATCCGGATGATCTTGCTACGATCATCTTCAGTAGTGGAAGCACTGGACAACCAAAAGGAGTCATGCTGAGCCATCGCAACCTGATCTGCAACGTCGAGCAGGTCAGCGGCGTCCACTCCCTCGTTCAGTCCGACCGTATGCTGGGCGTCCTGCCCTTCTTTCACTCCTTCGGATTCATGGCAACGATCGCCGGTCCAGCCGTCGCAAGCTTTGGGTGCGCCTACCATTTCAACCCAATGGAAGCCAAGGTCATTGGACCACTGAGCGAAAAACACGGGATCACCATCATAATCGCCACACCCACCTTTCTTCAATTTTACCTGCGCGGCTTGAAACCCGAACAACTCAAGAATCTTCGACTCGTCGTCGTTGGTGCAGAAAAACTTCCCAACCACTTGGCCGATGCCTTTGAAAAAAAATTCCAATGCCGGCCACTGGAAGGATATGGCAGCACCGAATGCTCACCCGGTGTGGCATTGAACGGACTGGACACCAATCAATCGGGATCGGTCGGACGCCTGCTTCATGACATGAAAGCCAAGGTGGTGAGCCCGGATAGCGGAATTGAACTGCCGATCGGCGAAACGGGCCTGCTGAAGGTCAAAGGCCCCAACGTGATGCTCGGTTATCTTGGGATGCCGGACAAAACAGCCGAAGTCCTCCAGAATGGTTGGTATGATACCGGCGATATCGTCCGCCTGGACAAGGAGGGATTTTTATGGATCGAAGGCAGACTGAGTCGCTTCAGTAAAATTGGCGGTGAAATGGTGCCACATGGCAATATCGAGGAGACCCTCAACGAACTCGCCGATCAAAACGAACAGATCTTCGCTGTTACCGGCGTGCCTGATGAAAAGAAAGGTGAACGACTCGTCGTCATTCACACCGCAAACGAGGAACTCCTCGATGAAGTTCTTAAAAAATTCTCCGATGCGCCGATACCCAATCTCTGGAAACCAAGGCCGGGCCAGTTTCTCTCCGTGCCAAAACTCCCCTACCTTGGGACCGGAAAAATTGACCTCAGGGGACTACAGCAGATCGCGGAGAGCTGAGCCAAACCACATACCCGAAAACCGCTTCACTCTCCCGTAGTTGGTTCTGGCCTCCAGCCATTTTCCGCCCACATCGGAGGAGCCGGTTTCTTTGCTGATTTCTGTATCGTCCCTCCTACTGGCGAAAGGGGACGCTTTCTCGGCACGGCCAATGCTCCCTCCTTCGCCTTCAGTTCGATTGGAGCCCTATTGGTTCCCCTCATGCTTGGTGAACACCTCATGCACTCGCTTTCGCAACAAGACGCAGGATCGCGTTGAGATTAAAGTTCGTCTCCCACCACAACAGTGCCTACGAAAAGAAACCCACCATCCAATAAAGGAAGGCGGGTTCCAACAAAGTTTCTCCAATCGGCGCTCTTAGTATTGGTAATTCAAGTAGAAGTTAAACTGTCCCCCATTATCCGCTTCATCATCAGGCGACGAAAGAGGAATGGCGTAATCCACCGCAAGCGGGCCGATCGGTAGATCCATACGTAGACCTAACCCGGCATCGCTGGCGAGATCCCCTCCACCAAAATCCCAGGAATCAACATTCACAAATCCCGTATCATAAAAGACGGCACCCCGAACCCGCTCGGTGATCGGGAAGGTCAATTCCAGAGAGACAAAGGCACTCGTCCCACCACCGATCACTTCGTTCGTCACCGGATCCCGGGGACCAAGATCGCGATACTCAAATCCACGCAGATCGCGGGATCCGCCAAGAAATTGGCGCTCGAAAATAGGAGCGGTCCCGTCTCCGCCATATTCATCAACAACCGAGAATGATCCGCGCGCTGTGAGAATAGTATCCCACGAAAGATTCCAGTGTTTTGTTCCGGCTCCAGTGACAGTGTATGTGTCAACATCACCACCAAGAACACCACCGGCCAGAGTGACACCTACGTCGATTTTTTCCCCCTTCCGTGGTAACTTGTTGCTGTCCCGGCTATCGTAAATATAATTGATCGACAATGCACTCCTGGTGTAAGTCCCCTCTTCCTCCTCGAACTCAGATCCAGGAGGAACATCGCTCTCAACATCAACTTCAATCTTCTCAAAACGATACCTTCCCTCAATGCGCGCCCGCCGACCGACTTGCTTACCCAACCAGATCGAGGCTCCGGCATTTGTCTGATCATATTCTTCACTCAGGAATAGGAGATCGCGGTAATAAAGCTCACCTCCCAATTTGAGCTTCTTCCCCATGAACCATGGCTCGACCAGCGAGACACGAAAATCCTTACGCAGTGCGCCCGCTCTCAAACTGGCACTAAATCGTTGTCCAGCCCCGGTAAATCGCCCCCAATTCGTGACATCAAAGTTGGTTTGCTCCAAATTTACAAAGCCCACGATGTTATCCACCGAGCTGAATCCCATCCCGAAGTTAACATTTCCTGTATTGGTCTCGCCGACGAGAATATTGACATCACGATAGCCGCTCTGGGAGCTATTGACGCTGGAAACCTGCACATCGGAAAAGTAATTCAAGTTCCTTAGGCGACGCTTTGTCGACTCGAGATCCACTGAGTTGAAATTTTCACCCGGGCGCATTCCTTCCGCAACCTCACGGCGGATCACGCGGTCCTGGCTTTTGACATTTCCTTGAATATTCACCCGACCCACCTTGAAGATTTTTCCACGGGTCACGCGATAGAAGATATTCACTTTGGAACCGGAAATCTCACGCACATCGGGTACGACCGCTGCATCGGCATATCCACGCGACCCAAAGTAATCTCGGATCATCCGAATGTCGTCACGCACTTTCTTCGATGAAAAAGGCATCCCTTGAATCAAAGTCAGCGCCGGCATAAGTTCCTTCGGAGTGAAGACGGTGAGATTTGGGAAGTTGACCGAATTCACGGTATACTTCGCCCCCTCATTTACCGGGATAATCAAATCGACCTGTTCGTTGGCAACTAATAACCGCTTAGGAATGCCCACCCGAACCTTCCAGTATCCGCGGCTTCGGTAATAATCTGCCACTCTCTCCAGGTCCTCATCCAATGCCACCGCGTTAATCCGTCCGGATTTAGTGAACCAAGAAAAAAATCCCTTTTGTTTCGTCGACATTTCCTTGCGCAAATCGGCATCTTTGAAGGCCGAGTTCCCCTCGAACCGAATATTGCGAATCTCATTCTTGTCGCCTTCGTTGAGCACAAAGACCAGATCGGCATAGCCTGGGCGAGCCGTCGGCTGCAGACCGTGCTTCACCTCGATATCAGGATAACCATAATCCAGATAGAGCTTCTCGACTTTCTTGCGGGCCTGAATGATCTGCTCGTCACTCAAGATCTGACCGACTCCAAGTCCGGACTCGTTGGCTAGTTTACGATCAGTGAACTTACTATTTCCTGTAAATCCCAATCCGGCTATCAAACGACGGGTTACCACCTCCGCCGTTACCTCGACGCCACCCTCCACGTTCTTGGCGTAGAACTTCACGTCGTCAACCAGCCCGCTTGAATAGAGCGTGCGAATATCTTCATCGAGCACAGTCTGGCTATATTTCTTTCCAGCAGCAACCGCCATGTGTGTCCGCAGACGAGCTTCAGCTACTGTTTTGGCGCCACGGTATCGAATGATCACGCTCCTAACTGTTTTCCCTTCAAATTGGTTCGCCTCGAGAAGGAAATTTTGGGCTGGGGCTGTCTCCACAAATGTGGGGCAAGCGAGAAGGATCCCGCCTATCACGAGGAGTCGGACCGTTTGTTTCACGAATGGGAAATTTTGCATGAAAATTAGAGGGCTGAAGGCTGTTGAAGATTACGCTCACCCAGGTCCCTCCTCGTCAAGACCAATGACCCCTCAAATTCAGACATTCCCAACGAAAAATCCCCTTTTCCTCCCCTTGACCTCTCTGCCGATCCTCACTAGCTTCACGCCCCCGCGAAAGCGTAGACCTATTTCGTCATGAACATCCGCCTGGAGAAAAAAGAAAATTGTATCGCTACCCTCAGTATCGAAGTCCCCGCCGAGACCGTTACCAAGGAGCGCCACCAAGTCATCAAAGCCTTTATGTCCCAGGCTAAAATTCCGGGATTCCGCCCCGGGAAAGCCCCCAAGGCCGTTATTGAGAAACGCCACGGCGAGGACATTTCCGCCGAGGTCGAGAACCGCCTCTTCCAGAGCAGCATTCAGCAAGCTCTCAAGGAAAACGAGGAAGTTGAGGTTCTCAACGTCAAAAACCCCCAAAACGTCGCTCATTCAGCCGATGGAACTTTTTCCTTCGACACCGAGCTCATCCTCTCACCTGAATTTGAACTTCCCGAATACAAGGGACTCGAAATTGAAATCCCAAAAGTTGAGGTCACCGAGGAGATCATCGACGAAAACCTCGAGCAGCTTCAACAGCGCTTCGCCGACTATCAGGACATCGAAGACCGCGCTCTCGAAGACGGTGACCTCGCCGTGATCGACTTCACTGGCACCGTGGATGGCAAGCCCCTCGACGAAGTCGGCGGTGAGCAAGCCAAGCCTCTCGCCTCCAACGAAGGCTACTGGATTCGCATCGAAGACGAAGCTTTCTTCCCTGGATTCACCGACGAACTCGTCGGATGCAAGGTCGACAACGAAAAAGAAATCAAAATCAGCCTTCCCGAAGACTTCCCCATCGAAGCTCTTCGCGGTCAGGAAGCCATCTTTGCCGTCAAAGTCACTGGCATGAAAACCGAGACCCTTCCCGAGCTTAACGATGAGTTCGCGGAAAAAATCGATCCCGGAAAAACTCTCGAAGAGGTCAAGGAGCTCATTCGCGAAGACCTCAAAATGCAGCAGAGCCGCAAGGTCGAAGAATTCAAAATCAACGCTGTCCTCGCCAAACTGCACGAGAACATCGAGTTTGAACTCCCAGAAGATTTCATCGCCGCAGAAACCCAAGGGCAAGCTGACTCCATGGTGCAGGAGGGCATGCAGTCCGGCATGAGCGAAGAGGACATCGCCGAGCGTCAGGAAGAGCTCTTCGCCGGAGCCCAAGAGCGCGCAAAGAACAACCTCAAAACCAACTTCCTTCTTCAGAAGATCGCCGCAGCAGAGGAGATCAAAGTCGATAACAACGCTGTTCTTCAGCGGATCACCACGATGGCCAAACAGGCCAAACAACCGGTGAAGAAATATATGAAGCAGATTCAAAAAGACGGCACACTCAGCAATGTCCGTCAAAACATGCTGTTCAGTAACGCCATTGACTTTCTGCTGGAGCACGCGAGCATCTCGGAGGTTGAACCAAAACCTGAAGAAACCGAAGAGAACTAAGCAATGATTCCCACAATGGACTCCGGCGACGACAGCGCGCCACAAAACAATTACTTCATTCCCACCGTCATCGAGACCGATGGCCGTGGCGAACGTGCCTTTGACATCTACTCGCGCCTCCTCAAGGACCGTATTATTTTCATCGGTACCGGCATCGACGACGGCGTGGCTAACTCCGTCATCGCCCAGATGCTTTTCCTCCAGATGCAGGACCCAAAAAAGGACATCCACATCTACATCAACTCCCCCGGCGGCTCCGTTACCGCCGGACTGGCTATCTACGACACCATGCAGTTCCTCACTTGTGATGTGAACACGTATTGCATCGGCATCTGCGCCTCCATGGGGTCCGTTCTGCTTACCGCAGGCACCAAAGGAAAGCGCTTCTGCCTGCCCAACTCCCACGTCATGATCCATCAGGTTTCCGGCGGGGCACAAGGAACTGCCGCTGACGTCGAACGGACCGTTGAGTTCATGTATAGCCTTAAGCGTCGTCTCAACGATATTCTCGGCCACCACAGCGGAAAAACCGCCAAGGAAATCGAAACCGCCTCCGACCGCGACAATTACATGTCCCCGGAACAAGCCGTCAAATTCGGCCTCGTCGACAAGGTCCTCGAAAACAGCAAGGACCTCGACAAAAACGATAAGAAGAAAAAGTAAGCTTCTTTAAGAAAATTTCAAAAGCAGCGGTCGCAAGGCCGCTGCTTTTTATGCTATTAATTCTTCCATCCTGAAACTGCAGTAGTCCCCACAACAACTCCCCTTGTCACCCTCTGACCGATCAATAAACAAAGGACGGCCCCTCGGCCTCGAAATCATCTACGAGCAATACCGGAGAAACCATCCTCGTCTCCTCGTGTGGAACAGTCCGGGATCTCGTCCACCGAGGCAGGTGACGGGACCTCCGAAATTGACGCTCCCAACCGGACTCGCATCGTTTCCGTTGCCAGTCGAGTCACTCCAGATTCCGACCTTTTTTTCATCTCAAACTCTTCTTCCCTAGCTTGCATCTCAGGAAAGGACCCCTAGTTTAGTGGCATGAAGCGAGCCTGCCTTTTTGCCATGCTTACCGCAAACCTTTCAGCCCAAAAGTTGTCCTATCCTGATTCCCATCCAAAGCCGCTTTCCGAGAAAATCCACGGCATCGACGTCTCCGACAACTACCGTTGGCTTGAAGATCTCAATTCGAAACAAACCGCGGAGTGGGTCAAAGCTCAAAATACCGTCACTGAAGGATACCTCAATAAAATCCCCGGTCGCGAAAAGCTCGAGAAACATCTCACCGACATATGGAACGTCGAACGCATCAGCGCTCCCTCCAAAAAGGGCGGACGTTACTTTTTCCATCGAAACGATGGCCTGCAGGATCAATCGGTTTTCTACACCACCAAGGATCTCAAGAAGAAACCCAGGGTTCTCTTCGACCCTAACAAACTCTCGGGAGACGGCACGGTCGCACTCAAGGACATCTCCATCTCCCACAACGGGAAATACATGGCCTACAGCCTCTCCGCCTCTGGCTCCGATTGGGTCGAATGGAAGGTCCGCGANATCGACACCGGCAAGGATCTGATCGATCATCTCAAGTGGTCGAAATTCTCCNACGCCACTTGGTCAGGCGACAACAAGGGCTTCTACTACGGTCGCTTCCCAACGCCAAAAAAAGGCGAAGAGATGATGGCCACCAACACCGACAAGAAAATCTACTATCACAAGCTTGGCACCGCGCAGTCCGAAGACACCCTCGTCTACGAACGTCCCGATCACCCCAAGTGGGGCCTCTACACCGGATTGACCGAAGACAAACGGTTCCTCATCATCCATATCTCTCAAGGCACCGACACCAAGAACGGCCTTTTTTACAAGGACCTCTCCATGCCTGACTCCAAAGTCATCGAGCTCTTCAACAAATTCGACGCCTCTTACAGCCTCTCGGGAAACATCGACTCCAAATTTCTGATCCAAACCGACCGCGATGCCCCGAGACAAAAACTTGTCTCTGTCGATCTCGCCAAGCCCGAACCCTCCAACTGGAAAACAATCATCCCTCAAACCACCAAAACCCTCGATGGAGTGTCTCACGTCGGCGGCATTCTCATCGCGGAATACATGAAGGACGCCCACTCCCAAGTTCGTCGTTTTAAAGTCGACGGCTCCCCTCTCCCCGACCTCGAACTCCCCGGACTCGGCACGGCTTACAGCATCGGCGGCAAACCCGACGACAAGGAATTCTACTACGGCTTCACCTCCTTCACCACGCCTGGGACGATTTACCACTACGAGGTGGCCTCAAACAAATCGACGCTCTACCGCGCCCCAAACACCAAGTTCGATCAAAACGATTACGAGTCATCGCAAATCTTCGCGACCTCCAAGGATGGCACCAAAGTCCCCATGTTTGTCGTTCACAAGAAAGGCATCAAACTCGACGGTTCCAACCCCACTTACCTCTACGCCTACGGCGGGTTCAACATCTCGCTCACACCATCCTATCGCGCCTCCAATATTGCCTGGCTCGACATGGGCGGGATCTATGTCCTCGCGAATCTTCGCGGCGGTGGTGAATACGGCGAGGAATGGCACCAGGCCGGTATGAAAACGAAAAAGCAAAACGTCTTCGATGACTTCATCGCCTGTGCCGAACACCTCATCGCAAAAAAATACACCTCCAGTCCGCGCCTCGCCATTGCAGGGGGATCCAACGGCGGCCTCCTCGTTGGAGCCTGTCTCACCCAACGCCCCGATCTCTACGGAGCCTGTCTCCCCGCCGTCGGAGTCATGGACATGCTGCGCTTCCAAAAATTCACCATCGGCTGGGCCTGGCAGGCCGAATACGGCTTCCCTGATAAAAACGCCGATGAGTTCAAATACCTCCTAGGCTATTCGCCCTATCACAACCTGAAGAAAGGAACGAAATACCCTGCGACCATGGTCACGACTTCAGACCACGACGACCGGGTCGTCCCATCTCACTCCTTCAAATTCGCCGCCGCCCTTCAGGCTGCGCAAGCAGGTGACGCCCCAAGTTTAATCCGAATCGAAACCAAAGCCGGCCACGGCGCAGGAACACCGACCTCCAAACAGATCGAACAAGTCGTCGACAAGTATTCCTTCCTCTCCAAAGCACTGGGATTTGAGATTAAGCTGTAACTCAATCACGACGCAGCATGGGAGAAACGTCAGAGTAGATGAAAGCTGGAGCTTTTATCTACTCCTCAACCAGGTTCTCTTCAAAAATCTGGATCTTATTTTTATTAACCTTGTCCCCTTTCGCTCTCGCACGGAGAAGTTCGTGGCGGAAAAACTTCCAGCCTTTACCGCGTTGGTAGCTGGTTAAGGCGTCAATGATCAACTCTTTAACCTCCTCGAACGCATGGTTTCTGGCTTCTTGGATCTCCAACAATTCGATCTCATAGCCACCGAGCTTTTCTTGAGCACCGACCGATAATTTAAAAACTCCTTCAGCAATTTCTTTGGGTAATTTTGAAGTATCGACCCACTCCTCTTGAAATTCGCCTTCGTCACGAGAGCGCCATTTGACCTTGCGACGTTCGGGTGAAACAAACTCATCCTTTCTCTCTTCATACCAAGCCCTGGCCTCTTCCTCGCTGACATCGGCAAGGATCTTCTTTTTAAGATAATTCTCACGCTGAATGCGCGCACCCAGTCGCATTTCCAGCTCTTCCGTCCCCTGCCATCCGGATCGATTGGCCAGTTCATCGAAGGTGCCACCTAGGCGCTTCTCCTCAATCTCCATTGCCTGCTTTAGCTCATCCTGATCAACGGCATATTCTTCAATTGGCGAAACCTTGACCTGAATCTTAACCAATAGCTCGTCGATCATCTCATCGAGGAGAACTTTGCGGAGACTTTTTCGTTCGCCAAATGTTGTCTCCTCAGGCGTCCGCCCCCGCCTCCACAGGTATTCCTTCATTCGCTCTTCCACTTGCTTCCGGTAAATTGGCTCGTAATACACTCGCGCCACGATCCCCTGCGCTTTGGCTTCCGCGATGGCAGCCTCGGTATCGAGCTGAGGTTCGGTGAGTGTCTTCTTAAGCGGACCTTTGAAGACAAAGAGATCGAGCAAAAGATAGCCAATCAAGAGGACATATATCCCCATGCGAATGGCCATAATCTTCGGAGCGCTCATATTTAAGTTTTAACGCACTATCACCCGCGCACCAAGCCGAGCGTATTTTGGAAACCGAGCTGCATCCCAATTGGAAAGACGATAACATCCTGCGCTTTGAGCCCGACCGATGGTTCTTGGACTGGAGGTCCCGTGAATCCCGATGCCTGACTTGGAAAGACCATTCCAAATCACGCCCACCGGATTGTTCGGTCCATGGGGGATTTGCAAGGCATCCTTCCCCCGCTTCCCCTCCTTCAAGAGCTTCGGATCGTATCGCCAGGTCGGAAATTCAATCGAGTTTGTCAGTTCCCAAACTCCCCGGTGAATAAACTCCTCCTGCCCCGGTGTGACCGGAAACATCGCCACAACCCGTCCCAATGGTTCCACATCATCCTCTGAAACGACTAAAGCCGCTCCCGGAATCGCCGTCACCGGGCCATCCGGGTCATAAATAAACAGCTGCTTATTTCTAGTATCAATCACGATATTGCGCCGACTCAAAACCTCGTCTTCCTTGTACATCCGCCCCGCCGCCAGCTTTTCAATCTGAAAGGGCTCGATATTCGGAACTTTCAAGGTTCGACCCGGTCGAAGTCCGTCGCATTTCTTTTTCCCATTCATCTCAATCAGAAATGACTCCGAAGTATGATAACGCTCGGCCATAAATTCCAGATAGCTCCGGTAGGCCATCAATTTCTCTTTTGCCTGAAGAGACTTTTCTGTCGGCAACCTGGGATTCACAAAATCCGTGGCCAGGGAGGGCACGGTGGCAATGGCGTGTAATGTCTGAACATCTTCAAGAGCCTCCACGACGAGAGGAGCCCAATTTCCGGGAGATCGGCCTTGAAAGCGATTATACGAATACGCTGCTCTTGAGGTGAAATTACCCGGTTTCCCATCGAGAAAACCCGGACCGAAGCATTTCTGATCCAGGAAAATCTGCACCCGCAGCGCCTCATCACCATTCGGAGGCTTTCCCTCATCAGCCCATAGGAAGCCGCAAATTGCGATCAGAAGAAAAAGGAAAATTGGCATCGTTCGTGAAAATCCTCTTAAATATTAACTCATCTCAATGATTTGACCAGCGCCGGTATTCTCCAATCAAGATTTCTCACTCCTTGCACACCAAATTCGGTATTTTATTCCACCTGACCGTCTTGTCCCACCTCCATATTTACCCGCCCATGTCAGTCCTCATCGGCCCTGGCCCTACCCCCAAGAGCCAAGGCGTCATCCAGCACCTCGTCAGCACGCCAAACTCTGTCCCATAAATTGGCAAAAGACGAGACAGCCATAACCGCTGACCACGACGGCACCTCCAAGTATCTTGGAGATCCCCAGCGTCTTGATTACTCTCAATCCCATAAAGCTTCGCCTTTTCCCGGGCCGGGCTTTTTTCTGCCTTGTCGAGCCGGGCGTCTCCGGGAAGATTACTTCCATGAGCCAACTCTCTCAAGCAGTCAGCATTAATCCGTATTTCAAAGTCCAGGAAGGAAAACTAGACGACTTCAAAGCCCTAATGAAGGACTTCGTCGCCCGCACCTCCACTGAGGACACCTGCCTTTACTACGATTTCTCCGTCTGCGGTGATCAGGTCTTCTGTCGTGAAGCCTATGTCGGGGCCGCCGGAGTTCTCGCCCACCTCGAAAACGTCGGTGCTCAAATCGAACAAGCCCTTACCTTTTCCGAGCTCTACCGCCTTGAGATTCACGGACCGGCTGAGGAATTAGCCCCACTCAAAGAACCTCTCGCCGAGCTCAACCCTAAATTCTACGAACGGGTCGCCGGCGTTGAATAATTCCAAATCCAAACTAGCCTACCCAGATGCCAACGAAGAAAGACATCCAGGACCTCTACTTCATGGATGCGCGGTTCAAGCTCCTAGAGATCGCCTCCTTTCTGGACCGCGTGGACCGGCACGAAGGCGAAACCGACTTTCGCCATCCCGCCTTCCACGAAGCGCTCAAGGCGATGCAAAATCCTCCCGTAGGAACCACGCGCGCCCAGGCTGTCCACTTGGCATTTTCAGATCATTCCACCGATCCCGCTGAGTCGGCTGCGATTCAATTCGCTTTCGGAGCCCACAACGAGGAGGCCGCCCAGTGAGGTATATCGAACCCCACGCCCACATGGTCAGCCGCACCACCGCGGACTACCAAACGATCGCCCAGGCCGGCTGCGAAGCCCTTTGCGAACCCGCTTTCTGGGCCGGTTACGATCGCGCCTCGGCCCAGGGATTTTACGACTATTATCGTCAACTCACGGAATACGAACCGGCCCGCGCCGCCAAGTTCGGTATCAAGCACTTCTGCTGGCTCTGCATCAATCCCAAGGAAGCGGAAGATCCCGTCTTTGCACGCGAAGTCATGGCTCTCATTCCCGACTTCATCGACAAGCCCAATGTCCTGGGCATCGGTGAGATTGGCCTCAACAAGAATACAAAAAACGAACTCGCGATTTTTGAAGAACACGTCGAGATCGCGAAAAAGTTCGACCGCCCCATCCTCATCCACACTCCGCACCTTGAGGACAAACTCAAGGGCACCCGACTCATTCTTGATGCGCTCAAGAACGCCAACGTCGACCGGAGCCGCGTAATCATCGACCACGTCGAAGAACACACCGCTCCGCTCGTTCTCGATGAAGGTTTCTGGGCCGGCATGACTCTCTATCCCGAGTCCAAATGCTCCCCAGCCCGGGCTATCGACATTCTCGAGACTTTTGGCATGGAGAACATCTGGATGAACTCCGCCTGCGATTGGGGTATCTCCGATCCCCTCGCGGTGATCAAGTGCGCCCTAGAAATGAAGAAGCGCCAGCACTCCGCTGAGATCGTCGATAAAGTCATTTTTGACAATCCCAAGGCCTTCCTCTCCCAGTGCCCAAACTTTTCGCTCTAAGGCGCGAAAATTACCTCAATCCGGAAAAATTCCTGCGATTGCCCGGATGCCCACCCGCCGGGGCGGCTCAAAAGCACTGTCTCAAATTCACCGTCGCTTGAATTTACCACGGTCGTGACATTGGGCACCACACTCCAGCTGTTGGGAGCTAAGGTCGTCGATGACTGAAGTTCGTACTCCAACCCCGCGTCGGCCGCGCCCCGACGATACAACTCAAAATCATTTCCCGAAACCGTCAACGGGAATTGTGAATGCCCGCCATCAGTCGGCGAGGTCCCAAAAGTGAATTCAAGAAGATTTGATAAACCATCTCCATCAGGATCACCCGAGGCAGTCCGGTCATCACTATCCGAGACAAACTCCGCCACCTGCCAGCTCCCGTAAAGAGTCGGGCTTTCACTAAAACTAATGTTATCAAAATCCAGGTAGCTGTTCCCGGCTCCGCTCACTTTTGTCAATTTCACCCCAAGCGTTTCAAAATCATTGTCACTCTCACTCGTCGAAAATGAAGTGCTGAGGGTCTGGAAAGTTCCATCAGCCGAACCCCCCGCCAAGCTATCCAGATCACTCTCGATCACCGACAAGCCCGCCCCTTGAGGAACACCATCCGCGAGAATTTGCAAGAGAGCACCCCCGAAGACATCGGTAGAATCTCCATCCCTCACTCCGAGGGAAACCGTAACAGTATAGACCCGGTGATCCCCCACAGGGACTCTGCGGGTTTGTTGGAAGTTATTATTGGCAGATCCCCCGTAAAGAAAGCCGACATGCTTTCCACTCATCCCAGGAAGAACACCTCCACTGATGGAATCAACCGCGTTATCATAGGTGTCGCCACCCGGATTAAACACTCCGTTAGCACCATCGGCAGCCTCGTCAAGGCTCCCCTTCAAGACCACCCAGTCTACAATGCCCTGGTGGATTCCTCCAACGAGAGGATCAATGATACTTTGTCCATTTTCACTCAAAGCCGAAATCGTCGTGACTGATGGATCGAAGCCTTTCTCAAAATCACCATTTTCCAGCATCAGGACACCACTCCCGCCCAAAATCTCCCGCCATTGCGTCGCGTGATCATCAAACCCCGCTCCATTGAGATGTACTCCGTCCAATAGCTTTCCGCCCGAGGCATTCTCCCAATGGAAATCCTCCGTTCTCGGTCCCAAAAAAGTCAGAGGATCTGTATGGGCGACATCGCGCTGGGCTGCCGTGATTACCTCGCGATTTCCAAAAGCGGTCGAACTTTGGTATGCCACTTCCGCAACATACCATGGAATATTCCATCCCGCATCGATCCGGCTCTGTGCGATAATCGACTGCAAGTTATCAACGTAAAAACCCTTAGATTTACCGTCTGAGGAATCCCTCTCACCTTGGTGCCATAAAAAAGCACGAAATCCGTTGGGAGGAAAATATTGAATCCCCTTTTTGAGGCGGTTGTTATAGTTGGGACTTGGAAAGGTCCAAAACGAGATCGGCGCACTACCCACCCCAAGCGAGAGAAAGGCCACCGGAATATCGAGCTCCGAAGTCAGCTGCTCACCCAGTCTGGACCAAACAGAGCCACCAGGCCCATCGGCAAAAGGTTGCGGGTCGGCACCCTTCACCCACGGCGCCAAAACTTGCGGAACATCGGTCAAGGTCACCGCCGACACGCGATCATCAAGCGGATCAAAAGCCGGCCCACCAAAGTTCGCCGAGTTAGACTGCCCCGCCGTAATGAAAATATCTCCCACTCCAATCTTCCCCACTTGGTAAATTCCCGAAGGAACCCCGACAGTCACCGATCTTACTTCAATAGTATACCAACCACCCGCCGACACATTTTCCAGGGTTCCGCTGTAAGATCCCGATGACGGCGACGAATCAATTACCTCCCACTCCGTATCCGTCCCGCTGTTTCCCGATCCAAGGACTACGGCTCGAGCTTCAATTGAATCAGGAGAATTCACATAGCTTCCCTCGATCAAAATATCGGCCTGATCATTCCCGTCTCTCTGAACAACCTGCCGGGGAACCGGGGAAGTAATCATCAGCGCCGAGGGCGCACCATGAACATCAATCTCACGAATCATGGTATCTCCCGACCCGTTGACAATTCCCGGAGCATCAAAAGTGAATCGAATACTTTCCACCCCACTCGCGAGAAATCTACCCGCGTCATCCTCAATCTCCACACGGGTCTCGTAGCTTGGCTGGGTCACTCCGGTGAAGGCTCGATAATCAACAGAAGTCAGAGAAGAAAATGAGGCTGATCCCACTTTCTTGATTTCCACCGAATAAACCTGATCGGAATGTTGCGCTGACCAGCCCATGAAGCTTACGATTGAACCCAAATCATATCCCAAAGGATGACTCACCACATCCAGATCAAAGGTCGCGGTCGCCGGAAAATGCAGTCCTGCCTCAAAAAAGGTATTTTCACCTGGAGTATCGGAGTAACTTCCCTCGGTCATGCCACTCCCCGGAAAACTGGCGTTCGAGGCGGAAACTGCACTCAAGATCAAATCACTCGAGCCCGCATTAATCAAATCCCCGTCCCCAACCAATGACGAGAACGACAATGCCGTTGACGACGAGCTCTTATTCTGAACGACCGCACCACTGGAAACTCCAACGGCAGTTGTAGAAATCAAAAAGAGAGATTTGATTGAAATTCGAATCATCAAGAAGCGTGCGACACCTTGATAGTAAGCAAATCTTAGACAATGAAGCACGCAAAAACTCCATATCTATATATGAGATACTTCTCGAAAGAACCCGCCATACCATGCAAAGAAGCCTCATTCCCCAAACTCCGTCCTTTCCCCTGCCGCCATCGCCAAGCAAGATCGAGCTGGCACCTGAACACTCCGTGAAGCTCTCTCCTGACCACCATCTTGCCTACTGCACCAACATCCATCCAGCCGAAACCTGGGCGGAAACCCTCCACGTTCTCAAAAACGATGTTGTGGCAGTCCGCGATCGCGTTTCGCCCAACAAGCCTTTCGCGATCGGCCTTCGACTTTCGGCTCAAGCAGCTGGCGAGTTACTTGAGAAAAACCACCTCGATGAATTCCGGACCTGGCTTGAATCCGAGAACTGCTACATCTTTACCATCAATGGATTTCCCTACGGGGCATTCCACGGAACCAGCGTGAAGGAAAAGGTCTACCAACCCGATTGGACCAAACTCGCCCGTCTCGTCTACACCGAGCAACTCTTCACCATCATTGATCGCCTTTGCCCAGCCGATTCCGGTGGATCGGTTTCCACCCTTCCCGGTTCCTTCAAAGAATTCGAAGCAGACGAACAACTCATTTTCGAGAACCTCTACTCGCTGGCTCTCACGATCGAACACCTCTCAGCCAAGTCAGGAAAAGACCTCCACCTCGGACTCGAACCCGAGCCTCTCGGTCATTTCGAAAACACCGAGGAAACGCTCGCCTTCTTCAAGCGCTTTTTCTCATGGTGCGAAAGTAAGGACTATGATCAGGAGCCTATTCGCAAACACATCGGCATCAACTACGACACTTGTCACTTCGCCCTCGAATTTGATGACTGCAATCAGTCCCTCAAAACCCTCACTGACGCCGGTCTTCGTATTTCCAAAATTCATCTCTCCAACGCCCTCTCTTTCAACCCGCAAAACGATGAGGCCCTCTCGGCGATTCAACAATTCAACGAACCGACCTACCTTCACCAGGTTATCCTCAACACTGCCCCACTCACCCGCTTCAAGGACCTTCCGGAGTTCACCGGACCCACAAACGCCTCCGAAGGACGGATTCATTTTCACGTCCCTCTCTATTCCGAACCCCTGGCCCCGCTTGGGTCAACCCTCGATCACGCGGAAGCTGCACTGAACTATCTTCAAGAGAATCCCAAAGCTTGTCCGCACCTCGAAATCGAAACCTACACCTGGGGAGTCCTTCCCGGACACCTTCAAAAGCCTCTCACGGATCAAATCAGTTCCGAGTATCAATGGGTCTTCGAAACTGTCCGCAAAAGTTCTTCGTAAAGCGTATCGGTGAGAGGCGTCTCAACTCCGGCAGCCTTCGCTCTTCGCAAAGGCTCGCCCCAAATTGACTCAAGCTCCACTTCCCGTCCTTCCATGAAATCAATCATGCTAGACGGGCGGTAGCTCCCCATCGGCCCGGTGATCTCGATTTGATCATCGATAAACTCCGCTGGGATTTCATAACCCAGCGCCCCTGCAATACTTACCACCTCGGCCATGATTGCACGCACCCGTTCTTCTCCTCCATCCTGCGCCAAAAGATCCCGCGTCGTAATCCCTCCCTCGGTAATACAGAGACCATTGAAGGAAATATTCCAGACCAACTTCCGCCACTGCACCAACTCCAAGACCGGCGCGCCCTGACAAGCGATCTTCGCCGCTTCAAAAATATCCACCAATACCTCCAATCGATTTGTCGATGCAGGCTGCACTTCCCCCATCACAATCAATCCCCCTCCCACGTGATGAATCACCCCGGCCTTCATCCGATTGATGCAAACAAAACACATTCCCCCCAAAACCCGCTCCAGTCCAAACAACTCGCTCAACCGCTCTACATTCCCCATCCCATTCTGCAGAGTCAAAATAGTCGTATCCTCGTGTAACATCGGCCCGATCACCGCCTCAAAATAATCATTCGCCGTGGCCTTCCACGCCACGATCACGACGTCCACTTTCCCGACCTCTTCGGGAGAGCGAAAGCAATCAACCTCCGGCAAATTAAAGTCCCCGTGAATGCTCTTCACTTTAATTCCATTCCGGCTGACTTCGTCGAAGTCAGACCGCAAGAAAAAACGCACCTCATTCCCTGCCGCGGCGAGACGCGCTCCGTAGTAACTCCCCACTGCACCCGCTCCGACAATCGCAAAGCTCTTCATCTCAGGAAGCTTTTAAAAAATTGGACGGGGCCGGTGCACTTCGCGGGATACTTTCACTGCCGTCGCGATGGTATTACGATGAATCTTGGCCGTGTATTCCTGCTGCCGATTGTATCCCCCGCCATAAAGAATTACGATCGGAATACGATTCTTCATAAAGGCGCGAAGGATCACCTCGTCGCGACGCACGAAATCCTTCAGATCCAACAACATCTGACCCATGCGGTCGTTGCGATGGTTGTCCGCTCCCGCAATCCAGATTACTAGGTCGGGCGAAAAGACATCGAGCGCTGCCGCAAGCGTGGTGAACAATTGCTTAAGATACATATCCCCCTCCACATAACGTACGGTCTCGACATCCATCGAGCCATTCACCTTGCTACCCGGACGCCCCACGTGAATGGAGTAGGTAAAGACATTGGGATCATTCTCCAACACGCTGTTCGTCCCATTTCCCTGATGTGCATCGGTGTCCACCACCATGATCTTGATACCGGGTCGCTGCACTTGCAGATCCCGAATCGCAATCGCAATATCGTTAAAAACATTGTATCCCTCGCCGTGGTTCCTGAAGGCGTGATGAGTCCCTCCCGCCAAGACCGCCGCAGCACCATCTTGCAAGGCGGCGTAGCAAGCCTGCCGCGTCGCCTCCACCTCGGTCGCACTCTTCGTGTAAAGCTTCGGGGTGACCGGAAGGCCCAAT
Organism: Verrucomicrobiales bacterium; assembly: GCA_002729295.1. Taxonomy (GTDB): domain Bacteria; phylum Verrucomicrobiota; class Verrucomicrobiia; order Verrucomicrobiales; family Akkermansiaceae; genus SW10. The sequence continues at coordinate 20,251 of PBTU01000020.1, read as the reverse complement.
AAAATCTGCTCCTTGCGATCCAGCTGACCGTAGTAAATCTTGGAAAGATAATCGTTATCATGCACCCGGCGCATCACATGGGCATCCGCCGCCCTCACTTCGACAATCTCCTCCCCCTTGAGAACTCCGCCGTCGATCAGCATATTTTTGGAGACTTCATATTTCTCCATCGGAAACAGGTGCCCTTCCGGAAGGTCTAGGTGAAAATCTGGTGAGTAAAAACAACGCATCTTGACGGCGCATACTCTCTCTTTCCGAGGCAGCGGCGGCAAGCCTAGACCTTAATTCCCTGAAAGACTGGAATTTCCCGCTCAAACTGCTAAACACACGCTCTCTTGAGAACACCCGCCGTCATTTTAGCTTTGTTAATCATCGTCCCGGCTTCCGCCCAGACGGGCCCAAAGGTGACAATCGTACCGGCCCCTCCCAACCCGTTCCAATACGAGAAGACCCAATACCACTGGAAGCAATTCATCACCGCCACGGTCTTCTGGATTGGCGAAAAGCCGACCCAAAACAATCCCACCCCCAATAACAAATCCTCCTGGGATCAAAACTGGCAACAAAACTACGGCGGCTACGACAATCCTGACCCGGCCTTCCGACGCGGCTATATCCCAAAAGGCTTCACTCCCAGACTCAATCCATTCTACGTCGCCCTGCCCTACAACGACTGCATCAACCACAAGGCCCACAAACCGGAAGCCGCCCGCGCCATTCCCTGGTTCAAACACTACCGTCCCCGCCCTGGCCAAACAGTCTGCAAGGGACGGTGGGTCCAGATCGTCTCCAACAAGCGCGTCTGCTACGCCCAGTGGGAGGACTGCGGTCCCTTTACCACCGACGACTGGGAGTATGTTTTTGGAAATAAAAAGCCCAAGAACGCCAAAAACCAAAATGCCGGTATCGACATCTCTCCCGCTGTCCGGGACTTCCTTCAGGTCGGCAACAAAGTGCAATGCCACTGGCGCTTCATCGAATTCTCGCAAGTCCCCCGCGGTCCTTGGTCGAAATACGGAACCAACAATCCCTTCGTCAATTACAAGGCAAACCCGGACTTGATCGCCAAAGAGCGCTTCCTTGAGTATCTGAGAAAGAAAAAGCTGAGAGCCTATGGCCGATAGAAATGCGAAAGGACAGGTAACTCTACCTGCCCTTTCTCACCCCTAAATGAAATAACAGCGGAGATGGCTTACACCTGTTCCTCATGTTTTCTCAAAGGAAGGTGTCTGAATTTATCCACCGACGTCGGCGAAGCCATGGAAGCAATTCAAGTATCCCAAGCAGCATTGACGAAGGTGCGGGAATCGTGGTGAGGATAAATGTTCCCAAACTTCCTCCCGTGGAGTCATAAGGCGCCGAATCAAAGCCTCTAGGAGCATTGGCAAGGAGGCTGTGGGGACCAGGACTTGTCACCGCCGTGATGAGGCCATTAAAGGCATCACCACCGATCGCGTCCCCGGCTAGCGCCAGTCATTACGGCGAGGCCTGCGAGGAGGCCCGATTGTTTATTCGGCTGTGTGTTCTTATTTCCCGATAATCAAAGGCCGGCGGCCTGAGGTCGACCCCCTTAAGATAGCCCTCCCAATCTGCCAGCTTTAATTCATCGCGAGGATTCTCCCGCCCCCTGATTCGGCGATACCTCTCGTCTTCTGGACAGGTCACAAAGATGACCTCAACCTCACAGGAAAATCGCTCGGCCAATTCATCAGGCCATTCCGCCTTTCTAATTTCAGAAGTAAACGGTCCCACCAGCACTACCGAGACATGCGGAAGATTCTCCGCCGCCGTTTGAAAAAGACATTCGTAAACCGCCGTACGAAATGCAGCGCGATACACCCCAGAATCCCTATCATTGGGATCAAATCCACCCAACTCCATTCCAGCCCGCACCACCGGTTCGGTTACGGTGTCACTGTCCAAAAAACAGGCTCTCTTCTCTGCCGCCAGTGTCTTCCCGTAGGTACTTTTACCAACACCCGCAGGGCCACAAACGACGTGAAGCCGCGGCACTAATACTTTCCTTCCTTTTTCAGCTTACCTTCCGTCAGAAATTTGGAAATCGTTTCACGCGCATGCTTGCGACCCGCTTCAGCATCATATTTGCCCCCCTCCACTTGCGCAGCGTAGCCAAAATGCAGCGCATACAATTTCTTGTCGTCCACTTTCGATTTCAATCCAAAGCGATCCTTAGTGCGATAGACCTCATTCCACATCTCGCGAACTTCGGCCCAGTAGGCTCCGGTCTTCTTCAAAGTCTCCTCTGCTGCCATCAAAGACGGAGCGGTGATTCTCTCGTAGCGGCTCACGCCCAGCTCTTGACCCACATACTTCGCCAGCTTGCCATCCTTCGCGATCACCTTCCGATTATTCTGGAGATGCATCCAGCTCGTCGGGTTCACCGTAATCTCGTGAACGCACTCAAGTACGTTGTAGTCATCGCGCACCGAAAACTCCCGCCGTGGCAAAGGCCGCCAGCACGACTCGCTCGTCCAAACCGACATTCCGCCCTGATGGGACCACTTCCCGATCACTTCATAGCGCGGTGAATCATCCACCTGATAAACGGCCTGACTCCAGGTTCCCCTGACCGACTTGGGAGAACGCTTCTTCCGCGCCCAGGTGTTTTCACCTCGATAGGTGTGCAAGTCGGTGTCCTCAAAGGTCCAATCCTGCCGCCAATGCTTCATCACCATCGGTCCGGATTCCTTCCCGTCCTTGTCTTTGAAATACATTACCAGAGTGTGCTGCAAGCTGATGAATTTATCCTCCTGCTTGATTACTTGCACATGCTCCGTTCCCCATGAGAAATAAGGCTTGGGTGGCTGGTAGCCTTCCGCGAACCCCATCGTCTCGATAAAATCAAAACTAACCCGGTGACTCCCCGTCATCGCCAGAATGGCCTGCCGGTCCTTTTCCAAATCCCCCAGATCAGCCGACTGCAGTTTCTTCCAGTGAGCTGAAGCATTTTCATCGAGCGTCACCTTGGTTCCCTTGGAGCTTCCGCCCCGGGGCTGCATTTTCTCCACCTCGGTGAATGGCCACGCAAAAACATGACCCTGCACAACTTTCTTCTCTTCTCCCTGGGCAAAGAGAACCAATCCGGCAAAAACGGCTAATCCACGCTTCATGGCAGTATCATTTCGCATTTTCCGCAGAATGCAAACGAGGAGATCACTTCAATAGTTCATCGAGCCATGCCAGTATCTTTTTCTAACATGCTCCATCGTTCATCGTCAGGGCATTGTTGCACCCTACTTTTTCGACTTTCAAAGAGAACTTTGGCCTCTTGGCTCTCTTAAATAAGATCTCTCCCTGTCCAATCGGCACCACTTTGTCGTTCTGGCCATGCACAATCAGCAGAGGCAAATGCCACATCCTCAAACTTGAACCCATCTTCATCTGAAGGATACGGCCCTGTTTTTGTCGGGTCATAGAAAAATCGATCTCCGGCATTCTTGCCCAAAAGACGTTCCGCCAGTATTGAGAGCGCGTTTTTGGGAGTCGCCCTTTCCTCGGCGAAAATTGCTGAAGAGAAGATGCAGATGAGGAAAACTAAACGCAGAGTTTTAGGGGAAGATAAACCGAACTCCCCAGGAAATCCATAACGGGATTGTGAAAAGTCCCACAATCGAAGTCGCCATTACTACCTGCACCGCCACGCCTGGGCTTCCCCCATAGTGCCGCGCCACAAAGACCGGAGATACTGCCGCCGGCATCGTCGCCTGCACCAGAAGGACAAGCTTCAGTTCGTGAAGCAGCGGAAGATACTTCGCTGCACACATGATCACCAACGGCATCACCACCAATCGTACCGCCAGTCCCCCGATGCCGATTTTGGCCGAGAGACGCTCTTTCCCAATAAAATCATACATCGTCGCCCCGATCAGCATCAGCCCCATCGGGAAGGCACAGGCCCCCAGCCATCCCATCGTCTGACGGGTCACCGACCCGACAATGGGGCCATTCTCCAGATCAAAAAAACGCCACCCTTCCGTCGACGACAAGCCAACCCCCAAAATCACCGCCACGATCGGACCGTTAATAAGCAACTTGGGATTCCCAAACACCGACCCGGTCAGAACCATCACTCCCACCATCCAGATCGCGATCTCCACTCCAAGACTATGCACAAACATCACCCCCAGCACCCGTTCATCACCTCCGAGGACCGGAGCCAGGGTCAATAGGATCGGAATCGCGGTATAACCGTAATTCTGCACCCCCGCCGAAACACAAAAGGTCCGCCGACCCGTCCCCGGCTTCAGACCCAGAATCATCCCCGTCAAATAAGACAACAACATCCCGATCAACACCAGGCCACACCCCAGCCCAACACCCCAAGCCAAGACCGAACTCTGACGCACCAAATCATTCCCCAAGGTCTTATCCAAAATGAGACAAGGATAGAGACAGTGAATCACCATTTTCAGCAAGCCCTTCTCCATATCCTCCGTCAAGACTTTGAACCCCCGCAAAGCCATGCCCACCCCTACCAAAAGATAAATGGGCAGCACCGCCTTGAGAACCACCGCAAATTCCACAGCCCTTCTCTGACTGCATTCCTCATAAACTGCAAGCCTCAGACTTGCGCACGTCCAATTATGCTTCCTACTCTCACACCAGTTATCAACTCTCAATAAGGCCTCAAATACTGTGCCAACAAGCACGATATGGTCGCCACCATGTTTCTGAAAAGGAATCTGATGAAAACACACAAACCGTCTGGTTTGCCAAACGACGAAAGAAAAATAGGCCAGCAAACTTCTTACTCTCGAAATACCAAAAGGCCGCTGAACTCAATAAGTATCAGCGGCCTTTTGGCAACCCGTAGGGGGATCGAACCCCTATTGCCAGAATGAAAATCTGGAGTCCTAACCATTAGACGAACGGGTCATTGTCGTTTCGGACGCGCGGGGAGTATAATTGCAGCGCACTTGAGGCAAGAAGGTTTTTCCCTTTTTTTTAGACCTCGCCGGGCTCTCCCATCTCTTCTAAACCTCCGACATGCCGCAAATCCCACGGTTTAAAGAAATCGACTACCAGCAAACCCCTCTCGGTGACCTTATTCTTAGGAAACGCACCGTGCTCTCGCTGGAGAACAAGGAAATCTACGAGATCATTCTTGGGAACTCCTTCCTGATGTCCTCTCTCTTCACCGTGGTCGAGCAGGAACTCTCCTATCTCGGAGTCGCCGCCGTAGAAAAAGCCTTCCCGGACGAGAAACTCGACATCGTGGTGGGCGGCCTCGGACTAGGCTACACCGCCCGGGCGGCCCTGGAGCACGATTCCGTGGGCTCCCTCCGCATCGTCGATTACCTCAAACCGGTCATCGAATGGCACGAAAAGGAACTCGTCCCCCTCGGCAAAGGACTCAACGACGACCCGCGCTGTAGTTACGTCCTCGGTGATTTTTTTCACCTCTCACTCAACGAAGGATACACCCCTGAAATCGAGCAATTCCACGCCGTCCTCCTCGATATCGACCATTCCCCCGCCCACCTTCTCACACAGGATAACGCCGAATTCTACTCCACCGAAGGACTTGGAAAATTCGCCGAAAAAATCAAACCCGGCGGCGTCTTCGGCCTCTGGTCCGACGACCCACCCGAGAAATCCTTTATGGCTTCTCTCAATGAAGTCTTCGAAAGCTGCAGCTCCCACATCGTCCCCTTCCATAATCCCATCCAGGACGAAGACTTTGAGAGCACGGTTTACGTAGCCACGAAAGCCCGATAGCCTCCGGCATGGCAAAAATCGGCGACCTCGTCACCCTCCCCATTCTCACAGAAGCTCCCATCGGGGCCTTTCTCGATGGCGGCGAGCTTGGGGAAATCCTCCTCCCGCGCAACGAACGCCTCACCGACTCCAGCGACAAAGCCACCGTCTTCATTCACAACGACTCCGAAGACCGCCCCATTGCCACCGAAAAAACGCCCAAGGTCCTGCCCGGACAGTTCGGCGCGCTCACCGTGCTCGCTTCCAGCCGTCTTGGAGCTTTCCTCGACTGGGGACTGGCCAAAGACCTCCTCCTTCCCTTCAGCGAACAACGCAGCCTTCCCAAAGTCGGCCAACCCGTCGTGGTCCACGTTTATCTCGACACCAAAACCGACCGCCTCGTCGCCTCGCAACGCATCTCAAAATACTTCCCCACCGACTACCCGCCCTACTCCGCGGGAGATGAAGTAGACGTTCTCCTCTTTGGAAAAACCGAAATGGGCTACAAGGCCATCGTCGATGGAAAATACTCCGGTCTCCTTTTCGCCAACCAGGTCTTCCAGGAGCTCTTTTACGCCGACAAAGTAAAAGCCTACGTCTCCGAAGTCCGACGCGACGGGAAAATCGACCTCTCGCTCTACGCACCCGGCCTAGGAAAAATCGCCGACCTTGAATCCCACCTCGAAAAAGAACTCGCGAGCCGTGGCGGCTTCTGGGCCCTCAGCGACCGCAGTCCCGCCGATCAAATCAACCGCGAACTCGGCGTCAGCAAAAAGATGTTCAAGAAGGCCCTCGGCTCCCTCTACAAACAACGAAAAATCACATTCGAAGATGACGGCATTCGCTGGGTGGACTTGAAATGAAAATGCGCTAAACTCCTCCCACCAACACGATGAGCAAACTTGCCGCCCTCCCGTCTGTCGAAAAACTCGCCGCCGCCCTAGCCCCGGACGTCTCGCTTCCCCGCCCCCTCATTAATCTCTTCGTGCGTCGCGAAATCGACCGCTACCGCCAGCTCCTTCTCGCCGACGAAGAACACAGCCGCGAAGAAATCGAAGCCTCCACCAAAAAGGTCCTCCGCGAATTCGCCAGCTCCCGCCTCCAACCCGTCATCAACGCCACCGGTGTCCTCATTCACACCAATCTCGGACGCTCGCCCCTCGGACCCCGTGCCGCCACTGCCCTCCAGAAAATCGCGACCGGCTATTCCAACCTCGAATTCGATCTCCCCTCAGGCGCACGAGGAAAACGAGCCGGCTATCTCGAAACAGCCCTCGCCTGTCTCCTCGAAACCCAAGCCGCCACTGCTGTCAACAATTGCGCCGCCGCTCTCGTTCTTACGCTTCGCACTTTAGTCGAGGAAAGCAAAAACGAAGTCATCGTTTCTCGCTCCGAGCTCGTTGAAATCGGCGGAGGCTTCCGCATTCCCGAAATCCTCGAAACCTCCGGAGCCAAACTTGTGGAAGTCGGCGCGACCAACAAAACGCACCTGCACGATTACGAAAAAGCAATCACTCCGCAAACCGCGCTCATCTTAAAAGTCCATCGTTCCAATTTCTACATCGATGGATTCATCGGCGAACCCGAGATCCCCGAGATCGCCAAACTCGCCCACGACAACGGTCTCCCTCTCGTCGAAGACCTCGGCTCCGGCGCTATGATGGACACCGACAAACTCGCCCCCATCGAGCACGAGCCTACTCCGCTGGAATGCCTGAAGCGCGGAATCGACCTCGTCATCTTCTCCGGCGACAAACTCCTCGGAGGCCCGCAATCCGGGATTATCGGAGGCCGCGCCGATATGGTCGCCAAGATTAAGAAGGAACCCTTCTTCCGCGCGGTGCGCTGCGACAAGCTCATCCTCACCACGCTTCAGGAATCGATTGATCAATACCTCGAAACTAAAGCCGATCCCACTCAAAGCGACGTTCCCGTCCTTACTTTCCTGCGGGCCGAAATCGAAGCGCTCAAAATACGGGCAGAAAAAATCATTGCGAATCTCCCCGGTGAACACGCCGAGATTTCGATCGAAAACACCACCGCCCGTCCCGGTGGAGGCACGATGCCGCGCAGTGAAATCCCGTCCATCGCAATCAAGATTGTCCCGAGGAACCAATCCGTTCCCAAACTCGCCCGGAAACTCCGAAATGGTGACGCCGCAGTCGTCGGCTACACCACCGACGATGCCCTCTTCCTCGACCTCCGCACCATTTTCCCTGAATCCGATGAACTAGTGACCGAGGCCCTTTCCGCAACTCTCATCAACTAAACTTTGCGGTTATAAAATGTCTTCTCTTCACTCTTCCTCTTCTGGCTGAAGTTGCCATCACCCGTGTCGCGGCTGGTTCTTGTTACAATACAAAGCGCGACACCCTCGGAGTCTGGAAAGTGCTTGCCCAGTAAAAGCCCCAACTCCTCCTTTTCATGGGCGACAACATCTACGGCGACACCGAAGACATGGCCCTTCTCAAAAAGAAATTATCATTCCAAGACCACGGCCCCCAAAGGACAAGGCCTACAGGTCATCCTCCTCGATACCAACTACCATCGAACCAAGCCCAGGGTCAAAAGCGTCAAGACCGACCAAGCTCTCCACACCACTGTAGCTGATTTCTCAAAGTAAGTTCATTTGATCATCCTCTGAGGCAAAGCGCACTCCCACGCCCAGAAGTCTCACCGACTTGCCCTCCCCTCGACTCCACGCCAAGCGCAGGAGATCTTCATAAACCGATTCCTCCATCTCACTCCCCGCCGTTTCGGCAGTTGTTTGCGTGAAGTCATCAAACTTCAACTTCACGACACGGGACTTCACGTCCTGATCCGACTTCCGCACGACCGATTCCTCAACCTCGACGCGAAGCTTTCTTAAGACATTCATCAGCCAGTCGAGGTCGTCGATGTTTTCCGAGAAAGTCCGCTCCTTGGAAAGAGACTTCCGCGTGCGATCAACCGAGACTTCTCGATCATCCCTGCCGCGACTGCGTTCAAAAAGCTCAAGCCCCCAACGCCCCAACTTCTCGGCCAATTCGATCTTGGAAAATCGTTGTAGATCTCCGCAGGTCGACACCGACAACTTGGCCAATGTCTCCTGCCCTTTCTTCCCAACGCCATTGAGCTTGGCAACCGGTAGCCCGCGCATAAAGCCATCCACTTCCTCCGGTTTCACCTCAAGCTGCCCGTTCGGCTTGTTCCAATCGCTGGCAATTTTCGCGATCAGCTTATTCGGCGCAATCCCGGCGGACGCTGTTAGCTTGGTCTCTTCATAAATCCGTTCCCGAATCTCCTGTGCCAAAGCCTCCCCAGATTCCTTGCGATGACTCAAATCCAAATACGCTTCATCCAAAGATAGCGGTTCGACGAGATCCGTGTATCTCCCAAAAATTACCCTCACCTGATTCGAAGCCTCGCGATAGACATCAAATCGAACCGGAGTCAGAATAATCTCCGGACACAATTGTTTCGCTTTAAAAACCGGCATCGCGGAATGGCACCCAAACTTCCGAGCTTCGTAATTCGCCGTTGTCAGCACTCCCCGACCTGAACTTCCACCCACTCCCACCGGCTTCCCCTCCAGCGAGGGATCATCGCGCACCTCAATCGCTGCATAAAAGCAGTCCATATCGATGTGAACGATTTTGCGAGTCATGACTTGGCAGCGCTCAAAGTACCCAGAATGAGTATTCCAAGCGCCGTGCCACCACTCTAGTCGAGGCGAGGCGCTTGAAAAGCGCCGCCACAGTTAAACATCAAAGAAGTCGTCACCAAAGGCGCCGGACTTCTGCAGGTAGTAGTCGTAGCCGCCGGAGTATTTCTTCACCTCTCCGTCGGCGACGTGCCAGGTGTGCTCGGCGAGAGAGCGGATGAAGTGCACGTCGTGAGAGATGAAAACGAGCGTTCCTTCATATTGCTTCAACGCAGAGACCAAGGCCTCAATCGAGGTCATATCAAGGTGAGTCGTCGGCTCATCCATCAGAAGGAGGTTCGGGGGATCCACGAGGAATTTCACCAGCGAAAGCCTGCTCTTCTCTCCACCGGAAAGAACTCCGACTCGCTTTTGCACATCGTCCTTCTTGAAGAGGAATGATCCCAAAATGGACCTAGCTTCGTTCTCACGCATCCCGCCACCAGCATCAACCACTTCTTCAAGAACGCTGTTATTCTCATTAAGAGTCGCGGCACGGTGCTGGGAGAAGTAACCAATCTTGGTCGTTGTTCCGACGTTGCGCTTTCCGGCATCGCCCTTTTCAATGCCCGCGAGCATTTTCATGAGAGTCGATTTACCTGATCCGTTTGGCCCGACGAGAACGATACGATCACCCCGCTCGATAAAGACATCGAGATTAGTGTAGAGAACATTGTCGTCGTAGGCCTTGCTGACATTCTCAAGTGAAATGACACGCTGCGTAGAACGAGGTGGCTGGGGAAAGTGGAAATGGAAAAGTTTGCGTGGTTTACGTGGCTTGGGAAGACGCTCCATCTTCTCAAGCATTTTCACACGGCTCTGCACTTGTGACGCTTTGGACCCAACCGAACGAAATTTATCAATAAATTCCTGAATTCGGGAAATTTCCTTCTTCTGATTCAAGAAGGCTTTTAACTGCTGATCGTAGCGCTCCTCTTTGAGTTGCAGATACTTGGTATAATTCCCCGCAAAGGAAACGAGTCTCATCTCATCGATCTCGTATACCTTCTCGATGACGCCATCCATGAAGGACCGGTCGTGGGAAATGATGAGAAGCGCCCCCGGATACTGTTGCAGGTATTTTTGAAACCACATCAATGAGTGAAGGTCCAAGTGGTTGGTTGGCTCGTCAAGCATGAGAAGATCGGGCTCTTCGACCAAAAGTCGTGCCAGGTGGGTGCGCATGACCCACCCACCAGAAAACATGCTCGCAGGTCGGGCGAAATCTTCCTGCGAATACCCCAGTCCAGCCAGAATCTTTTTGGCTTTGGGCTCAAGTTGGTATCCGTTGAGTTCTTCATAGCGGTCCTGGGCTTTGCCATACTCATCGCTATCATCTGTGGCGGTCCGCATTGTCGCCATGACTGTCTGCAGCTCCTCACTAATTCCCATGGAAATTTCAAGAATGGTCGCTTCGCCAGGATCTCCAGCTTCCTGAGCGAGATAGCCGACCATGCCGTACTCATCGAGGTCAAAGGTTCCTGAATCCCGATCTTCCTCACCAAGGATAATTTTAAAGAGGGTTGTCTTCCCCGCGCCATTCGGTCCAACCAATGCCACACGCTCACCCCAGTTGATGGTCATATCGGCCTCTTCAAAGAGAACCCGCCCCCCTAGGGCCTTGGTCATTTTCTTGATCGTCAACATGGCGGCGTTGATGTCAGGGGAGATGGCCTGAGAGTCAAGTTTTTTGGGGCTTGGAAAAGCCCAGAGTCCAAAGGCATATCGCAGGAGAGGAGGTTCCTCTTAGGCAAAGACATTTTTCAGGGATACCTTTTTAGGGCCCGCCTTTTTCTTACCAAGCAGGTGCACTATTGAGGTTTTAAAGATTTCTTGGGACACAATAAGGCATTCTTTTCTCAGGGGGAGACATCTCAAAGGTGAAATCCTTTGGGAAAAATTTGAGAGAGTTTTTGGGAGGCGTCGAATGGCTTATTTTGCGCCAGCGAGAGGAAAGAGGACTTGTGCCTGAAAAGGTATCGGCTAGTGCTTGCGCAGGATTGGTTGCCCTCTAGGATTCTCAAATGTCTTACCAACATTCGGTCTGTCGCTGGTGCTTTGAGTCCACCCCCCTCTCCACACTCGCGGAATGGTGCAGGGATCTGGGAATTCAGGGAATTGACCTCCTCCATCCGCACGAAGTGGCCGAAATTACGTCCTTTGGCCTGAGCTGCCCCATAACTGCGGCTCCCGAGCATCAAAGCGGACTGGGCTGCATCGAAAGAGCCTTCAACAAACTAGAGCACCACGCGACCCTACTGGAGATTTACCAAAAACTGATTCCCGAGGCGGCCGAGGCGGGAATTCCCAATGTCATCACCTTTTCCGGAAACCGGGAGGGCCTGAGCGACGCCGAGGGGATCGAAAATTGCGCGCGGGGTCTGGAGCCCCTGCTCAACCTAGCCGACAAACACGGCGTCACCCTGATCATGGAGTTGTTAAACTCCAAGGTGGATCATCCGGACTACCAATGTGACCACACGGACTGGGGAATCGCCCTCTGTGAGAAGCTCGATTCCCCGCGCTTTAAGCTTCTTTACGACATCTACCACATGCAGGTCATGGAGGGCGATGTAGTAGCGACAATCAAAAAGGCTTCTGCTTACATTGGCCACTACCACACCGCCGGCGTACCGGGACGTCATGAAATCGATGAAAGCCAGGAACTCTATTACCCTGTCATCATGAAAGCCATCGAAGCAACAGGCTACGATGGCTTCGTGGCGCAGGAATTCATTCCCACCTGGGACGATCAACGGGCCGCTCTAGCTGATGCCATTGCCCGCTGTTCGGGTTAATCCTGATCCTTTTCTTTCTCCTTTTTTAGGAATTCTTTTTCCAGAATCCGCCCCTGTTCTTCGAGAAAGATTCGGGCGGCATTGAAACTGGCGCGGGCGTAGTCCCGAAGGCCAGAATCATCGAGGAGGGCGAGTCCTTCCTCGGTCACTTCCGATTCATAAATCTTCCACGCTTTCTTACGAAGGTGATCCTCATCGACCGGCGGACGGGTCTTCACCTCGCGTTCGCGATTGTTCCCGCGACCCCGGCCGCGATTACGTCCACGACGTTCGCGCTGTTCACCATGATCCTCGTCTGTCGGTTTTTCCTGCTTTTTGGAGTTAGGAGCATCATCCGGCACAAGTTTTTCGACAGATTCGGATTGCTCCTCGCCCGCAGCGTCATCGGATTTCGCAGCTTCGCTTCGAGCATCACGAACACCACCACGGGGTTCACGGGACTTTTTGCGAGGGGCTTTTTTAGAGGCTTTCTTTTCCAGCTCGGTATTGGCAGCCGGCTCATCTGAAGGAAGCTTTTCAGACGGAGATTCTTCAGTTGATTTTGAAGCCGTCTTTTTAGCTGCTGATTTTTTCCGCGTGCCCTTGCGCGCGGTCTTTTTGGAGGAAGGTGTCTCGTCGGACATGGTATTATATAAAAAGGCGGAAGAGTCGACTCCCCCGCCAATAAGTGGAAGTTAGTTCCAATGAACTCAGAGATCAATTATTTCCAGATATCGTCCAAGGTTTGGTCGTTATCCGCCTTGCTATCGATGTTCTCGTCAGATGGTTCGTTGTCAGGGCCGATCGACCAAATATCGAAAGCTCCATCGTTTTTCACAAGATCGTTTAGATTTCCATCGATATCGAGAGCAGAGCGATAGCGATACGACTGACCGTATCCATCAAGAATTGTCCTCTGACCACGGGTAATTCCAACGATCGCCGAATCTTTTCTCAATAGATCAGGCCAATATATTTCCTCGGTTGGGTCCTCGCCCTGGCCGGAGAGATCTCCCGACAGCGCCTTATAGAGTTCAATGGTGATGAGGGTTTCACCGACAGGATACGCTCCATTATCGGTTTTATAGCTTTCCACATGTTGGGAAATATTTTGCAGATTAACCTGCGTCAGCTTTTTGGCCTGGCTATCTTTGACCTTGGAGAGAGCCCCAATCACAATCCCTCCCAGAATCACAATGATGGCGACCACCACGAGAAGTTCGATTAAAGAGAACCCTCGACGGGACAGGCTTGGATTCGGTGAAAATATTTTCATCGGATAATATCAATTCGATTTAATCAGCATACAATCGACAATTTTCTAGCCGCCCTGCATCTGCTGAATGACCTTAATAAGTGGCAGGAAGAGCGCAAAGACGATAGCGCCAACCACGAGCGCGAGAATCACGATCATGATGGGTTCCAGAATCGAGGTCAACGCAGTCACCGCGCCATCCACTTCATCATCGTAGACGTCGGCGATCTTCAGTAGCATTTCCGGCAATTGACCGGTTTCCTCCCCCACATCGACCATGGAGGTCACGAGGTTGGGAAAAATTCCCGAGGAGGTCATCGGAGCGACAATGGATTCACCTTCTTTCACCGCGTTATGGACTTCGTCAATAGCATTGGAAACGATCACGTTCCCTGCAGTATCGCGGGTAATATTGAGCGCCTGAAGAATGGGCACACCGGAAGTCACGAGAGTTCCGAGCGTCCGGGTAAAGCGGGCAATCGCGCTCTTTCTCTGGATATCACCAAAGATGGGCACCTTGAGTTTGATGGAATCAACAATGACACGACCCTTCTTGGTGCGGGTCCAAGCTGCGAAGCCGAGCCAAGCCAGAACACAACCAATAAGAATCCAAACAGAGTTTGGCAGCACGAACGGTCGAGCCAGCATCCAATCGGAAAAGCCAAACACCACGCGCGAAATCAAGGGAAGTTGGCCCCCTTCCATGTCCTGGAACATCGCACGGAACTTGGGCACGATGAAGAGCATGAGGAAACTCATGATAGCCACCGCAATGAACATCACGATTAAAGGGTAAACCATCGCGGAGACGATCTTCCCTTTCAGCTTATGGGCCTTCTCCTGGTATTCCGCGAGGCGGGTCAGAACAACTTCGAGAACACCACCAAGCTCACCGGCTTTCACCATGTTGACAAAGAGCTTATTGAAAATCTTCGGATGTTGGCCAAGGCTCTCTGAGAAAGTCGAACCTCCCTGCACGGAATCGGCGAGATTATTGATGGTCGCTTTCAAGTTTGGATTGGGCTCCTGTTTGGACAAGACATTGAGCCCGCGAAGAAGTGGAAGTCCCGAGTCGATGAGAGTCGCAAGCTGACGAGTGAAAATCATCAAAATCTTGGGCTTTATCTTGCCACCAAGCTTACTTTTGCCGCCCTTACCCCTCTTAGCCTTCTTCTTGCCGGTGGACCCGGCGAGTTTGCCTTTGCCTTCCTCGACAACTTGAGTTGGGTAAAGGCCCTGGCCCCGGAGTTGCTGGGCCGCTTCAGCGTCGGAATTGGCCTGCACGACGCCAGTGGTCTGCTCGCCTTTGGCGTTGAGTGCGATATATTGGAAATTTGCCATTAGAATGAACGTGTGTTGGGTAGTTCTAAAGAAGATGTGAAAGGGTGTGGAAGCTTGAAATTCCGAAATCGTATCGGAATTCCAAGTTTTCGCTCTGATTAGGTGTATTTAAGGACCTCCTCAATGGTGGTCCGGCCCTCGTAGATACCGCGAAGTCCGTCCTCACGAAGTGTGACCATGCCGAGTTCAATCGCCTTCTGCTTGATGACGACGCTCGGAGCGCGCTCAATGATTAATTCACGAATGGGGTCGGTGATATTGAGCAACTCGTAGAGACCAGCGCGGCCCTTGTATCCGGTTTCACCACAGGTTTTGCAGCCTCTCCCGGTAAAGAAGCTCTTGTCACCCAGTTCGTGCGGAGAAACTCCCAATTGACTGAGAATGGCCTCGCTGGGCTCGTAGGGAGAATTGCAATCAGCGCAAATTGTTCGAAGAAGTCGCTGGGCAAGAATTCCCTCAAGCGACGCGGCCACGAGGAAAGGCTCGGTTCCCATATCGACCAATCGTGTGATGGCTCCGGCGGCGTCATTGGTATGTAAGGTGGAAAGCACCAAGTGACCCGTCAGGGAAGCCTGAATAGCGATCTGTGCGGTTTCAAGGTCCCGCATCTCCCCCACAAGAATCTTATCGGGGTCCTGACGAAGGAAGGCCCGGAGGATTTTCCCGAAATCCATGCCAATGGCTTCGTTTACGGGCACCTGAATAATCCCGTCGACATCATATTCCACAGGGTCCTCCGCGGTAAGTAGCTTGGAATCAATGGTATTAATCTCACGAAGAGCCGCGTACAAGGTCGTGGTTTTTCCCGCTCCGGTCGGCCCGGTCACGATGAAAATTCCATTGGGCATGCGAATGGTGTCATGAATGTATTCATGAATCGATTTCGGCAATCCAAGATTATCGAGATTGAGATTCACCGAATTTCGGTCGAGCACACGGAGCACCACACTCTCACCATACTGGGTGGGAAGTGAGGAAACACGCATGTCGACCGACTGGTCGCCGACCTGCTTCACGATGCGACCATCCTGGGGAATCCGTCGCTCCGCGATGTTCATATTCGACATCACCTTCACGCGGGAAATAATCGGCAGGGCCAGATGTACCGGTGGTGGAGCCATCTCATAGAGTGATCCGTCGACGCGGTAACGAATTTTGAAATCCTCCTCAAATGGCTCGAAGTGAATATCGGAGGCCTTTTCTTTAATCGCCTGATAGAGAACCAGATCGACATAGCGCATGATGGGAGCAGAGTTCGCTTCATCTTCCAGCTCGCTCTCGCCTCCTTTAAAATTCAAGCCACCGTCCAGCTGGCTCAAGATATCATCCATGGCCTTTTCCTGGCCGCCGTAAAATTCGTTGATTTTTTCCTCAACCAGATGATCAGCAGCTATTAAGAGGCGCACTTCCTGACCGATTGAGAAGCGAATGTCTTCCACGATCTGTGGGTTCAAAGGGTCGGTCAGCACGATTGCCAGTCCGGCATCGTCATATCCCACCGGGAAGGCTCCATGCAGGCGGGCGGTTGCAGCCGGAACGAGATTAAGCAAGGCTTCCGGAGCTTCGAATCCATCGAGATCGATGAAGTCGGTTCCCAATTCCTGAGCAATGATCGGCCAAATGTCGTTTTTATTCGAGATGACCTGGTAATCAGCGAGGATCTCTGTGACCTCCTTTCCGCTGTTTTCGACCTCCGAGAGAATGTCCTGTGCCAGAGCGCCGTCGACCATGCCGCGGCTAAGAAAAAGATCTAGGACTTGTTGGTTATCCATTTAATAAGAAAAGTAAAAGTTGTGTAATAAAAAATTATTCCGAGTCGGACATAGTGACTCCAATGACTTCCTCCGCCGAAGTCATCCCGGCGAGGACTTTACGAATACCGTCCTCTCGCAAGGTCCGCATTCCCAATTCCCGGGCCCGGCTGCGAAGCTGGGGTGTACTGAGGTTTTGGTTAATCAGATGACGCACTTCGTCGTCTACTAGGAAGATTTCGAAAATACCAATTCGACCCCGATATCCCGAACCGCGACAGCTCTCACAACCGACAGGACCCATGATGTTCCCTTCATTAATAGCCGACTGGTCGATATTGAGTGAGCGCATTTCCTTCTCAGTGAGCACCGCCGGAGCCTTGCACTTGTCGCAAAGCTTCCGGACCAATCGCTGGGCCACCACGGCGCGAACAGCCGAAGCGATTAGGAAATTTTTAATCCCAATATCCGACAATCGAGCAACGGTACTGGGAGCATCATTGGTGTGAAGTGTCGAGAACACCAGGTGACCGGTGAGCGAGGCGTTAATCGCGATATTCGCGGTTTCCTTGTCTCGAATCTCCCCCACCATGATGATGTTGGGCGCTTGGCGCAGCATCGAACGCAGCGCAGCCGCAAAGGTCATGCCAATGTCGGTCCTCACCATAACCTGATTAATTCCGGCCATCTCATATTCCACCGGATCCTCAACCGTGATAATCTTCCTATCCGGTTTATTGATCTCGTTCAGACAGGCATAAAGCGTGGTCGTTTTTCCGGACCCGGTCGGCCCGGTCACCAGAATGATCCCGTCGGGCAACCCAAGCAGCTCGCGGAAAGTCTCCTGGTCATCTGAAAGGAACCCAAGCTGGGGAAGCCCCAAACTGAGGGCTGACTTATCGAGAATACGCATTACGATACTCTCTCCATGGTTACTGGGAACCGAGGAAACACGAAGGTCCACTTCCTTCCCGCCCATCTTGATCTGAATACGGCCATCCTGAGGAATGCGCTTCTCCGCAATACTCATCGTCGAACTCATCACCTTGAGACGGGCGATCACTGCGGGAAGGAGCTTTTTCGGATGATTGGCAACTTCCACGAGCTTTCCGTCAATTCGGTTTCGAACACGCAGGGAGGTCTCAAGAGGCTCGATATGAATATCACTCGCGCGCATCTTGAAGGCATCCACAAGGATTCCAGAGACCAACTTAATTACCGGGGCGTCATCACCGTCGTCTTCACCCCCGGCACCGACAACAGTGAGGCCTGCCGCTTCGGACTGCCCCACTTCCTCGCCAAAAACCTGCTGCCAGGCGCTGTGAATTGCGGTTGGGGTCGCGGCATAGAAATTCACTTCACGGCCCACCACCAAAGGCAGAGCATCCGTCACTTCGAAGTTCAAGGGATCAGCAATCGCGACACTTAAATACGAGCCATCGTCAGCAAAAGGAACGGCATTGAATTTACGGCAATCTTCGAGAGACATCACATTGGAAAAAACCGGATCCACGAAGGCATTGAGGAGATCCACCACCTGGGTCCCGGACCCAGCTGCGGTCACCTCGGCGATATTGCCCTCCGATACGTCGCCCTGATCAAGAAAATGCTGGACTAAATGTTCATCCCCCAACTTGCTGCGGACCTCAGCGGCGTGTTCGGCCGTCATGTGCCCCGCTTCAACTAATAGCTCTATCAAATAATCTTCGTTCGAATACACGGTGTCGTTTTCGGTGTGCGTTAAGCCGGAACAGCAAGGCCAATTTCCAGCATGCGCGAGAGCTTGCGGAATCCGCTCTCAGGTGTCAATGCACCGAATCCGATAAGGCGAAAAAACACGGGAATCACCGTATCTAAAGGCCCGGAAAGACCTTCAATAAGAGTTCCTCCTGTCGAAGTGACATGATTTTTGCGTCTGCCGGATCACGGTCATCGAAACCCGCAAGATGTAACATTCCATGGATCCCATAAAGAGCGATCTCTCGATCTGCCGAAGTTCCAAATTCGATCGCTTGCTTTTGAGCTTCCTCTACCCCGATCAAGAGCTCCCCGTGCTCGAAGGTGATCACGTCCGTTGGAGTGGCATCCTGTAAAAACTCACCATGAATCCGGGCCATTTCCCCGTCATCCAAAAGTGAAATTTCCAATTCCTTCAAATTTGCAATTTCTCCGACTCCGATCCCTTGAAGAATAGCTGCCACTCGATTCCAACCAGATTCGAGCACCCCTTGAAATTCAGATGAAATCTCACGAGACCGACAGCCTGAAAAAACCTCCACCATCTTACCGATCGGACTTCAACTTTTTACTGCGAACTTTCTCGCCAGCATCAACTGACATCACCCTGCCCCCTTTTGTTCCCAGGCCGGACGGCGGGTCCTCGACCTGATCTTTGGGATACTCAAGACGGCTATGCAACATGCTTCGCAAGGTCTTGGAAAAGACCGTCCGAACGGTTGTCAATTCGGACATAGTCAAACCACAGGCATCGAGCTGCCCGTCCTTGAGCCGTTTAAAAACGATCTCGTCCACCAAAGCTTTAATGCGACCTGGAGATGGTTTGGAAATGGCTCGTGACGCACTCTCGATTGCGTCGGCAAGCGAGATAATCCCGCTTTCCCTCGATTGCGGAATTGGACCGGGATAACGAAAACTTTTTTCATCCACCTTAGCAAGATCGTCGACCTCCACTCCCTCTTCTTTTCCGCGGTTCTCCTCCTCTGATAGGCGCTCCCGGGCCTTGCGATAGAAATAGTAGACTAGGGAATCTCCATGATGCTCCCGAATCACCTCAAGAATCCGCGGATTTAGCTTATCCTTGATCGCCATATCGACACCATCCTTCACGTGAGCGACGATAATCAGAGCACTCATCGTCGGTGTTAGTCCGTCGTGCGGATTTTCGCCACCTTGGTTTTCAATAAAATACTCAGGCTTCTTCAGCTTCCCGATGTCGTGAAAGTAGGCGCATACACGACTCATCAAGGCGTCGGCCCCAATCGCCTCGGCGGCACTTTCGGCAAGGGAGGCCACGATCAAACTATGATGAAAAGTACCCGGAGCTTGTATTTGCATCCTCCGCAACAAAGGATGATTCAAGTCGCTCAATTCAAGCCAACTGATTTCCGTAGTGAGTCCGAAGACGCCCTCCAGGAGAGGAAGAATTCCACCCACAAACAATCCCGTAAGTAAGCCCGTGATCAAAGCTACGAGACATGGCTTCCCAAAATTCTGCCACAACGCGCTGCCATCGAACCCCACCGAATCGAGCGAGATTTTAGCAAACAAAAGGTCAACCAAAAGCGCTCCCACACCCACCCAAAATCCAGCTCGCAACAAACGCCCGCGCTTTCGAACCTTCTTCGTCGCGAACACCGCAATCAAACCACAGAAGAGACTGATCGCCAAAAATGACCACCGGTCATCGGCCGGCATTGCGAGCGCACCAAACATACTCACAAAAACCGCCGAGTAGACTCCCGCCCTCTGCCCCAACAGCACCGAATGAACCATCGGCGCAAAGGCCAGGGGTAGAATTAAAAACTCATACTCTTCCGGTAGGGCTGTGCCATTTGCATAGCCGCAAGCCACCCGAACCAACCACAAGTGGGTAAGTATGCCGCCAAAAACAAGAAAGACAGTACCATTGCGGCGAGCTGAGCTTTGATGATTCAAATGGAAAATGGCCAGCGAACACACCAGAATCACTCCAGCAACCGGGAACCAC
>PBTU01000019.1 GCA_002729295.1 Verrucomicrobiales bacterium | reverse complement strand
TGGTGGTGCAAATTCCGGCGGTGACGGGAATAAGGTGGGGCACGAAGGAAATCGTGACAGGCTCTCCAGCTGCTTTACCAAGTTCTTGCTCGATTTCCGAGAGATGACGGTGTCTGGGGAGACCATAAGAGCGCACGCTTTCGTTGACCTCGGCAAAGATGAGCGAGAGATCTGCTTTTCGTCCTGCTCCACTCACTCCGCTCATCGATGAGACGGTGATAGAATCCAACTCTATCAGGCCGGCTTTCACTAGAGGAATCAGTGGAAGCATGATCGAAGTGGGATAACATCCGGGAGAGGCAATGAGACGGGCGGCTTTGATTTCCTCGGCATAAACCTCAGGGAGGCCAAAGACAGCTTCGTCTAACAATTCCGGCGCAGGATGAGGATGATCGTAGAAATCGGCGTAAACTTCGGCGTCATCGAGACGAAAGTCAGCGCTTAAGTCGACAATCTTAAGACCCTTTTCGAGAAGTGCTTTGGCAAATGGTGCGGCCGCTCCGTGTGGTAGCGCAAGAAAAGCGACCGTTGCCCCGGTTGCGGCGACCACATCCATGTCGGGGTCGATGAATTGAAGGCTGGTGCCGGGGTGTCCCTCAAAGCGCGGAAAGACCTCGGCCACCATCTTGCCGGCATTGGCACGGGACGTGATGGCGACGACTTCCGTTTGAGGGTGGGAAAAAAGAAGGCGGAGAAGCTCAAGACCGGTGTAGCCGCTGGCTCCAATGATAGCGATTTTTGTAACTTCCGACATAAAGGGGTTTGTGTGGTGTCTGCCCTTAAGGCGCAAGCATAGACTATCTCCCGGGTGGTGTTTGTTAGGATTTTTACTTTTCTTCCAACATTTCGGACATGGAGCGAACATGAATATCGGTTTTGGGAATAGCGATTTCGATATCGGCTTCACGGAGGCATATGTCGATTTCGTAGTGGAGCTGGCTCTGCACCCCGGGAAAGCGTTCGTCTGCAGTAAACTTGTCAATTGCTCCACATATTTTTGTCAGATCAGCGTTTGAAAATATTAGACGGAGGGATTTTACATCTGAAAAATTCCCACTAGCGTGGAGCACCCCCATGAGGATCATTGAAAATATGACACGCACCCGCGGCCGCTCGGTCGAGGTTGTCGAGTTGATCCCGGAAAGAGATCCCGAGTCTTCCCGGCTTAAGTGGGGTTTGATCGGAATGACCCTGGTGCTGGCTGCGGTTTGCTTTTACTTGGCGCCAACTGAATCAATCGATCGCTTCCGCTTAAAGGCGATCATTCTTTTGGGCGGCGCTGGGGGGTATAGTGTTCTTTGGGCCCTGAGTCGGGATGTATTTCGTGGAGTGGTTAACCGGGAGATTAAGGTCGGGAGGCGATTGATTGGTATGACTTTGTGGACGTCTCGGTTTCCCCTTGCTGAAGATATTCGCTTGGATATCTGCCGAAACAACCACGCTGAGATATCCGTGAAGATATCGCGCCCAAGTGGGGAATTGGTCGTTGAGATTGGTCCCTTTACGGATGGTGATCAAGCCGTCGAGGCGAGTTCTTTGCTTAGGCCACGAAAGGTTGTGGATATCTCGGGAAAAAATAGCTCACAAGAGGCCGCCGCCGTTATTCGCAGTTGGGAAGGAATGGTCAAACCCTCGGGCCTTCAGTTGATGGGTCTGTTTATGGTCGGGGCGGCTCTCTTCGTCGGAATCGAAGATGAAAATTGGCTGGATGCCGGGATTACCTGCGTCATAGGAATTGCTGTTATCTTTCTTGGAATGGCTTATGTCGCTCCCATCACCGGAGTATATTATGACTCCGACGATGGTGAGAATGTGGAATTCTGGACCCGGCAGGGATGGTTTCATCGCCTCGATCATCAGAGCAGCTTGGTCGCTCCAATCCCCCCGATCTATCTCAAGCGCCGAATCCATTACCCCTCCGTAGCTTGGTTGATGCTGGCGCCTTTATTCGTCGGCGTCGTGGTGTTGAGGATGCTCTATCCGGTTTCTTTGCTATGAGTTCGGACCCTCTTAGGAAACGTCCTCGTAATTTCAATTGGGAAGGTGCCGGTATTTCGGTGAAGGAGGCAAAAAAGGCTCAGAAGCTTCTACATGATCTCTCCGGGAAAAAGGGAGACCGAGGGGTGAGAGCGGGATCAACATCCAGAGTGGCTAGGCTTCGACTACGTTGATGGGAGTTCCAGCAAGGAAGGCTTGTAGGTTTTCCACAGCGATGTTCATCAGGCGGGAGCGTGACTCCAGCGGCGCCCAGGCGATGTGGGGCGTAATCAGGCAATTGCGAGCGGTGAGGAGTGGGTTCCGAGCTTTAATAGGCTCATGGGAAACTACGTCGACGGCTGCTCCGGCAACTTTCCCGGTATTGAGAGCCTCCGCTAAATCGCTTTCATGGACCAAGGGACCGCGCGAGGTATTAATGATCAGGACACCATCTTTCATCTTGGAAATACTGTCGCGTCGGATGAGGTTTTCGGTCTCCGGGGTGAGAGGGCAGTGCAAGCTGATAATGTCAGATTGGACGAGGAGCTCGTCGAGGGAAACATCGTGAATGCCTTCCGATAGTTGATCCGGATTTCGGGTTCGTCGATGCGCCAGAATCGTGAGCTCAAATGCACGAGCAATGCTTGCGGTGGCTTGTCCAATGCGACCAAATCCAATCAGCCCCAATTTCTTTCCGGCAAGTTCGGTCTGCGGGGATTTCCAAAAACAGAAGTCTCTGCTTTTCGTCCATTCTCCATTGAGGACTGCCTCGCTGTGAGCCCCGATCTGATGGCAAAGTTCCAGAATGAGCGCCAGGGTAAATTGTGCGACCGCTGCTGTGCCATAACTTGGGATGTTTGTTACGGTGATGCCTTGGGCGTTTGCAGCTTCTATATCGACAATATTATAGCCGGTCGCCAGGACACCAATATATCTGACGGAGGGGATTTGATTGAAGACCTCTTTTGGGAGGTGAGTTTTGTTTGTGAAGATGATCTCAGCGTCGCCGATGGCTTCGATTACAGAGGTGGGAGCTTGATCCGTGCGCTCGTGCACGACCAATTCTCCAAGCTTGTTGAGCCTGTCCCAGCTGAGATCTCCAGGGTTCAAAGTGTGGCCATCGAGGACAACGATTTTCATGCGAGGAGTTTTGGTGGGATTTAAGGCGGGGCCAAGCGAGATCTTTGCCAAGATGATTACTCACGGAGATTTGCGACCGCNATTCTCANGGCTGCGATGGCTTGACCCTCGGGGACGGGGANTCTGGTTTTCCTCCCAAAGAATATCTTCCTGAGNGTTTAANTAAAGTGATCGCGGATTCGTCNGGCCAGNTGTTGACCGNCACATCCTTGTTATTCTNCATAGCCGTGGAAGTTGANTGCTCGTAGATTGTCTTATTGCTANNTTTTATCGTGAGTNCGTCTAAGGGCGAGAAGTCTGCGACTTNTCTCGCNNGTTCGTGTTGAAGCGCCTAATTTAGGTGCGATTTGAATTGTGCACCCTTTGTTTCAAGNATTGAGAAGAGCNTGTATTCCCGNNACTTCAATAGCTATTCGATACGCACCAAAAGATCTCCGGTATCTGCGGCTTTTCCTTTTCCGAGNAGAACCTCTTCCACAACGCCATTTTCCGGAGCGCTGACGGTGGTGAGCATTTTCATGGCTTCGATAACGACTAATTTGTCGCCTTCTTCGACTTCGTCTCCTGCCTTGACGGCGACTTCGCTGATCATACCAGGCAGTGGGGCAGTGACGTGCTTGGCATTTCCTAGCTCTCCTTTAATGTTGGCCACGGCTGCCTTACCGAGGGCTTTGTCGACGACGACGGCTTCACGGGGCATGCCGTTGAGCTCGTAGAAGAGGGTACGGCGTCCCTCGGAGTCTGCTTCTCCGATGGAGATGAGTTTGACGAAAAGGGTTTTTCCAGGGCCGATGTCGACGTGGACTTCTTCGCCGATCTGCAGGCCGTAGAAGAAGGCTGGTGTTGGAAGAACGGTAAGACGATCGAAGTCAGTGAGGGTCTGCTGAAAGTCCGCAAAGACCTGAGGATACATGAGATGGCTGTAGAGATCATCGTTGGTAGCCGGCCGGCCAAGTTGCTCGGCGACGACCTCTTTGGTTTCGTCAAGGTCGCAGGGTGGCGCGAGTTCGCCGGGACGCACCGTGACAGGAACTTTGTCTCCAAGAACGATTTTCTGGATTTCTTTGGGCCAGCCTCCGTCGGGTTGACCCAGGCCACCGGCGAGCATGTCGATGACGGATTCGGGGAAGTCGAGACTGGGTGCGGAGCCCTTGAGGAGATCGCCGGTTGTAAGGTTCTGGGTGACGAGAAGCATCGTCATGTCGCCGACTACTTTTGAAGATGGCGTTACTTTAACAATATCGCCGAAGAGGTGGTTGACGTCGGCATAGGTGTGTGCGATTTCCTGCCAACGATGGCCGAGGCCCATTGAGTTGGCTTGCTCCTTGAGGTTGGTGTATTGGCCGCCAGGCATTTCGTGAAGATACACCTCCGCGGTGCCGCTACGAGGAGCAGAGTAGAAAGGTTCGTAATGGGTGAGTACTTCCTCCCAGTAGTCAGAAAACTCGTTGATGGTGTCGTTGTCGAGACCGGGGTGTCGCTCGTTTCCGCTCATAGCGGCGTTGACCGAGTTGAGGTTCGGCTGACTGGTCGACCCCGACATGGACGCAAGGGCCATGTCAGCAATATCCACGCCAGCGTCTGATGCCGACATGATGGAGGCGGCGTTGAGGCCCGAGGTGTCGTGAGTGTGAAAGTGAATCGGGATGTCGATCTCCTGCTTGAGAGTAGAGACGAGTTTGCCGATGGCGGCCGGGTGCGCGAGTCCGGCCATGTCCTTAATGCACAGAATGTTCGCGCCCATTTTTTCGAGTTCCCTGGCCTTATCGACGTAATACCTGAGAGAGTATTTCGCACGGTTGGGGTCGGTGATATCGCCGGTGTAACATACGGCGGCCTCACAAACGGCCTTGCCGTGTTCGCGAGCGGCTTCCATGGCTACCTTCATGTTGGGGAGGTAGTTGAGGGAGTCGAAGATGCGGAAGATGTCCATTCCTGAGTCGGCAGCGTGCTTCACGAAACCAGCGACGACATTATCAGGGTAGTTCGAATAACCGACGGCGTTCGAGCCACGAAAGAGCATCTGGAAACAGATATTGGGAATGCGCTCACGGAGTGCGCGAAGGCGCTCCCAGGGGTCTTCCTTGAGAAAGCGCATTGCGGTATCAAAAGTGGCGCCGCCCCACATTTCCATCGAGAAGAGATTCGGAGTGCGGTTGGCGTAAGCCTCGGCAATGGCAAGCATGTCATAGGTCCGCATGCGTGTCGCGATGAGCGACTGGTGCGCATCCCGCATGGTGGTGTCGGTAACTAGAAGACGGTTTTCGTTTTTGATCCAGTCGGCGAAGCCTTCGGGGCCTTTTTCGAGGAGGATCTCACGGGAGCCTTTAAAGTCGACTTTTGGTGAGCTGTCCGGAATGCGCGGAGTATCGAATGGTTTGGCGGGACGCCAGTTTTTGGCTCCGGGGTTGCCGTTGACAGTGATGTCGGAAAGGTAGTTGAGGAGCTTGGTAGCGCGGTCGCGTTTAGGGACAAATTCAAATAGACTTGGAAGATCGTCGATGAGTTTGGTGTGAGCGTCGCCGGAGCGGAAGGTCTTATCTTCAATGACGTTTTCAAGGAAGGGAATGTTGGTCTTCACACCACGAATACGGAATTCGCGGAGGGCGCGGTCCATGCGTTGGCAGGCGGTTTCGAAGTCGCGTCCCATGGCGGTGAGCTTCACCAGCATGGAGTCATAATAAGGAGTGATGACAGCTCCGGCGTCGCCGTTACCGGAGTCAAGGCGAATGCCGTAACCCGCGGCCGAACGGTAGTTGGTAATGCGGCCGTAGTCGGGTGCGAAGCCTTTTTCGGGATCTTCGGTGGTGATACGGCACTGGATAGCGAAGCCATTGCATGGAATGTTGGCCTGTGCGGGGATTCCAATGGCGGGCTCGTGAAGTTTTTCGCCCTGAGCGACGAGAATCTGGGATCGGACAAGGTCAACTCCGGTAACGCATTCGGTCACGGTGTGTTCAACCTGAATGCGGGGGTTCATTTCGATGAAGAACCACTCCTTGGAATCCATGTCGTAGAGGAATTCCACGGTTCCGGCATTGTCGTATCCGATATCGCGGGCGAGGCGAGCCGCCGCTTCGCAGAATTCTTCACGGAGGTTTCCTTCGAGATCGATGGACGGAGCGATTTCGACGACCTTCTGGTATCGTCGTTGGACGGAGCAATCACGCTCATGGAGGTGCACGACGTTACCGTGTCGGTCGCCGAGAATCTGCACCTCGATATGCTTGGCGCGTTTGATGTAGCGCTCGAGGAAGACGGCGTCGTTTCCGAAGGCATTGAGGGCTTCTTCCTGGGCTTCCTTGAGGCGGCTTTGCAGTTCGGACGGTTTTTCGACGATGCGCATTCCCCGACCGCCGCCACCAAAGGCTGCCTTGATGATGAGAGGGAACCCGACTTCGTGAGCAACTGTGAGGGCTTGGTCGGAATCAGAGATGGGGTCGTCGGTCCCGGGAAGGACAGGGACATTGGCGGAGATAGCCTGGGCACGGGCCGCGGTTTTATCACCCATGGAGCCGAGGAGGTCGGCAGATGGACCGATGAACGTAATGCCTTCACGTTCGCAAGCGCGGGCGAATTCGGCATTTTCGGAAAGGAAACCGTATCCAGGGTGGATTAGGGTGACGCCTTTTGATTTGGCGAGAGCGACAATGCCTTCGTAGTCGAGATAGGCTCCGACGGGACCTTTTGATTTATCGAGTTGGTAGGCTTCATCTGCTTTGAAGCGATGACGTGAAAAGCGGTCTTCTTCAGCATAGATGGCGACGGTGCGGAGGCCCAGCTCGGTGGCGGCGCGGAAGACACGAATGGCGATTTCGCCACGATTTGCTACGAGAAGTTTTTGAGGAGTTGCCATGTTGGTTGCTAACTTGCGGGGAAACTATGGGAAGAGGGGGCGCGGGGGGAATGGAAAACTTCGNACAANGCATGNAAAATGAGNGAATNCACGAACAAATCCCGAGTTTGCCTTATGAAATCTCTGATACTAGGCCTTNAATAGAAGTCGAGAAAGAGGNCGAAAGCGGAGGGATTCGCGATGGCGTGGGTGNGANCGGGGATAGCTNTCNCCCATNCTCCCAACAAATACCCTNGCGGTATTTCCGGTTTCGGTGNGGGAATCGCCGATGANGTAGGTGTTTCAACTGGATCGATTATTTCCAAAAACGTAGCCTGTGGGTGAAGGTCTGATGATGCCGGGAGGCGTCTCTTCAGTTTCAAACCCTGTCAGTTTTGTCGTGAACACTGGAGGAATTGAAAAACTAAGCGTTATTTTGTGGGTGAGTGAGACCTAGGAAATTGCTAGGAACGAGCCTAATTTCAAGCTCGATCGACCCGTGCTTGAATATTTGGCGCGGGTCTGGCATTCCCCGCACGCGATGTCTGAGTTGCCCAAAGCCTACGAGCCCACCGAAGTCGAGAAGTCCTGGTATCAAGCATGGATCGACGGGAAGTGTTTTGAAGCGGATCCTTCTTCCGAGAAGCCTGCTTATTCGATTGTTATTCCTCCGCCCAATGTAACGGGGATTTTGCATCTCGGACACGTCTTAAATAACTCCATTCAGGATATCTTGGCTCGCCGCGCCCGTCAGAAGGGGTGTGAGGTTCTCTGGTTGCCTGGAACAGATCACGCCGGTATTGCGACGCAGACCAAAGTGGAGAAGCAACTCCGCGAGGAGGAAGGGAAGACACGCCGGGATATTGGACGTGAGGCCTTTCTCGAGAGGGTTTGGGAGTGGAAAAAGAAGCACGGTGGAATCATCATTAATCAGCTCAAGCGACTGGGATGCTCGTGCGACTGGAGTCGTGAGCGTTTCACGATGGACGAGGAGTATTCCAAGTGGGTCTCCAAAGTCTTTTCAGATCTCTTCAAGCAAGGACTGGTTTATCGGGGCAAGCGGATGGTGAACTGGTGTCCGGTTTCCTTGACGGCTCTCTCTGATGAAGAGGTTATCATGAAGCCTCAGAACTCCAAGCTCTATTACATGAAGTATGAGTTGGTGGACAAGCCGGGAGAGTTTCTTGAAATCGCGACGACGCGTCCCGAGACGCTCATGGGTGATGTCGCGGTTGCAGTGAATCCCAAGGATGATCGTTACGGGAAGTACGTCGGTCAGAAAGTGCGCCGCCCTTTCCCAGTAGCGGAAATTCCCGTGGTTGCCGATGAACACGTCGATCCTGAATTTGGGACAGGTGCGCTTAAGATTACGCCGGCGCATGACAAGGCCGACTTTGAAATCGGTGTGCGGAATGATTTGGAGATCATCGATGTCTTTCATGCCGACGGCACGGTGAATTGCCCGGAAGTTAAAGAACTCCATGGACTTGATCGCTTCGTGGCCCGCAAGAAGGCGGCCGCAATGCTCGAAGAGCTGGGTTTGATGATGAAGGTCGAGGAATACGAAAACAAAGTAGGTTTCTCTGAACGCGCCGATGTGCCGATTGAGCCACGAATTTCGATGCAGTGGTTTTTGAAGTATCCTGCTGTCCAAGATGCGACCAAGGCAGTCGCTGAAGATGAAATTTCGTATTGTCCGGCTCATTGGGCGAAGACTTACGCCAACTGGATGAGCGGAATTCAGGATTGGTGTGTTTCTCGTCAGTTGTGGTGGGGACACAGGATTCCGGTTTGGTATCGCAAGGAAAAGTCGGAAGATCTGCAGGCTGCGGAATCACTGACCTTGGGCGATCTTGAGGCCGGTGATCTCCATGTGAGCACAGAGCCGCCAGCGGATCCTGAGAATTGGATCCAAGAGGAGGACGTCCTCGACACCTGGTTTAGCTCGTGGCTCTGGCCCTTTGCGACGATGCAAAACGTCGGAGAGGAGTCCGACCTTGTGAAAAAGTTCTATCCGACCGCCGACCTTGTGACTGGACCGGACATCATCTTCTTCTGGGTCGCCCGGATGGTGATGGCGGGGTATCACTTCAAAGCTGAGCTGCCGTTTCAAAACGTCTATTTCACTGCGATCATTAGGGATATTCAGGGGCGGAAAATGAGTAAGTCGCTCGGAAATTCTCCTGACCCGATCGACCTGATGGATAAGTATGGCGCGGATGGCTTGCGCTTCGGATTAATGCGCATCGCCCCGGTTGGATCGGATGTCCGTTTTGATGAAGTGCAAATCGAGGAAGGAAGGAATTTCGCCAATAAGATCTACAACGCGTGCCGATTCCGCCGCATGGCGGGAGGTGATGCGCAGGTTAATTTTGACATCGCCGCATGCACCAACTTGCGTCCATATCATCTCGATATCCTCGCAGGCTGTGACGCTCTTGCAATGAAGCTCGAAACTGCTTATTCCGAATATAAATTTAACGAAGTCGGCGGGCAGCTTTATGATTTCCTGTGGGCCGAGTTCTGCGACAAGTTTCTCGAAGCCGTGAAGGGTGATCTTCGTGATGATGCTTCGGAAGAGCGGAGGGATACCACTCTGGGTGTTTTCGATACTGTGATGGCGCGTTATCTTCAGATGTTACATCCCTATATGCCGCATTTGACGGAAGAACTGAGTTCCCGGATGGGCTATCTCAGTGAGGGTGAATTTCTCATGGAGAAGATGCTGCCAGGTAACGGCTTGCTTGATGGAATTTCGTCAGCGTTAGTGTCAGAGGCAGAAGCTCAAGCCGCCGCAGTTTACGAAACAGCCGGATGTTTACGAAATTTGAAGGCCGAGTATCGTGTCGCAGCCCGCAAGGATGTGCGCTTTGTCGCCAAGTCCGGGCCAGCGTGGTTGGAAGACGAGGCTGCGACGATCGCTTTGTTGGTTGGTGCGGAATCGATCACTCTTGATGAATCCTACGTGCCCGAACAAGGAACTCCCGGGGCTGTGACTGCAGCGGGAGAGTTGTTCATGCCACTCGACGGATTGATCGACGTGGAAGCGGAGAAGTCCCGCTTGGACAAGGAGATCGAGAAAGTTCAAAAGGAAGTAGGCAAATGTCGCGGGAAACTGGACAATGAGAAATTTGTCGCCAATGCGAAACCCGAGGTTGTCGAGGTTGAACGAGGCCGTCTTGGCGAATGGGAAGGAAAGCTTGCGCAGCTTCAGGAAATGAGGACAAATCTCGGGTAGGGAGAATTGTTCTGTTCAGACGGCTCAAAAGACTCTTTTTTACTATTTATCTAGATGACGGAGATTACGGAAGATATCAGCGATATCCAAGGCTTGACCGAGGAGACCCGCGAACTCCTCGAGGCCACCGGCGTCGAGAGCCTGAAGGCTCTTGCTGAAAGTGATGCACATATTCTTCTCAGTGAGATGGAACAGGCTAATGGAATGTTACAGCTGACACCCATTTTGCCCGCAGCCTCTGAAATTCAGTTGTGGATTGAGCAATCGAGGAACCTTCTTGACTACCATCCTGTGGCCGAAGTGCATCGATTGGAGCCCGTCGATGAAGAAGTAAAGAAGGAGGCACCAGAGGTCTTGCATGCCATTTCGATACCCGTGGCGCACATGGTGAAGCAGAAAATTTCTGTGAATGATATTCCTGCGATGGACTCATTCGTTGAGGAGGGTGAACAGGAGTCGGTTCGTCTCGAGGTTGAGGTC
>PBTU01000018.1 GCA_002729295.1 Verrucomicrobiales bacterium | reverse complement strand
TTACGCCTCATTACAAATCCCGCAAGATACCTTAAATACTTATTTTTCGAGACTTGCGGGAGCGGCCATCCTGACTTTCACTCCGGCAATGAGCCACGGCGTCACCATCGCAGGAACAGGAAGCTATCTCCCTGCAAAAATTCTCACCAACGACGAACTCTCCAAGTTTGTCGATACCTCCGACGAATGGATCGTTACTCGCACTGGGATCAAGGCACGACGCATTGCCGCTGACGACGAGCATACTTCCCACCTGGCCTCGAAGGCCGCCGAGAGAGCACTCGAGCAGGCCACCATCACCGCAGAAGATGTCGAACTCATCATCGTGGCAACCATCACGCCTGATACCCTCACTCCGGCGACCGCCTGTTACGTCCAACAACAACTTGGTTCCCACAAAGCCGTCGCCTTCGATGTCTCCGCAGCTTGCTCCGGATTTCTCTACGCCATGAAACTGGCCAAGAATCTCATTGAGTCCGGATCCTTCAAAAACGCTCTCATTATCGGAGCTGAAAAACTCTCATCCTTCGTCAATTGGAAAGATCGTACCACCTGCGTTCTTTTTGGCGACGGAGCAGGCGCAGCGGTTCTCCGCGCTGCCGAGGAAGGCGAAGGACGCATCCTTGCCACCGATATTGGCACCGACGGAAAACAAACCCACCTTCTCAATATCCCCGGCGGAGGTTCCGCATGCCCCATCACGATCGATAATGCCGGCGAGCGTCTCGCGACTCTGGCCATGCTTGGAAAGGAAGTCTTCAAGCACGCGGTCACCCGGATGAAAAATTCGGCAAATACCGTCATCGAGCGGGCGGGACTGCAAGCTGAGGACATTTCCATCGTCATTCCCCATCAGGCGAATCTCCGCATCATCGATGCTATCGCCAGCCGTCTTGATGTCCCCAGCGAGCGGGTTTTCGTCAATCTCCACAAATACGGCAATACCTCGGCGGCCGCCATCGCCATTGCCCTCGACGAAGCTCATCGCACCGGCGAGATCAAAAAAGGAGATAAAGTCGTCATGGTCGCCTTTGGAGCAGGTCTCACCTGGGCCGCGGCCGCGATTGAGTGGTAATCGATCATTGACCCAGCGCTCTGATCGTCTGAAATGCATCTAAACCGCATTTCACTATTTTGAGCTCAGAATACCGCACTACTCCGACCGACACCAAAGGAATGCCGGGAGGCATTCCTTACATTATCGCCAACGAAGCCGCCGAGCGATTTTCATTCTACGGAATGAAAGCAATCCTCTCCATCTTTATGGTGCAGTATCTCTGGCTGATGGGCGATGCCCCGACCGAGCAGATGTCCGAAGTTGTCGCTAGTGAAAATTACCACAAGTTTAACAAGTGGGTTTATGCAACGCCTTTCTTAGGCGCTCTCTTGGCTGACTTCTTTTTCGGTAAGTATCGAGTCATTATTTGGCTAAGCATTGTCTATTGCGTCGGACATGCCTGTCTCGCCCTAATGGGCATTACTGGTTCCGCAGGTTGGTGGCTTTTTGCAGGACTTGCCTTGATTTGTCTGGGATCAGGAGGGATCAAACCCTGCGTCTCAGCTCATGTCGGAGATCAGTTCGGCAAGTCGAATCAACACCTACTCACCAAAGTTTTCAATTGGTTCTATTTTTCTATCAATCTTGGAGCGTTCATTTCCATGCTTGCCACTCCCTGGCTTTTGGAATGGCACGGCCCCCATGTAGCCTTTGGCATCCCGGGTATTCTTATGGCTCTGGCCACTATCTTCTTCTGGTTGGGTCGGAGGAAATTTATCCATGTCCAACCTGATCGCGAAAAATTCAAGAGGGAGCTTTGCTCCAAGGAAGGCCTGGGAGTAATCCTTCGTCTTCTTCCTCTCTATTTCTTCGTAGCATTCTTTTGGGCACTTTTTGACCAGACTGGATCTTCCTGGATTTTTCAATCTCAGGACATGGACCGACACCTCGTCATTGATTGGCTCCCCTCACAAATTCAATCGATCAACTCCGTCCTCATTCTCACGCTCGTTCCGCTCTTTACCTTTGTTATTTACCCAACACTCGGGAAATACATTAAGCTTACTTCCCTCCGGAAGATCGGGGCCGGCCTCTTTATTACGGTTATTTCATTCGCGATCATTGCCCTTATTCAGGTTTCAATTTCTGAAGGCCACACACCAAATATCGGATGGCAATTTCTTGCATACTTGATTCTCACAGCTGCTGAAGTGATGGTATCCATCGTTTGTCTTGAGTATTCTTACACTCAAGCTCCTCGAAACATGAAATCGCTCATCATGGCGATCTTTCTACTTTCGGTATCTTTCGGAAACCAAATCACAGAGTTTGTAAACTCGGTGATTCAAGTCGACGATCCCGTCGTTGCTTTTGCAGAGGAACTCGGAGACGGAGAGCACACTCACCCGGGATTTGATGAGAAAATTGGTAGCGGCGACGATATCGTCATCATTCGGAAAGAAGGAAAGACAACCAAGCGACAACTCCCTGACCAAGAAAAAATCGATCAGGCAACGAGAGCCATCACCTCTTGGGCTGAAGAAAATGATCTTGTTTTACCAACTACTGAAAAAGCTCAGTCACTACTTTCTGGCTTCACCGACAAATGGGGATCTCAGATCACTTATACTCGACTTGCCTCTCGAACCGCTCGCATCACCAGCATTGGTCCGGACAAAGAACAAGGGACCAAATGGGACCTTGGCTATATCATCGAAGGCCCAGATAAAACTCTTCCTTCTGAAGAAAAATCATCCAAGAAAACTTGGCTGGAAAAACGCAGGGAACTGCTTGGCGTGACTGAAAAAGCCTCTGATTCAGATTCGCCCATCTCAACTTCTGCCTATACCGGAGGGCAACCGAAGCTGGAAGGCCCGGCCTACTATTGGTTTTTCACAGGCCTAATGCTCGCTGCAGCGATCCTCTTCGTACCATATGCAATCTTTAGCAAGGAGAGGACTTACCTTCAGAGTTAACAATAATGTTCGAGTTCATCAATGGCACCCAAAATCAAAGGGAAGATGAGCTCCTTTCCAGCGCCCGTGAGGACAGTTAGAAAGCTTTCAGACATTCCGAAATTGTTTCTCGGGAACTTCTAACCCATCAAAGTAAAATCGAACACTTAACTTTGCTTTGCCAGTTGATGTAGGAGGTTCTCCGCAGGCAAATCGGTCTAAGCAACTCTAAACTCCGCCCCAAGATTACCAAAGTTGACAGCCGGGACGGCAAAGTTGATGGCAAAATCAGCCAACAGATTTTGCCTGCCAACGCTGCGGAAAAAATTGCAACTCCTCCAATAAGATCTGCACCATGTGTGGCGAAGACCTTTTACCACACAAACCGAACATCTTCGAAGGCTAACCATCCTCCATGACCGACTCACATTGCCATCTTGGCTCTGACAAATTTACGCCCCAAGAAATTCCGGAACTCATCGCTCGTGCGAAGGAGAACGGCGTCAATCGCATGGTCACCCTTGCCACTTGTCCGGATGATCTGATGGTCAATCTCCTTATCGCCCGCGAGTACCCCGAAGTCTCCGCCTGCATCGGTATCCATCCCTGCGATGTCCACCATGCGCCCGACGACTTCGAAGAACTCCTCGAGCCGCACCTCGATGACTCCAAAGTCGCAGCCATTGGTGAAACCGGACTCGATTACTTCCATCCCGCGCCCAACGGATTTAGCGACGAAGACTACCACGCACGACAGCGCGACTTCCTCCGCCGTCATTTCGAATTAGCCAAAGCGGCCCAGCTTAATGTCGTCATTCACACCCGAGACAAATCCGGCACCACCAGCTTCGACGACGCCTTAAGCATCTATGCCGAATACGCCAAGGACGTTCGCGCGGTCTTCCACTGTTTTCCCGGCCCACCAGAACTTGCCGAGCGCGTCTTCGCCACGGGAGGACTCATCTCGTTCACAGGCATCGCCACCTTCAAGAAAGCCGCGACCGTTGTCGACACCGTCAAAGCCGCTCCCTCTGGTTCCTTCATGTTAGAAACCGACTCTCCTTATCTCTCCCCCGTTCCACATCGCGGCAAACGATGTGAACCAGCCTACACCCGACACACCGCTAAAGCGATCGCCTCTCAGCGAAATATCTCGTTGGAATCACTTACCCAGGAAACCGAGCAGGTCGTAGAGTCCTTCTTCCGCCTATGACCCATAAAAACGGGCGCGTTGACGTTCAGCGTTTAAGTCTGACAGCCTCCGCCTAGCTTTCTCCCTTAGCCCGTGGCTCGCCACTTTCACGAGTGCTTCCGGGACTGGTCACAAACGGACCACCTTCCAGCGGAGCAACGCCACTAAAGGCCACATCGGGCATCTCGCTCTCTTTTCCAGCGAGCGGGTAGTCTTTCCTCAATGGAAAATGTGGGAATCCTTCCCACATCAAAATACGTTCCATCTGGGGGTGATCTTTGAATTTGATCCCCATCATGTCGTAAACCTCACGTTCGTGCCAATTGGCTGTTTTCCAAATGCTGACCGCACTGGGAACCTCAACATCTTCAGCCACACTGGCCTTCACACGAATATGCTTAGAATCATCGAGCGTTGCCAGTTCATAAACCATCTCAAAACGAGGCGTCTCGCCCATATGATCGACACTGGATATATCCAACAAAAGCTCATAGCCCAGCTCGGCAAAATTCTCCAGGGTCTGCTTCAGTCGGCTCAGACCAACCGCCACGGTGGTCTCTCCTCGAAATTCAACGGAATCCTGAATTCCGGCAGCTCTGATATCTTCCGATACGCTCATTTGAACTAAGCGTTAATAGGTTTGTGCACTGGATCCCTCTTCTGGGCCATCAACGACTCTTCCTCATCGATCTTATCCTGCAATTTGAGAAGACCTTCAATTAAGGCCTCCGGGCGTGGCGGACAACCCGAGATATAAACATCAACCGGAATGAGACGGTCAATACCCTGAAGCACCGCATAACTGCGATACATGCCACCACTGGAAGCACAGGCCCCCATCGCGAT
Source organism: Verrucomicrobiales bacterium (assembly GCA_002729295.1). Taxonomy (GTDB): domain Bacteria; phylum Verrucomicrobiota; class Verrucomicrobiia; order Verrucomicrobiales; family Akkermansiaceae; genus SW10. Next base: position 22,658 of record PBTU01000018.1, on the reverse strand, counting down.
GCACCACTTGGGTTCGGGCATCTGATCCCAAATCCGCTTTACCGCCAGCGCCATTTTGTAAGTTACCGTGCCAGCTACGATCATCACATCGGCCTGACGCGGCGAAAAGCGCATGACTTCCGCTCCAAAGCGAGAAATATCAAAACGGGACGACGCTGTCGCCATCAGCTCGATTGCGCAGCATGCCAATCCCATCGGCATGGGCCAGAGCGAATTCTTGCGCATCCAATTAATCGCGGCGTCTACGCGCGTAAAGATGATGTTGCCCTCGATCTTGGAATCGTAAGCGGCATGTGAGACAGTGAGGTTTTCTTCCACCATAGCGTCAGGCCGGAGGATACCCGTCCCAGCGCCGGCCTCAACCACTTTGTGAATTTTTTCACAAAGTGCTGCTTTTCGGTAATTCCCATCAAAAAAACTACCCCGCCTTTCATTGAAAAAGGTATTTTGGAGTATTAACTGACCCCAAAAAGCGTTTCAAATTGATCACCTTAAACCCATTCGGTGGGTTGGTGCGCGCGAGAGGAATCGAACCTCCACGGGGTTGCCCCCACATGAACCTGAATCATGCGCGTCTACCAATTCCGCCACGCGCGCTCGGCGCGAAGAAATCACCGTCCCACCGAATTGGCAATCAAAATTCGGCGAGATTAACGCCCTCACCGAGAATCCGCAACAACAAATGAGAGATCCAAAAGACGAAGGCTTGTTCTCCCGCTCCTCTCGCTCAAGATTCCCTCTTCCATGAAAGTCCTCATCACGGCCGGTCCTACCCGGGAACCCATCGATCCTGCTCGCTACCTGACGAATCGTTCATCCGGAAAGATGGGTTATGCATTAGCGAAGGCTGCGCAGAAACGAGGTCATTCCGTCCTCCTGGTCTCTGGGCCCACTTCGCTCGATATCCCTGAAGGGGTGGATTTCATCCCGATCGAAAGCGCCGAAGACCTATATCAAGCAGTGGAATCGCAAATTGGCCGCATGGATATTGCAATCTTTGCTGCGGCTGTTGCAGACTACACTCCGGTAACTGTCGCCGACCAAAAAATCAAAAAATCCGGCGACGAACTCACTCTCACTCTCCAGAAGACCAGGGATGTCCTTGGCTCAGCCCGTGGAGTCATGGGCTTCAAGGGAACTCTCGTCGGTTTCGCTGCGGAAACGGAAAACGTCGAAGAAAATGCCCGTGGAAAATGCGCCCGCAAAGGTTGTGACTTGGTCATCGCCAATGACGTCTCTCGAAAGGACATCGGATTCGATTCCTTTGAAAACGAAGTCACTCTGGTCTACACGGATCGATCAGAGGCCTTACCTCAGAATAGCAAGGAGCACCTCGCCTACGACCTTGTGGAAGTCATCGAACAACTGTAGAGAAAAGCTTCGCATCTACAATCCTTTGAGGCAATCTCCCCCCGTGACTGAACTAGAAACCGCCGTCCACGCAGCCAGAGAAGTGGGCAAGATGCTTCGCGCCAATTTCAATCGGCCCAAGAATGTCGATGAGGCCCACCACCACGACTTAAAACTGGCCCTCGACCGGGAATCCCAGGATCTCATTACCGAAATCATCCTCAAGGAATTCCCCACCCACGCCATTTACGGTGAAGAGGGTCTGGCGGGAGATCAATCATCCGCCCATCAGTGGATCGTTGACCCCATCGATGGCACGGTGAACTTTTTCTACAACATCCCCCATTTCTGTATCTCGATCGCCAAGCGCGTCAATGAGGAATTGGTTCTCGGGGTCATTTACGATCCGATGGTCGACGAGCTATGGACCGTCGAGAAAGGCGGCGCGATGCTCCTCAATGGAGAACCGGCTAAAGTGAGTTCTCGCGAGACACTCGAAGAGTCGATCCTCTTCGTCGGGTGCGGAAAGGACGAGGAAGCGATGACCTCCGGCCTGGAAAGATTCAAGAGAGGCTCCCGCCGTGCGCGTAAGATGCGCATGATGGGCTCAGCCGCGCTGGGCATGGCCTATATCTCTTCTGGCCGACTCGATGCCTATATCGAATCCCGCATCTCGCTTTGGGACATCGCGGCTGGACAACTGATGGTTGAAGCCACGGGAGGAAAAGTCGACTTGGTTCCCCATTCAGACAATCCCAATGTCTATTCCATCGTGGCCTCCAACGGAAAAATCCCAATCGAGGAAATCTTATGATCCGCACTGGAATTGGATACGACGTCCACCAATATGCCGAAGGTCGTCCTTTGATTCTGGGTGGCGTGGAAATCCCCCACACTCACGGGCTCGATGGCCACTCGGACGCCGATGTCTTGAGTCACGCCATTGCCGACTCCATTCTCGGCGCGCTCGGATTACCCGATATTGGCTACTACTTCCCTCCCGGAAATGAGTCCTGCAAGGACATTTGCTCGCTGCGCATCCTTGAAAAATGCCGCGATCTATGTCATGAGCACCAATATCTATTGATGAATGTTGACTCCTCTTTGGTGGCAGAAGCGCCCAAGGTTCTCCCTTACGCCGAAGCGATGAAAGCAAACATCGCAGCAGCCCTCGATATCGATCCCGGGCAGGTCGGCATCAAAGCCACCACCAATGAGACGATGGGCTTTGTTGGAAGGAAGGAAGGAATGGCTGCTTATGCCAGCGCTTTGATTGCTAAGAAAGATTGGATCAACCGCTAAAACTTACGGGCCAGAAACTTCTTGGCATTCCTGACATATTTCTCGGCCCAGTTCTTGATCTCTCCCTGATCTTTGAGATCAAGGGTTTTGACAACCTTGGCAGGGCTTCCAAGGACGAGTGATCCGGGTGGAATAATTGTCCCTCCTGTCACCAGTGCGTTTGCTCCGATGATAGAACGGTCTCCCACAACACAACCATCAAGCACGCAAGCCCCCATTCCTATTAGGACTTCGTCTTTGACCGTGCAGGCATGAAGAATAGCGCTGTGCCCCACCGTCACCAATTCCCCGACGTAGCACCCATAGTCATCGGCGAGATGGATCACGGCATTGTCCTGCACGTTACTTTTGGGACCAATGCTGATTTCGTTAATATCACCGCGAAGAGTGGCGTTGTACCAGAGACTGGATTCCTCCCCCAGAGTAACCCTTCCGACAACGTCAGCACTGGCTGCTACGAACACGGAATCAGGGATTTCAGGCCAAATGCCTTCAAATGGTTCAATCGCCATGAGGCGACTTTTAAAAAAAAAGACGACTTTTCGCAAGAGAAGCCGTTAAACCACTGGAAATTTCTGAAATCTAGGCAAAGCTGCTAGATCTTTATTACATCATTTGGTTTTTCCCCAATCACATGCGCGAATTTCTTATTGTCCTAGCCTGCTTGATCATCGGGATAGCCTTGCGCTCATGTCAGACCCTTTTCCTCCGCAAGTTGGGTGCCCTGACCTTTTTAGTGGCCTCTTTCCTCACCTTCTTCTTTCTTTTCGGCTGTTGGTGGGCTGGATTCATTGGGGTTGTGTTCTGGTTTCTTCTTCCATGGGTCGACCTCCTGACCCGCATCAGGAGCCTCCGCCTTCCACTCGATAATCGTCTTAAATTTCGAAACGCCCCTTGCGAAGATCACTTCCCGAATGCCGCCCGCACGATTAATGAAATTGAAGAGGCTGATTTTGAGCACATTGCCGACAGCGGATGGGACTGGGCCGGGATGCAGCAATACTTTCGCATTTTCTGGCACGCCGAAGCCAAAGCCATCGCCTCGGTCTGCCTGTGCGAGCATGAAAATGTCGCTTTTGCCTTCGTAACTATTACCTCTCGAACCAGTTCCGGTGAGATCATCCACACTACCAATTACCCATTCTCTCCAACGCTCAAAAAGGGTCCGAATTCCCAGTGGGCCCATCTACCCTGTGAGAAAAATCGTTTCGAGCTAATCTATCATGATCATGAAAAGCACTTGGACCGAAAAAAGTTAACAGCCAATGATCTTCTTATTCCCGACCCCGACCATGTTGTTGAGCAAATCGAGAAAGAAATGTGTCAACAGATTCAACACAATGAAAAATGTGGCTTAATCAAGTTCACTCCCGACGGGAGCTTTCGATATTCGACGAGAGGCCTTTTTTTTCTTTGGATTCAGTCGATGAAGGACATGATTCGGCTTTGCTGAACCATGTCTATTAGCGAACTTCTTTCCACCACGAGCGAAAGCCCGCTTGAGGCCTCCTTTTGCGCACAACTGCAAGCGATCAAGGAACGGGAAACCAAGGGAGGTAAACCATTTCTCGAATGGACCATTGCCGACTCCACTGGAAATCTCACATTGAAGGTGTGGAACAATCATCCCCAGTTTGACGCTGCTTGCGAACTGGATCCCGAAACGTTGATTCACTTGCATGGCCAGTGGACACAAAACCAATACGGCGTCGACGGCATGGGATGGAAATTCCGCTTCCTCAATGAATCAGAGACCTCGGAATTCCTGGCGGGCGATCCAAAAACCCGCGAGAAGCAAGACGCCGACTGGCACAACATCCTGAAAATGCTTTCGCAGGTCACCGACCCAAGATTGAAGACGCTGAATGGCGAATTCATTTCCCAGTATGGCGAGCGCTTCCGTCGCACCGGGGCGGCCCGAAAAAATCACCATGCCCGACGAGGCGGACTGATCGAACATGTCGCCCAAATGATGCGGAGTGCCACGGCTATCTGCTCGGTTTACCTCGAACTCAATCACGACCTCATCGTATCTGGAATCCTCTTCCATGACTGTGGCAAGCTTTGGGAAAACACCTACCCTGAAAGTGGCTTCAACCAGCTTCACCTTCTTCATGGCGAAATGCTGGGGCACATTCCTTTGGGCCTCGAACTAGTGAACAAACTCTGGCGCGAACTCCCCTTGGATGACTGGCGGGAATTGAAACCACATAATGAAGATGTTCGTCTTCACCTCCTCCATCTCATTGCTTCTCACCACGGGCAGTATGATTTTGGCTCACCAACCTTGCCCCGAACTCCGGAGGCGCACGCCCTTCATTACATCGACAATCTCGACGCAAAACTGGAAATGGTGAAGGACGCCTACGCGACTGCCAATGAAGTTGCGCCCGGCATTTTCGAACGCCAATTTCCTCTACCCGCTCCTCTCGTGACGCCCTTGGCCAATTTCAAATCCGAGGAATCTCCTGCAAGTTGAAAACTGAAGATTGATTTAAAGAAGCACGATTGTCAGTTGATGAATTGCTTGCTAGCATCACTCGATGATTATTTGGCTTACCGGATGCACTGCCGGCCTCGGGAGAGCTCTCGTTAAGGAGTTTAGTGGTTTGGGCCACACCGTAGTGGGCTGCGGACGCAATGAAATCGCACTGCAAAAACTCAGGAATACTTACACGGATAATCATTTTTTTGCAGCGGATGTCTCCAGCGACGAAAGCGTGCGAGAATTTTGCGACCAAGCTCTCTTGGCCACTGGCGGACCGGATCTTCTGATTAACAATGCTGCAACAATTAACGATCCCGCCCCACTATGGGAAGTTTCAGCCAAAGAATTCGACAGTCTAACATCCACCAACATCAACGGAGTTGCTAACATTCTTCGCCACACTCTACCCTCCATGATCGCCAAAAACAAAGGAATCATCGTCAACCTCTCATCCGGTTGGGGGCGTTCAACATCTCCTGATGTCGCTCCTTACTGCGCGAGCAAATGGGCCATTGAAGGCCTCACCAAATCCCTCGCCCAAGATTTACCCGAAGGACTCGCCGCAGTTTCCTTAAACCCAGGCGTCATCGCCACCGACATGCTGCGAACCTGCTATGGACCGGACGCCGAGGATTACCAAACCCCCGAGGCCTGGGCTATTACCGCAGCGCCTTTCCTCCTGAAATTGACCGTCAGCCAAAACGGTCAGGCCGCCACCGCACCATGAAGCTCAAGTTTCCATCACAAACCATCACCTTTCCCCGTCGGGCTCTTCTGATGGGAATCGTGAATATTAACGACGATTCATTCTGCGGAGATGGTTCTCTCGATCCCGGAACGTCGCTCCAGCAGGCCCGAGCCCATTATCAGAACGGGGCAGACATCATCGACATCGGGGCGGAGTCGGCCCGCACAAACCGGAAAGCAATTTCCATCGATGAAGAAATTTCGCGACTAAGATGCTTTATCGAACAATGGCACACTATACGCGATCTCGAACCCAAGGATAATGAGCAATTATCGCCAGCTCTTCTCTCGGTAAACACGTGGCGACCTGAAGTGGTGGAGCAAATCTTAGGACCGGAAGTTGATCTTCTCAATGACATGAGCGCATTGCCGGACAATCGCAATGCCCTACTCTGCGCAAAGCATCAAATATCATTACTGATCATGCATTCAGTTGGTCGGCCAAAAATACCACACACACATCAAAAGTGGAGAGGGTTGATCAAATCGATGGTGAATTTCTTCGAAGAAAAAACAGCGATTGCGATTGAGGCTGGATTGAGCAGAGAGCAAATCATCCTAGACCCCGGCATCGATTTCGCGAAACAGAAAGAAGATAATCTCCTCTTACTAAGAAAACTGAATCAACTCATCGATCTCGGCTTCCCCCTCCTCCTTCCGATTTCAAGAAAAACGGTCATCGGCGAAGCTCTCGATATTGAAGATCCCAGGAAAAGGGATGCAGGAACACTCGCTCTCCTTGCTCATGGAGTTCACAGGGGCGCCCACCTCTTTCGTGTGCACAATACCGAAGCTTGCTGGCAGGCCTTGAAGGTTCTCTCGGCCCTCTAAGGTTTTCCCATGTAGAGGATTCCCGAACCTGAATCCATCAACGCATTCCCCTGAGTCAGGAAATCCATCCCCAAAATCCCATCGACCGGTCTTCCTTGCGAGTCCCGAAAGAAACCTCTGACAATTTCAAGTGGCGCAATGGATACGTCGAATTCCGTCACATGAACATTTCCAAATCGGACATGATACAAACGACCACTCCTCAACACTACCCGATCACCCGAGGCATCAATCATTCGGGTATTGGTTGGTCGGCTGGGTAGTCCCAAACGATCATAACTCTGGGCAGCCATCACCGAAACTTCTGCTCCGGTATCGACCACCCACGTCACAGTTTTCCCAGAAATTGATCCTTTCAAAATCAGATGAGGCAAGCGACCGGCTGTGCCCATTTGCAGGGCGAAGGTTCCTAGTCCAGTTCTTGGTCCAAGTTGTCCGTCATTACGCCCCATCGCGCGATCTGATCGCTTTCCTGGAACCCACATTCTGGCCGCCGGAATATCGATCAATGCTCCCGTTGCAGAAAGAGCATCCAATCCTACCTGACCGGCATAGAGACTAGTCGAAGTTTTCCGATTCAGATCTGGGGCAATTGTAAAAGGGAAACGCCGGGCAACCATGGAACCCACTTCGAGGGTGCCGTAGCCCCTCCCGCTGCTGACCTCGCGCCCCAACGCTCCGCGAGTCACCACACGCACCGAATGATCTGGCTCCAATCCCACCCCCTTAGCCAAATGCTCATCGAGATCTGTGCTGTTTGCTCCGGAATCGATGAGAAATCTCATCGGACTACCATTAACCTCGAAAATTGCGGAAAAACGCTTATCACCACCTATCTTCTGAAGAGTCACTGATTCATAGCCAAGTTGGTGGAGGGTCGCACTCCGGCCCGTCTTGGACATGCCCGGAATTAGCGAGCATTGGGTCAGAAGGAGACAAAGGAAGATACCTGCCAGCAGGCGGGAAGCAATGCGAGAGGGGAACATGCGTGGAAAACCTAACCTAACTTGACCTTCCTGCAATCACTCAAATCACCATGCAGGTCCTACCTCCCATGTTTCGAGCATCTCATCGGGACAATCTTCCAAAAATCTCGATGGTCGCTGGACAATATCCCCGGTATAGCTCTTCGGGTTCACCATGGGATAAGTGAGATAAAGTTCGTCTTTTGAGCGTGTCAGGGCGACATAGAACAAGCGGCGTTCTTCTTCAAACATATCGAGATCATCGGCCTCAAGAACCCGGCCATTAGGAAACATGCCATCAGCAAGCCAAATCAAGAAAACCACTTTCCACTCCAAACCTTTCGCCTGATGAATTGAGGAGAGCACGACTTGTTCCTCGTCCTGCGCCACCTGAGTCCCGGTTGGCTCTCCGTCAACCGAACTCATCAATGAGAGTTGCCCTAGTAATTCCTGAATATCCTCAAAACCCTCTGAGTAGAGCGAGAGTTGTTCGACATCCTGTCGGCGATTATCGTAGTTCTCAAAACTCTGCCGCATGAAGTCATCGTATATCCCCTCCTGGACACTCGTGATCATTTCCGCGGGCCTTGCAAACTCACCTCCCGGCGCCAACTCATCAAGAACGTAGCAAAGCTGCTCCCAGTCCTTCTTGGCCTTCGCCGGAATACTAAATTTCAGCATGATGTCGGAAAAGCTCTTGGGGGGAGTTTCGTCCCCGGCCTTTCCGGTTTTCACCCAGGCACGCCACAGCTTGTTTGCGGTCACCCCTCCGATCCCAGGAAGAAGAAGGCAGAATCGCTTAAAACTCACCTCGTCTTTACGATTGGTTACGAACCGCAGAAAGGCTGCGACATCCTTAATGTGTTGCTGCTCAAAGAAGCGGAGTCCGCTGGTGATTTGAAAGGGAATATTCCGCGAAGTCAGCTCCATCTGAATTTCGAGGCTCTGGTGATGTGCCCGATAAAGAATAGCAATCTCCTGCATCTCGATTCCTTCATCACGCAATTCGAGAATGCGCTGCGCAACAAAGTTGGCTTGCGCGCGGGGATCTTCCAAGGGAACGAGAGCCGGGGTCATGGAGCCACCTTCCCGCGCGGCATTGAGCGTTTTGCGAAATTGTTTGGTGTTCACAGCGATCGCAGCATTCGACAGATGGAGCACCTCGGGAACACTTCGGTAGTTGGTTTCAATCTTGAAGGTCTTTGCGTCGGGATAGCGGTCCGGAAACGAGAGAATATTGTCCATGTCCGCTCCACGCCACGAATAGATCGATTGCGCATCGTCACCCACCACCATGAGAGACATCCTGGGTTGGGCCAGAAGGTCGATGAGTTCACACTGGACCATGTTGGTATCCTGATACTCATCAACGAGAAGGTAATCGAATCGCTTTTGGTAAAGCTCGAGAAGATCACCGTTCTCCCTAAAAAGCTTTAGAGGAAGAATAAGAAGGTCATCGAAATCAGCCGAGTTCGTTTCGAGTTTCTTTGCGGTGTAAGCCTTCCCGACCTGCGAAATCTCTTCGAGCCATTCTTCGAAATAGGGATACCGCCATTCCAAAAGCTCTTCCAAAGTGACTCCGGTATTTTCAACCAAAGAGAAGATCGAAATGAGAACATCCGGCTTGGGGAAACGTCGTTGTTTGGTATCGATGTCACACTCCGCAATGACGGTTTTTATCAAAGACTTCTGGTCATCACGGTCCAGAATGGAAAAGGATCGGGTTAACCCGACACACTCGGCATGACGACGAAGAATACGGTTTCCGATGGCGTGGAAAGTTCCGCTCCATAGTTCGCTGAGATCTTGCGGAATGAGCTCTCTCACCCGCTCCAACATTTCCTTAGCCGCCTTATTAGTGAAGGTCAACAAGAGCAGACTCGAGGGCTCAACTCCCTGATCGAGCAGATAAGCCACGCGATAGGTCAGGGTGCGTGTCTTCCCTGAGCCGGCGCCCGCAATCACAAGAGCCGGCCCGGGAGGCGAGGACACCGCAGTGTATTGCTGGGCATTCAATTCAGCCTCATAATCGATCCCTGAGGATCCTCCTCTAGGCTTTTGATCCAGCTGATACTTACGAGCCATAGGAAAGCCTACTCGGCATCTTCAGGAGGGACACCTTGATCAACCTTCTCAGTAAAGGTCAAATATTTCGCAAGCTCTTCCTTCACCTTCGGCATCAGGAGATACATTGCGACCACATTGGGAATCGCCATGGCAAAAATCATGCCATCGGAGAAGTTGATCACGCTTTTCACACTCACAGCCGACCCGACAATGATGAAGAAGCAGAAGATCACCTTATAGCTCAACTCCGCACCTTTGCTGTGCCCAAACAAGTGAGCCCAGGCTTGAAGTCCATAGTAGGACCAGGAAATCATGGTTGAGAACGCGAAGAGAATCACGGCAATCGCAAGAATCAACGGGAACCAGCTAATGGTCTTCTCAAACGCCGCAGAAGTTACCGCAACTCCAGTCAGGCTGGTGTCTGCATATGCCCCCGACATTACGATGACCAAGGCCGTCGTGGTGCACACCAAAACAGTATCGATGAATGGTTCGAGGAGAGCGACGATGCCTTCACTGGCGGCGTGCTTCGTTTTCACAGCAGAGTGTGCGATGGGAGCAGAACCAATTCCCGCCTCGTTTGAAAAGGCCGCCCTTTTGATTCCCTGAATGAGCACTCCTATCAAACCACCGCCAACTGCAGTTGGAGCAAAAGCCCCCTGGAAGATTAGTCCAAAGGCATTTCCAAGCTCACCAATGTTCCCAATAATTACGACCATTCCGCAAATCATGTAAATGCTGCACATGAAGGGAACGAGCATCGCCGTCGTTGTCGCGATACTTTTAATTCCTCCAATGATTACCATGCCAACAGCAACAGCCATAATCAATCCGAAGACCCAGCGATTGTTATCGAAGAAGGACCCATCACCACCCATCACACCGACTAGCTGCTCGCAGGCCTGATTGGCTTGATACATATTGCCACCTCCGAATGATCCGCCAATACACATAATGGCAAAAAAGATCGCGAGTATTACACCGAGAGGCTTCATTCCCATCTCTCCCAACCCGCTGGTGAGATACTGCATCGGACCACCGTAAACTTTTCCATTCTCGATACGACGATATTTCACACCCAGCGTGCACTCACAAAACTTTGAAGCCATTCCCAGAAATCCCATCAAAACCATCCAAAAGGTTGCGCCGGGACCGCCAATACTGATGGCTACCGCAACCCCCGCAATATTACCCAGACCGACCGTGCCGGAGACCGCCGCTGAAAGAGCCTGAAAGTGGGTGATTTCTCCTGGGTCATTCGGCTGGCTGTATTTCCCCCGAAGCGTCCGCATGGCAAGTCGCCAGGAACGGAAATTGAGGAACTTGAAATAGATCGTGAGAACAATAGCCGCGATCCCCAACCAAGCGAGAACCCACGGCATCTTGATTGGGTTTCCTTCCGCATCAGCGGAAACTGGAATGGAATAGAAAACAGTATTATCAACAAACTCGGAAACAGGTTGAAATGCGCTGTCAATACTGGCGTCTAATTTTTCAATCCAGCCCAACTCCTTTTTGGGCTCCTCTCTGGGCTTGGGTAGATCTGCAGAAGGTTCTTGGGCGACAGAAAATCCGATTGAAAGAGTGAGGAAGAGTCCAAATAGACAAAACAGCTTTTGCATGACCGACAAATTCTGAGTGATTCAGCCTCACTCCACAAGGTTCAATCACTCCCCCTTTTCCAAATCCATCTCAATCACCGCGTAGGCATTGTGATTATGGATGGATTCGAAGTTTTCAGCCTCCACACGATACCAACGGAGCTGCTCATCGGCATTCGAAGCCAACGCGATATTTCTTACGAGATCCTCGACGAAAACAGGATTATCGTAGGCTCGCTCGGTGACCGCTTTTTCGTCTGGACGCTTCAAGAGACTGTAAAGTTCGCAGCTGGCGCAGGATTCCACCCGGTCAATCAGATCATCAATCCAGACTGGGTCCCTAAAACGAACTGAATAGGTCACTACTCCGCGCTGGTTGTGAGCACCGTATTCGCTGATCGCCTTGGAGCAGGGGCAAAGTGTTGCAACCGGGACCATCACCGTGACGATGAAATCGGTGATTCCGCCTTTCTCGGCCTCAATCTCAAACCTCACCTTATAGTCCATCATCCCCTCGTTTCCGGTCACGGGAGCAGGTTTGCTCCTGAAAAAGGGGAACAGAAACTCGACGTGAGCACGTTGAGCGTCGAGCCGTTTGAGAAGGTCCCCGGGGAGTCCGGCCATATCGTGCACCGAAAGACAATTCCCATGCGCATTGAGAACNTCNATGAAGCGACTCATGTGAGTCCCNTTATNGTGGTGCGGAAGGTCTACGGCCAAAGCCACANTTGCTANAGTTGGTTGCTCGTCCCCACCCTTGTCCTTCACAACCAGTGGGAACTTCAAGGCCTTCACGCCAACCCGGTCGATCNCAATTTGGCGATCGTCGTTTTCGTNCTGGGTATCTTTGAGTTCACTCATCTTTTCGCTTTAAATCAAAAAACCTGCCCGAAATGATTCCGGACAGGCTGTAAAATTTCTTTCCTTGGGAAATTAGAAGCCCGGTTACGGCATCAGGTTCACGGCGCGAGCACGCTTGATCTCGCGAGTGATGGCACGGTGCATCTTGGCTGAGACACCAGTGACCTTGCGAGGAAGAATGCGACCAGTATCGGTAGTGAATTTGGCGAGAATTTCTGGATTCTGGTAACTAATCTTCTCGAAAGGAAGGTCGAGACGCTTGGTGGTCATCGCCTTGTTGTGCTTCCGGAAATTAATGCGGCGCTGAACGGTCTTTGGTTCGGACATGGTATAGAAAGTGAGGGCTATCGAAATTAGCGAAGCTCGCGGTGCAGGGTGCGACGTTTCAGGAAGGGATTATACTTCTTCTTTTCAAGGCGACCCGGGGTGTTCAGGCTCTTCTTGTTCCGAGTGCTGGTGTAGCGTGAGGTTGGCTTGCCTTCGGCTTTTGCCTCAGTACATTCTAGGATGATGATATCGCGTGGCATGATGCTGGTAAGATCGGAATCGGAACGCGGAAACTATGTAAATCTCACCCATCGTCAAGGGAAATTCGAGGAAAGTTAAGGCATCTGAAAGTTTATAAAAAATCGTTGATTTTACAGGTATTCACAGTCAGCCTCTCATCAGTTGAAGGTGGTGAGCGCATCAGCGCTCCTGCAATCTTTCATTCCCGAGAGATCCTTATCCAATTCACGATGCTCGATTTATCGGTTTTCCAATCAGGATTTTCGGCAAGCTAACGCGGTGCTGTGAACCGGGTCCTCGGATTCTCTTCCGCTGATCTTTTCCTCTGGTCCCGTTAGATCTGCCCTCGACCCCCTCTTATATTCAATTAATCGTATGATTCCTCCAGACTCCGATTCTCCGGACACCTCGTCCAACCGCCAACACGGCCCCTCCGACGACCCCAATGGCGGCGGCAAACGCCGACGCCGTAACAACCGGAGCCGCAATAGAAACCGCAACCGAAACCGAAACCATAGTGATGGCGGTCAAGGAGACGGGCAGAAACAGGGGCGAGTGAGAGGCTACGGCCCACGTCGTAGCGAGCAACGGGAACGCAAACCTCTTGAATTCACCGGAGAACCCGTCGAAGTCGATGGTCTTCTGGAAATGGCCCCGAAAGGATTCGGCTTCTTGAGGAAGCCCGGCAAGGACTTTGAGCAGAACAGCGATGACGTCTTCGTCAGCCCAGATATGGTGCGTAAAAACGCCCTCCGTCCTGGAATCTGGATCAAGGGGATGGCCCGTGAGAGCACCCGGGGACCTCAATTGGTCGAACTCTCTGCGATTAATGATCAAGCGCCTGAAGACGCGAGAAGACTTCCCGCTTTCGAGGAATTAAAAGCAATCAATCCCTCCAAACGGATCGCCTTCGAAACTATCCCTGATCGCCACACCACTCGAATTGTCGACATCATGGCTCCAGTAGGACGTGGTCAGCGCGGCTTGATCGTCTCCCCTCCTCGTTCAGGAAAAACAACCATGCTTCTGCACATGGCTCAGGCTGTAGAGGAACTGCATGAGGAAACTCTTCACCTAATTGTTCTCCTCGTCGACGAACGCCCCGAGGAAGTCACGGAATTCCGTCGCCAACTTCCGGACGCTGAAATTTACGCCAGCTCCAACGACGAATCCCCCCGCAACCATTGCCGCCTCGCCGAGCTTTGCATTGAAAGGGCAAAACGCCTCGTTGAATCAGGAAAGCACGTCTTTATCTTGATGGACTCTATCACCCGCCTCGCCCGTGCCTATAACGGGGCGATGGGTGGCAGCCGTCAGAGCCGTGGCCGGGGATATCAATCCGGCGGTATCGTAGCCGGAGCTTTGGAGATGCCCCGCCGCCTTTTCGCGGCCGCTCGAAACACCCGGGAGGCCGGATCGCTCACTATCATCGCAACTGCTCTCGTCCAAACCAACTCCAAAGCAGACGAGGCGATTTTCCAGGAGTTCAAGGGAACCGGCAATATGGAGCTCGTTCTCGATCGTCGCATTGCCGAACACTATGTTTATCCGGCAGTGGATATCTTTAAATCGGGCACGCGCCGCGAGGAACTCCTCCTTCCCGAGCACAATCTCCACAAGCTGCGCCTCATCCGCCGTGGACTCGCCGGGCACAAACCTATCGAAGCCATGGAGCGACTACTTTTCTTCACGAAGAAGTTTCCAAGCAATGCGCAAATGCTCATGGAAATCAAAGGGTAAGAAAGATTACCGAATGATATTCTTCTCATAAGACGGGCTTCTAACAGTTCGTCTTTTTTGTGATTTGCGTTCTCAATTTCATCGTTGCTCTCGCGAAATAAACCCTCTATTGGGCAGGCGTGATTTCACAGCCCCCCCCAATTACGGCTGCGACTTCCTACGAGACTCGTCTCACCCTATTCGAGAAAGTGCGAACTTTCACTATCGAGGGGGCTAAAATACGAATTGAAGAGGAAGGTCGCACTACCGATATTTTGCTCAGCGACATCGTCGATGTTCGTTGTCGCTACCACCCCACCCGTTTTCAACTGAATCGCTTCGAGTGTTTATTGCAGGCGAAAGATGGAATAAAGATCAAGATCGGCAATCTGTTTTACCTTGGTGTCGCTGACTTTGAAGATCGCTCACCTGATTACCGAAAGTTCGTGGTGGCTCTTCATGTCGCACTCGCCAAACTGAGTCCGAATTGCGCATTTCATTCCGGAATCACGCAGACCTCACTATACTTCATCGCAGCCTTCCTCATCGGTTCGATGCTTACCTTGGCATTTCTAATCCTTTTCCTGGGAGCGTCTTTCCCCGGCATGGCGGTCGTGAAACTTATCATCTTGATTCTGATGATTCCGATTTCCATCAAGTGGTTCTACAAAAACAAGCCGAAGAAGTATCGCATACACGCGATTCCCACTGACGTCCTTCCACCCAAAGTTAGCTAAAGAAGCACGATCGCCAAAGCAGCTATCATCAGGATCGCTCCGGCGGTTTGCTTTCGGGCAAACTTCCGGTCGATTTGTTTTCCAATGAGATAGAGAAAGCCGACCGCCATCACTCCTCGTGAGCTGTAGACAACATTACTCAAGGTCGGTTGACCATACTGACTGAAAGCTAGATTCACCGCGAGGGCTTGGAGCCCCAATGCGAGGCCTGCGCCGAATACCATCATTCCGGCACGCGGCACCTGAATCATGACCTTGATCTGGGAGCGTTTGATAAAGAGAACCACAATCGATATCACCGAGCCCGTTCCCATCATCAAAATAAGCCACCGGGCCGGACCAATCTCGCGGGCCTGCCAACCAGTGAGGAAATCATTAATCCCAAAAAAGAAGCACGCCAGCATGGTAAGCCCAACCGTTGCACGATGTTTCCGCCATCCTTCCAAAGAAGCCCCGGCAGCGAGGAAAACCGCGATGACAGCGAGAACAACTCCCGTGAAAAGATTCCAGGAGGCAGATTCCAGACCCACTAGGACCGAGAAGAACCCCACCACGACAACTTTTCCGCCGAGGGCTGAGGAATGAACCGCAAGGTCTCCACTTTTCACCGATTGCGTGGAAAACCACTGCCCCATGAAAAAGAGGGCTCCATTCCCGATGGCCCACCAATCTTTTCCGGAAATGCGCCAGTCTTCATCCGGCTGAAAGTAGGTAAAAAAAACCGCTGTGGTTACCAAATTGGCAACCGCAACGATGATCGATAGTCGGACTCCGGCAGCGGTTCCTTGCTGAACACACCATCCGAGGATTGGATGGAGGACCGCGCCAATAAATGGCAGAAAAATGGCCCCGCTCAACCAATCCATGCAGCCCTACTTAATGGGGCTGAGCTTGTCCTTACCGGGAAAGTCCTTGGACCACTCAAGGGTCACTTCACCAGTGGCAGCCCACTCGGCGCCACGATTCAAGGTGTCATAGAAACCACGGCATTTCATGGAGTAATCGGCGTGACCAAGGGTGGTGTGGAAGACACGACCTTTCCCATAGTCGAGAGCCATCAGCATTGGCTCATCGCGATTACTCTTCTGGCTGGGAGCGGTAGCGAGAACCTTCATATTGTTGGCTGGTCCACGAAGAGTGTCATAAAGCTCATCTTTGGTGTGAAGCCATTCGGTCGGCATTCCTTTCGTGATTGGGTGGGCATTATCGCGATTGGTCACAACAAATTCGTGCTGGGGACCGTGGCCTCCGCCTTTTCCTTTGGAGGTGTCACGGACAAGCTTGCCATCTTTGTAGTAAACATAAGGGCCACTTCTCTCGCTGCGTCCGCCCCATCCGCCAAGGCCAATCATCTCGTTGTATTCAGGCCACATCGCGAAGGCGTTGTCGGCCGCGTGAACCACGACAAATCCGCCTCCACTTTTCACAAAGTTTACAAATGCGGTACGAACTTCGCCAGGCCACATCTGACCATTGTAATTACTCACGACGACGTCGTATTTGGAGAAATCAGGACGCCATTTGTCCCACTCTTCATCGGTGCCTTTTTTACCCGGGCTGGTGCTGACATCTACGGTATAGCGACCACTGCTTTTAAAAGCATCCTGCATCACTGGAGTGGTAGATTCCCACTTATGATTATTTTGCCCGTCAATAATGAGGACTCTGAGAAGCTTATCGTCTCCTCCTTCAATTTTCTTCGCGAGGCCGACATAGGCCAGGCAAGACATCACCACAACGGCTAATCCGAGAGTTAGTTTGTTTCTCATGGGGTAGTCTCACCGTTCCTCCCCTCAATTGCCAAGACGAAAAACTTCCAGATCCATAATCCTAGGTTAGGTTGCCCCCGTGAATTCCGTTATCGAACTCCTCCAGGCTCTCATTCGTATTCCCTCGGTAAACCCCGATGGTGACCCTGGGGTCTCGCCAGAAGGAGAATCCGCGATGGCCGCCTTTATCGGAGAATTTCTCGAACCGCTTGGTTTTAAGATCACTCAAGAGGAACCCCTTCCCGGTCGCCCCAATCTCATCGCGCGTGCTCCAGGTCCAGAGAATCGACAACGCATCCTCCTCGGCCCCCATCTTGACACCGTTAGCATCGCCGGAATGAGCATCGATCCCTTTTCAGCGGAAATCAAAGACGGCAAGATCTGGGGCCGTGGCAGCTCAGATACCAAAGGCCCCATGGCCGCAATGCTATGGGGGCTCAAAGAAAATGCCGCCAATCTTGCCAATCTCCCGATCGCCGTCGATTTCGTGGGATTCATGGGCGAAGAATCAAGTCAGCCGGGCTCCCAACACTTCGCCCAACATCATGCCGACGAATACGAATTTGCCATCGCGGGCGAACCGACCTCACTCGAGGCCGTCTATTGCACAAAGGGTTGCCTTTGGGCCACCATCGAGGCCCAAGGACGTTCAACCCATGCCTCCCAGCCTCACTTGGGCGACAATGCCATCATGAAGCTCACTGAGGAACTCAACCGACTCGTCAACGACTTCGGTGGGCAGCTTTCCAACCACAGCCATCAGGTTCTCGGCTCCTCCACGATCAATATCGGAAAAATCAAAGGAGGGACCCGTGCGAACATTGTGCCCGACAAAGCCAGCGCTGAGATCGACATCCGCACCGTGCCCTCATTTATCGAGAATCAATCCGGAATTGACCAGCTTCGGGATTTCCTCACGCACGCGGAAATCACCAACGCCATGGAATTTCCTCCTATGGATCTCAAATCCGACCATGCCTGGATTGGTCGCCTCAAAACCATCCACCCCAACCTGATCCTCACCGGCGCTCCATGGTTTTCCGATGCCTCCCATCTTGCAAATGCCGGCATTCCCTCGATTTGCCTCGGCCCGGGATCGATCGATCAAGCCCACACCGCCGACGAATTCATTAAAATCCCAGACCTCGAAAAAGGCGCTGATTGGTTTAGCCACTTGATTGCTGGCCTGTCCGACTAATTTCATTTCTCTCACTGAAGGCGGCCAAATTTTGTGGCTTGTAGGAAGCCTCCTGATCTTGATGGTTAATAATCCGTACGATTCTCGCTTGTCCTTTCCGCCCATCGATCTCCGCACTTATGAGACCTGCTCATTTTATATTTCTCCTCCCTCAAACGACGTGCGACAAATCTTCTGGCGACTTTACCTTTCCCAACCTTTATCAACACCCATGAAAAAACTCTTAGTCATCTTCACCGCCCTCCTTCTCGTGAATTGCAATACGGCTCCTCCGGTTGACAGTGGAGAGGAGCCCGTCGAATCCTGGCGTGAACAGGTTAGCGACAGAGCCCTAGAGCTTGAGAATGCCGATTCCCTGGCTGGAGTTAAAATTCCCATCTTAAAATCATCGATGTTCGCCAAATGGGGCAAGCCCTCCATCGAGGTCTCATCACGTGGAGGCTATCGCTTGATGTATGCCGATCCTACCAAGCCATTCACCTGTCTTCTCATCTACGGATATGTCAAACCACTCCCCGCAATCAAAACCCCACCCGATGCCCCCGGTGGAGAGAAAATCAACAGTGGATCGACAACCAACGTTGCACAAAAATGGCGCAACGCGACAGTCAAAGGAAAGAATGTCCGCTGGTTTCAAGAATCACTCTCGTCAGCAGCTCACGGAGCCTACTTTTCAACTGAAGGCTTTCCCCTATCAGGACCCGACCGCCGTATGGGATACTACCGAATCGTCACCGAAGGTGCAGAAGAAAACTTCCGCGCTCGATTGCGGACGCTTGGATGGTAGTATCCTCAACATATCCCGTATGAAAAAACTCCTCTCTGTTATCCTCAGCGGACTTTTCCCCGCCTCCTACTGCCTTGCTCAAGAGGATGCCGAAATTATCGGAGACGACGGCGCGAGAGTCTCCGTGCTTGGCTACCATGTCTTCCACCCCACAAAACCTGCCACCGAGATGCTCATTCCGACCTCAAAATTTCGTGAGCAAATGGAGGCTATCAGAGCCTCAAAAATCCCCGTCATCACCCTAGCCAAATTTCTGGCGTGGCGACGTGGGGCAGCCGAGCTTCCCCCGCAATCCATTCTTCTCACGATGGATGACGGCTGGCGCTCGGTCTACACCGAGGCTTTCCCCATCATGAAGGAATTTCAATTCCCCTTCACGGTCTACCTCTACAAGAACTACGTCGGATCTTCCCGCGGAGGACGCGCCATGTCCTACGCTATGATCCAAGAAATGATCCAAAGTGATCTCTGCACCATTGGCTCCCACTCAGTGAGCCATCCTTTTCCCAGTAGAGTCAAAAAAGCGGCGCGTGCCGGAAAGGAACCTTACGACATCTTTCTCCGAACCGAGTTGGGAGATTCCAAAACCTTCCTCGAAGAGAAATTCAAGCAAACCGTCACGACCTACGCCTATCCCGGTGGTTATCACACCGACGAGATGTTCGAGCTCGCCGATGAACTGGGCTACGACAACCTCTTCACGGTCAAACCCGGAAAAATCCGCCGGGATACCGACGGACACATTCTTCCCCGCTACATCGTGCTTGGGAACCACGACTCAGCCTTCAAAGCAGCGCTCGTGTTCCGAAATGGCAGCCTCGTAGCCGATGTCCCGGTCACCCTCCCTCATCCCGTGTCACCCGCGCCCGGCAATCTCGTGGCAGCCCGATTACCACTCATTTCTGCGGATCTCTCAAAGGTAGAAAACCTCGATCCAAGATCCCTCAGAATGAAAGTATCTGGATTTGGCGAGGTCCCGGCCGATTTTGACACTACGACTAACGCCCTCACTTGGAGAGTCTCCCGCCCCCTACGTCAGAAATTTTGCGAAGTTTCCATCCAATGGAAACTCGACGAAGCTGAGTCATTCGAACCCGAGATGAAGTGGACCTTCAAAATCGATCGGGAGGCTGCCTATCAGGGAAAATAGCGATCTTCACCGGATACAAGCCCACTAAATCACCTTATTCACAGAAAAATGGCGATTTTCAAACGATCCGATAAGAAAAATAACCCAACTCTCCTCAAATCGGGACATTTTCCTTGATTTCCCAGCACGAAAAAAGCATACTTCGCCCGCAACAAGCAATCTTTATGAGCAAGAAGCAACTCGACGGAGCACAGGCTCTCATTAAAACCCTCGATGACCTAGGAATCGAATACATCTTCGGATATTCCGGAGGAGCCGCGATTCCAATTTTCGACGCCCTCGAGACGATGAAAACTAGGATGAAGTTCATCCTCGTTCGTCACGAGCAAGGCGCCGTGCACATGGCTGACGGCTACGCCCGCGCCACCGGAAAGCCCGCTGCCGTTCTTGTCACTTCCGGACCCGGAGCTGGAAACACCGTCACTGGACTCATGACCGCACAAATGGATTCCGTCCCCATGATTGTGGTCTGCGGACAGCAAGTCACCTGGATGCTGGGCAAGGACGCCTTCCAAGAGGCCGACATTTTCGGAATCACCATTCCCGTGGTGAAACACAACTACCTCGTCAAGGAAACCAACGATCTCGTTCGTGTTGCCAAGGAGGCCTACCATATCGCCACCACTGGTCGCCCTGGTCCCGTTCTGATTGATGTGCCAAAGGACGTCTCCTCGGCAATGTTTACCGCCAACATGAACCCGGAACTCGATCTTCCCGGCTACGACCCATACGAGGCTCACAACATCGACCCAAAGGGCATTGAAGAAGCGGCCGCAATGATCGCCACCGCGAAATGCCCCGTCATTCTCGCCGGCCAGGGAGCCATGATTTCCCGTGCGGACAAAGAGCTGATGCAGTTGGCTGAAACTCTCAATGTCCCGGTCACTTCCACCCTCTTAGGCAAAGGCGTCTTCCCCGAAACCCATGAGCTTTCTCTCGGCATGCTGGGAATGCACGGCACTGCTTACGCCAACAAGGCGATGGTAGAGTGCGACCTTCTCTTGAATGTCGGATCCCGCTTCGATGACCGGATCATTGGTCAGCCGGACAAATTCTGCGCCGACGCCAAGATTATCCACATCGATATCGATCCTGCGGAAATGGAAAAAATGATCCGGCCAGACGTCCAGATTGTAGGAGACGCCAAAGCAGCCTTGATTCAGCTCAACGAGATCCTCACCACTCCTTTGGAAACAACCGAATGGCGCGCCAAATTGGATGGCTACAAGAAGAAATACCCTCTTTCATACAAGAAGCAAGGGGGCTTGCGGATGCAGCAAGTCATTGAGGAGCTCTACGAACAAACACAAGGAAAAGCCATCGTTTCAACCGACGTGGGACAACACCAGATGTGGGCCGCGCAGTTCTACAAGAATAGCGAGTCGTTCCACTGGCTCTCCTCGGGCGGAGCTGGAACGATGGGCTTCGGCTTCCCCGCCGCAATCGGAGCGCAGCTGGCGCATCCGGAGAAAACCGTCGTCTCGATCTCAGGCGATGGTGGATTCCAGATGACCCTCTTCGAACTCGCCACCGCCGCGATTCACAAATTGCCCATTAAGATTGTTGTTCTCAACAACCACTACCTCGGCATGGTTCGGCAGTGGCAGGAGCTCTTCTTCGAAAACCGCGAATCCGGAGTGGACCTCGTCGGCAACCCGGACTTCAGCAAGCTCGCAGCAGCCTATGGAATTCCGAGCGTGCACTTCAAACGACCAGTAGATTGCGCCCGCAAGATCGAGGAAGCCCTCGCGTATAACGACGGGCCTATCCTAATCCACGCTGAGTGTGTGAAGACCGAAAACGTCTTCCCGATGATCCCAGCCGGCGCTGCTCTGGAGGACATGATTACAGAGCCTCCCAAAATCCAAATGGCTAAGCCTGTCGGCTCAACCTAGGAATTTTTTCAGGGATCATTTCTCCCCCCGATAATCCAACAACCACTTCCAATGTCCAAGACTATCGTCACCACAGATACACCTCTTGAAGACTCCCAACGCGGGGCGTCAAACACCCTGTCGATTCTCGTGAACAACAGCCCCGGAGTCCTGATGCGCATTTGCCAGGTCTTTTCCCGGCGCGCATTCAATATCGACTCTCTCGTTGTTTCTGAAGGCCGCACCGGCGCATTTTCACGCATGACCGTTGACATTTCCGGCAGCCCGGAAGGATTCGAGCAGATCATCAAGCAAGTCAACAAGCTCATCGATGTCATCCACTGCTACGAGCACACCGCTGCCAACTCAGTAGTTCGTGAAATGCTCCTCGTGAAAATCCTCGCTGACAAAGACGAGCGATCCTCCGCCCTTCAGGTCATCGAGCATTTCGCTGGAAAAACCGTCGATCTCAGCCCGGACTCCATGATCGCCATGTTTACCGGTACCACAAGCAAGCTGGACGCTGCCGTCATCATGCTCGAGCAATTCGAGGTCATCGAGACCGTCCGCACCGGAAAAGTCGTCATGGCCCGAGGCAGTCAGGCAACCTAGAATTAAGGAATTAGATCATTTCTTACGAGGCGGCGGACCTAGAATCTGTCGCTTTTTTCGTATCCCCGGTCTCCAGGCTCAAAAAAGCCCGGG
>PBTU01000017.1 GCA_002729295.1 Verrucomicrobiales bacterium | reverse complement strand
GACGGGGATGTTGAAGAGGCCCGCGATGTTGAGTGATTCGTGGAAGGCTCCCTGGTTGACTGCTCCGTCTCCCATGAAGCACAAGGCCGACCCTTTTTGACCGTTGTATTTTAGGCCGTAGCCAAGACCGAGGCCGAGCGGGGTCTGTCCGGCGACGATTCCGTGGCCGCCCCAGAAGTTCTTGTCAGGAGCAAAGAAGTGCATCGATCCACCTTTGCCTTTGGAGCAACCGGTGGTTTTACCGAAAAGCTCTGCCATGCATTCGTTCATGTTCATCCCAACGGCCAAGGCGTGTGCGTGACAACGGTAAGCGGTAATCATGTGGTCGTGTTCGCCCATCAGTGAAGCACAACCGACGGCGATCGATTCCTGGCCAATGTAGAGGTGAAGGAAGCCGCCCATCTTGCCCATGTTATACTGCTTCAATGAGCCTTGCTCGAAGCGTCGGATCCGGGACATTTGGCGATAGTATTCGACCTTTTGTTCCGCCGTGAGAGTGCGGTTGATCGGGGAGCTCGCAAAATCGAGCGGGGACACACTTGGGTTGTTGAAGGTCTCCATAACGAAATGTTTCTCCTGCGACATAGCGGGGGCCGGGAGTTGCGGCAAGACTAATGCGGAACTCTCATTTTCGTCGCTTTCGGACAGAATTGTGGCCAGGAAGCGGTTTACAAGAGATGAAAACGTCCGTCTTCGCCCTCTCTCTTTTGTGACCCTCATTTGCAGAGGCTTATGAATTCCAAGCCCCGGTTCAGCTCAAGGGCGGAGATCAGCCAATCAAGACCCAATCTCCCGGCTACGCCGCTCCCTGTCTCCATGATCTCGATGGCGATGGGAAAAAGGAACTTTTAGTCGGCCAATTCGCCAATGGCTACATTCATGCTTTCAAAGGACTCGGCGACGGGAAGTTCGCTAAAGGGAAACTTCTCGAAGTCGACGGCCAGCCGTTCAAGATACCCGGTGTCTGGTGATGCACCTCCTCGACGCCACAGGTTGTGGATCTCAATGGCGACGGAAATGTCGATATTCTCTCCGGTGGTGCGGGGGGAGAGCTTGTCTGGTCTGAGGATTCTGCCGGTGAAGGAAAGCCGATTTCTCTGGGTAAGTTTGAGACACTCACCACAGGAACTAAGATTGCCAGTCGTCGGGAAAATGAGGATGCTTTCGGTGGCGATTCTTCACGTGTTTGGGTCGATGACCTCAATGGAGATGGAAAGCTCGATCTCATTGTCGGTGACCGGGTGAGCCTTAAGTCTCCCCTTGGTGGCGCTTCCTGGGAGGAGGCTAGAGAGCAGATCAAGGCTTTGGATCGAGAATTCAATGACCGTGACAAGCTCTCAAAAATTCCCACTAAGAAGGCTCGGCAGGAGCGGAACAAAAAAAGGATTGAGCACTCTAACAAGCGCAGGGAACTCATGAAGGAGGAGCGGACCGGCTTCGTCTGGGTGTATTATCAGAAATGACTTTTCCTAATTCGTCATAAATTCCGCTGGGAAGAAATGCTGCATCAGCAGTGTGAGGAAGAAGTTGGCAATGAGAATAGCCAGTGAGGAGTAGACCATCGCGTTGGTGGTTCCTCTTCCGACACCGACTGCTCCGTTGCTGGCTTTGAGTCCTTGATGGCATGAAATAATGACGATGATAATGCCGAAGCTCAGCCCTTTGATCACCGCGATGAAGACGTCGGAGAGGTCGGCGTATTTCGTCATGTTGGCAACCCAGTAGGCGCCTTCTACGTGGAAGACATGCACCCCAATAACGTAGGAGGCAAAGATTCCAAAAGCCGCTGCTTCTGCAATGAGAAGAGGAACAGAAATGATCATCGCGACGAGTCGCGGCGTGACGAGATAGTCGATGGGATGCACCGCCATCGAGCGGAGGGCGTCGATTTGCTCCGTCACCTTCATCGTGCCAATTTCAGCGGCCATTGCCGACCCGACCCGTCCTGCTAACATCAGTCCCGTGATTGAGGGTCCCAGTTCACGAAGCATCGCGACCGAGACAAGACCCCCGGCAGCGGTTTCGAGGCCGAAGAGTTTGAATTGGAAAAGCGCCTGTGCTGCCAGCACCGCGCCAGTGAATGCACCGGTGATAATGACCACCGTTTGAGACCGTCCACCGATCTCCGCGACTTGTGCGAAAGTTTGTTGGTAGCGACGTTGGCCTTTGAGAAGAGACTCGATGATTCCGCCGACTAAATACCCCAATTGCCCCAGGTAGCTCATGAAGCTGAGCGTCAGGCGTCCGAGGGAGTGGAAGGGATTCATTACCATTCGCAAATCGATTCGATGTGGGTGGCGCTGCCGTCGCGGAGCCAGGCGTCGAGTTGGGCGGGGTCTTTGAGCTGCTGCCCACGGAGGCGGGGGACCACGATGAACTTCGAGGTGATTTCAGGTAAGGTAGTGAGGTCCCCCCAGAGTTTTTCGAATTGCGTGACGGGGAAGACGTCTTCTTGTCCGTGACCCCAGCGCTTCTTCACGTCCTTGAGCGTGATGTAGGTCGGGAGATGGGAGGCGATGCTCCGCACGGCGGCGGAGATTTTTTCCTGATCGTCGGCGAGGATGTCTTCGCGGGTGAGGCCGAAGAGTTCGAGCAAGACATCGAGGTCGATCCAGGTCGTCATCGAGTTGTAGTAGGAGAGTTCAAACTCGTCTTCTTCGCGCGGCATGGCGAGGCCTTCTAGGAGGCGAGTCCGGCCGTCGACGGAAGCGAGGCCACCTCCACGGTCTTCGATGCGACGGGTGATGACTTCGAAAGTCAGCCCGGCGTCGCTTTGGAGGTGGTGCCCCAGAATAGCAGGATCAACATCGGCTCCCAGGGTGTCGATGTTGTGCAGCATGAGAGTCTTGAGCTGTGGACGGTCCTTGAGGAGTTCGGCGAGGGTGCCGTTGAGGAAGAGGTTGGGGAATTCGTAGAAGTGGCCGACCGGGTGGAGGCACTGGAGCGGCAGGTTGTCGTTGTAGTCGGTTGCTTCTCCGGCTGACTGAGCCCAGCCAATGAGGGCGGAGCGCAGTGAGTCGCGCATCTTTTGTTGCTGCTCGTCGAGGACTTGTTGGGGCATTTCTTCCCAGGCGAAACGGAGATCACGTTCGGTGGGAATCATGCGCTGTCCCACGGAACGGCCGGGGGAGAGATGCAATGGTCCGGGATAGGAATAGTGATCGACGGTATCGAGGAAGTCGCTCGTAGGTCCGTGTGTCAAGTAAGAGGTCGTGAAGAGATGCGGGATGGTATTTCCGGCCTCGGAGCCTCGCTTGCGGGACTTGCCGAGGTGGGTCTCGATGAATGTACGATGCTTTCCGCCGAGGCGGGCGAAGGGATGGAGGGCTTTGCAGACACCAGCGCCTTGGGTCCAGCGGGATCCAGCTCCAGCCGCGAGGGTTACCACGGCGACTTCGCCTTTGGCGAGTGCTTGTTGTCCCAGCGCGACCGCTTCATCGGCCGGGCCTGTCGTGGTGAAGTCCGTGATGTCTTCTGCGGTGACGTCCTTGATAGTGGTGTTGGCGGAAAGGCGGTTTTGGGACAGTCCGATACGGCCGTCGCGTAGGTCGCGGCGGATTTTTTCGTGCTGGGCTTTGTCGAAGCCGTGTTCGGTGAGGAGTTCCTGAAGCGAGCTGTCGCCATCTTCTTCCCCGGCGGCGCGGGGAATGAGGGTGTCGAAGAGGGCTTGCACCGATGACTCGAAGGCCGGGTTAGTGCGGCACGCGCTCGCGAATTGGTCGAGCTCGGTGCGGGCGATGGGGGAAAGATCGGCGGGCGGAGTGCGAAGGGTTTGGCCCAGTGTAAGGTGGTAGTAGCTGGGGGGGAGAACGGCGTCTGCCCCTTCGCGGAGATCACCAAAAGTGCCGTGCGGGTTGATCCCGAAATCGTAGACGACCGGGTCCATGGCAAAGGGGAGGGCATTCTCCAGTTCGCGCTTGGTGCGGATCATGATCTCGTGGATTGCTTCGAGCGCTTCCGCTTTGCGGGAGGGTTCGACAATGAAGCCCATTCCGCCGCCGGACATGCCGCCGAGCATCCAGAAACCCCAGAAATCGTCGCCGAATTTTTCGGAAACGCGGGCGATGAGAGTTTCGGTAAAGTGGTTGGTGGCCCAGGGAATGATCGTTTGGAGCGGGCCGCGGAAGTTCTTGGTAGTGAGCTTTCCGAGGGTGTGAATATCGCCGGCGCGCAGGGCATTGAGGATTTGCTCGAGGAGGTTGAGGGCGTCCTGACGTCCCTGCCATTCAGCTTTGGAACGGAGGAGGTATTTCTCGGTGACCATCTCGAGAATGGGGCCGACATTTTGGGCCATGCCACCGTGCACGAGGATGAGAGAATCGGTGAGAGCCTGGCGGGCCTCGGTGGAAATTTCCTCGTCGCCAAAGACGTGGTGCTTGGGCATGAGGCGACCTCTGGAAACGCCGTATTCGGGGTCGGTCTCTCCGGCGACTTCACCTTCGATGAGCTTGATGCCGGGCCAGACTCCACCGGAGTCCTGCCAACCGCCGCCGGAGCCGCCGATCCATTCGCCAAGAATGGCTCTCGCAAGTACGAGACGCCTCTCACTTTCGGTGAGTTCGCCGGTGAGTGATTGGGTTTGGCCGGTGGCGCGCATGCAGGTGCTAATGAGAGCGGCGAGGAGATTGGTCGAGACGGCAAGGCGGGAGCCTTTCGGGATGTCGTTGACTGAGGAGACAATTTCGATGCCGCGGCCGGGGCCCGCGATTTGGGCGAGGAGGTCGGCGAGGGATTTGCCCGATCCTTCGATGCCCGGAGGGACAATCCCGGAGGCGATAAGGGCGGCTTTGAGGAGGCCGAGGTAGTCTTTGGCAAAGTCGAAGACTTCGGCAAGGGCACTGATTTCGGCGCTGGCCTTGAGGTCGATGCTGGTGAGGCGTAGGGTCGGTTGGTCTATGATGCGGAAGTAGGCTTCTACGGGCGGCTTGGGTGAGTCGTCTCGTCCGTGGACGGCGAGGTCGACGGAGACGTTGATGACGCGGGCTCCCTGTGGGAAGTCCATGCCGAGGAAGAAAATGTCGGACCATGCGGAGTGGGTAAGATCCATGCGTACGGGCGTGCGTTCGCAGAGGACGGGAAAGAGATTGTCGGTGAGACTGAGGAGTTCGGGGCGAATTCGCAGCGGGTGATCGGCGGGGTGTCCCATGCGGAACATCCATTGGTTGCCGCGCACGGTGCGGACGGATTTGCGGACCTGGTCGGCGAGAGTTTGGAAGGCGAGCTGATGGTAGGCGGCAGCGAGGGAAGAGCTGATGGCATCACTGGGGCCTTCCTTAGTTTGTTTGGCCAAGAAGGTATCGATGGCTTCTTCAAAGCGGCGTCCGAGAAGATCTTCGTATCCGGTGAAGGGAATGGAGCCGGTGTCTTCGGCGGAGAGTTTGTCGGGGAGGTGGAAGCGGTAGATTGCTTGCAGAAAAAAGATGGCCCGCACGCGGTGGTAGAGGTTACCGGAGCTACGGCGGAAGGCGTCGAGCTCTTGGCACTCGGCAAGGAGCGTTGTTGGATCGAGCCCGGCACATGCCTCGGCCAGCGAGCGGTCGCGCAGGGCGGGATCGTCCGCCGTGATGATGGAAACGAGCATGGCTTACCGGGTCATGGCGATGAGTTCGATGATCGAGGCCATGACTTCATCACGACTTTCGCCTGCCAGAGCCATGCCGAGTTGGGCTCGGAGGAGTCCGTGGGGTTCTCCGATGTTAAAGCGGATGCCTTCGATTTCGCAAGCGAGGTAGTTTTCGTTCTGCGCCGTGGCGTTCAGGCTGGGGCTGAGAAGGAGAGGAGTGCTATCGCTCTCAGCGAGATGTTCCATTACCGCCGGGTTGATGACATGCATACCGAAGAAACAGAGGTAATTTCCAGAGCGCAGGCCGGGGATGATGAGTTCCTGTTCGGCAACGGTGGGCGTGGGTTTTTCGAGAACGGTGGAGACTTCGTAGAGTCCATTACTGCCACTGACGCGCTGTCCGCCAACGGTGCCGTAGATCGGGAGTTTGCTTTCGTGAGTCGGTTGGACTGCCGAGATTGAGCCTTCGACTTGGTTGGCGACAGCCAGAAATTGCCCAAGGCAGGACTCGTCGCTTTGAGTGAGGTAGAGGTGATCACCGAGCATCAGGAGAATGCGGTCTGCTCCAGCGAATTCCCGAGCGCAGAGGACGGCGTGTCCATAGCCCAGGGGATCTGACTGCTCAATAAAGGTGACCTTCGGGAGGTGTTCGCCAACGGCGTTGGAGAAATCACGTTCGCAATTCGGGGCAATGACGATGGCAGCTGATTCCATGCCACTAGCGAAGATCTCGTCCAAAAGAAAGGCGATGGCTGTTTTGGTGTCGCCGTTCGGGCTGACCAAAGTCTGGAGAGGGAGATGATGTTGGCCGGGGCCAGCCGCTGTGATGACAGCTTTTTTGATCTTCATGTTGTGTCACCGATTATGCTGAGAGCACGCTCAATGACAAGGCGCAAGAGATCGAAGACAGTCAGCGTCCTCGATGAATGGCTGCTCCGGTCATCGCTGAATTTATTAAGAGCTCATGTGGAGGTTCGGGCACAGGGTCGTAGGAGTGGGGTCAGGGTGACGAAAGCTCTGGAGGTTCTTGGGGTGGGATAATGGGTTTTGGTGACCTCGGCTTCAATGCGCAAAGATTTTTTGGGATTTCTGAGCCGGTCCCACTCCCGCTCCGTCACTAAAAAAATGGGGTCATTGACAGAGCTGCTGCGTCCTCAGTCCCTTTGCTGAGGGGTTTTGCTATTTTGATTGTCGCGAACGATCAGAGGATTCATTGTCCAGTTATCTTTAAGCTATTCATGAATTTCGCGTACAGAAAAACGGCACCGGAAATCTAGGCCATTATTNAATTACCAACTTGATGTCATTGAGAACGGAAAAAATTAAAGAGGTCGTGGGTAAGATTCGTGAGGCTCGGAGNTATTGGGATGCGCATCGAAATAAGGCGGCAAGGCGGGAGAGGGAGCTGGCACTTGAGCTCTACTCGGAGTTGACGGAGGANGAGAAAAAAGAGATCCCCGNAAAATTGCGGGTTTGGCTGCGCTACCGGAGCGAGAAGTATTTTGGAGAGGAGCGGACGTCGCCGGGCCAGAGGGGATCGCAAAGTAAGAAATTAGCTAAGACCAAGAAAAAAGCGCACGCGCCTCGTCATTCGATAGCGAGTCGACGAATCAACAGTCCGGTTGGATCACTGGTCTTACTGAGTTCTAGGAAGGGGATCTCTGGGCTTTATTTTAGTGACCGGATTGAGCGCTCGACCTTGCCGGAAGGAAACGACAAGGATCGCTTTCTGAATCAAGCGGAAGAGGAGTTGGGAGAATATTTTAGAGGAGAGAGGACGAGTTTCGAGGTTTCTCTTGATCCAAAAGGGAGCGAGTTTCAAAGGGATGCCTGGCGACAGCTGTTACCGATTCCTTATGGAGAGACAATTTCATATTGCGAGCAGGCACGAAGAATGGGGGATTTTAAAGCGGTGCGTGCGGTGGGAACGGCAAATGGGGCAAATCCGGTCTCGATCATTATTCCGTGTCATCGCGTGATCGGAAAAAGCGGCAGCCTGACCGGGTTTGGGGGAGGTTTGGACCGAAAGGAAAAATTATTGAGGCTTGAGGGGCTATTGTTGGATTTGTTCGGATGATTGAGTCGGGATCTCTCAAAAGCCTGCAAATTAGTTAGGAAAGCTGAATAATTGGAGGGGCGTCAAGAAGGGGAGTTGGGTCCATTGCTAATAATTATAATCTATTGTTTTTCAGTTCTTTATTGTGATATCCAATCTGAAGGGAGAGTTGCGCTGAGAAGAGATCCTCATTTTGGGGGTTGCTTTGAAAGCACAATGTGTTTACATAGTGGGCATCATGAAGCTGCAACGAGTTTGTCCATTTCGTCCTGGTTTCGCGCTTATTGCGACAATTTCGGTTTTGCTCTTGTTGACCTTGGTCGCGGTCGCATTTCTTTCACTATCAGCACTCACTGTCCGAACGGCTCGTGATGATTGGGCCCGGGAAGAGGCTCGCGCGAATGCTCGTTTGGGATTGATGATTGCTTTCGGAGAGTTGCAGCGTGAGATGGGTCCCGACCGCCGGATTTCGGCCAGTGCGTCCATTCTGGATCGCGAGCCCGACTCCCTTGAGATTGACGGTGTGGAACATCCCAACTGGTTGGGCGTTTTCTCCACGGTATACGAGGGGAATCAAAACGGCAGTCCTTGGACCCGGGACGATGAATATAACGGTGGAATGGCAGACGCCCGGGGAGGCACGGCTTACCGGGCCCGAGACGTCGTGAAGGGATATCTGGTGAGCGGAAACGAGGGCGGCAAGGGTAAGATGTCGGGTAAGCGACAGTTTCTGGATGCGATTAATGCAAATTTGGGAAACGGCGATGAGCAGGTGAACATCGTCGGACCGGGTTCAGTAAATAATCTGAATGATCAGGTGTTCGTGAAGCGTGTGTCCACTGAGAAAGAAAAACTGTTGCCAAATGGCACTAAAGATTACCGCGATTTGGGTGGTTATGGGTTTTGGATTGGTTCCCTCGGCGCGAAGGCGGCAGTCTCCGTGGCTGACACCCACCGTGAGGAGACAATCGATGGAAAAGGTGGTGGGATTCAGCGACTGATTAATGCCCAGGATGTCGAAGCTGCGGTTATTGATGGCATTGCTGACGTTGTTGAAGACGAGGCGGCCAAGTTGATTACGCTGAATACGATGGCCCTAGTTCACCCCAGGAATAAAGAGGCGATCAAGGACAACTTCCACAACATCACAGGATACTCGCGGGGAGTTTTGGCCAATGTTCGTGACGGGGGACTTAAGCGTGATTTGACGGCCTACATTTTGAGTGATGGCAGCATTCCGGATCTTAGTTCTGAAGCGGCCCACTATCAGGGACTTGATGATGAAGATTTCTTGGTAGGACCAATCAATGAAAAAATGGCTGGGTTTAGAGGGTTTGATTGGGACTCTGCGCGCTACAAAGACATTGCGCCGACTTTCGGGGTATTCAGAGAGTGGTTTCTGTTCTCCCAGACCAATAGCTTTAACCGGCAAACGATGGATCAGGTGACTCCGGAAAGATGGAGAAATCCACCGTCGGCAAACGACGGAGACGGCTTCTATGACAGAACCAATAAGAGCACGGTGGATTTCACCCCATTTACCAAGCCAAATATTACCCCTCTGCTGACGGAGGCCAACATGTACTACAATGTCGGCTACAAGAAGGTGGGATCGGGGACAACCGCCAAGTATCGTTTGAGCCTGTGCATGTATCCCAGAGTGGCGTTATGGAATCCCTACAGTGTTGACTTGAAGGTGCCGGCAATGACCTGCCAGTTATTTGTTAATGGTAACAAACGAATTGAGGTGACCACTGCGAGTGGATTGAAGTATCAGAATATTTATTTTGGTCAGACCGGAGCGCCACCGGGATCTCCAGGTCGTCAGAGTGGCAACCTTTCCGGCATGATTTTCATGCAGATTCCGAGTGCCAACATCCCAGCTGGTCAAACGCTCGTCTTCTCTCCATCTGCTGCGGCTCCCTTGGATGCGATCAATTTTAGTAACAACCGCTTGTCTGCCGGTGTTGCGCCGTCTGCCTCGAGATGTTTCTATCAGGATTACATCGGACAGCAGAGGGTGAGAGGTTCGCTGATTTCTGATTTGCAATTGGACGGCCCGCCAACTTCGGTGCGGGAGGTGCCTGACACCGGTAAGATCAATGGGGCGGATAACTATATGGTCTCATTGAGGCTTAACGAAGGAAGGACGAATATTAACTACTCGACCTTCGCGCAGTTGCCCTTGTTTTCCGTGGCAAATATCTCTTTGCAGGCGGGGGGATCTGACGAATTGCCTCTTGAGTTGATTACCACCTTCCCGGCAACCGACATTACCACTGGTTTTGACCAACTGCCGGAGCCGTCGGTGTTCACCAGGGATGGCTTCCGTCTGAGGTGGTGGAAGGAGACCAAATCCAACATTTTGAACTCAGGTAAATTAACCAAGACCGATGGAGCCCATCTTCAGAGTGCGGCTTTGGGGACCTGGAATTTGCGGGGGGCCTATTACACCCGAACTCCCTTTGATAATGTGAGCGATACTCCGCCATATTTCCACGGGATTTATATGCGTGATTTCCCAGATACCGAAGTGACCTTCAGCGATATGACTCCGGTTAAGAGGGATGGCCTTAACACAACTTTCCCGTTTACCTCGCCGAATGCCGGGCCGTCTGGTCTCATTGCCTTTGAGCTCCCGAGTAAGGATGTTGGCCTACCCTCAATTTCGTACTTGCGACATTTGAAGTTGTCGGAATTTGCATGGCATCCCAGTTATGCCATCGGGAACTCACTTGTTGATCCGCGTGTCGAAAGAACGGGAACTAGCCCGGTTTTGACTGGTTCTTCCGAGCAAAAATATACCGCTTGGAATGGTTATTTCCTCGGACGAGGCAGTCGGGGCGGATCGAAATTTGAGGGAGAGTATTGGGCCTGGTTGATTCGTACTATTCTGTTCGACACAATGAAGGAGAGCAATCTGATCTACGATCAGAGTTTTGAGCTTAACTTCAATCTTTGGGATGACTTCTTTGTGTCAACGGGAACGATTAATCAAAAGCAGAGATTTGCAGATGACCCCGGAGCGAATCCACTGCCAAACGGACGCTTTGGAGTGTTTGATGGAGGTGAGGACTTGTCTGGTGACCTTCTTGATTTCCACCGTGCCGCCTCGCGCTTAAGTCTTGAAGGTGCATTTGATGTGCACTCGACCAGCAAGCAGGCATGGAAAGCCATTCTGTCATCGACCCGGGATATTGGATTCGGAAGTAAAGGAGTCACTCCTTATCCGAGACTTTTGAGTAAGGACAATCGCGATTACCTTGGGGATCGGATTAATGAGGCTGCCTACGATGGATTCCGGAGTCTGCAAGTTGACGAAATCGATGCCCTTGCCGAAGCGATTGTATACGAGGTGAAAACAAGAGCGCCCTTCTTTGGGCTTGCTGACTTTGTGAATCGCAGACTGACCATGGATGAAACAGGTAGAGAGGGTGCAATCGAAGCTGCGATCTATCGGGCCGGAATCAACGATACTCTCATTTCGGAGTATCCAATCAACCGGGATTATGAATTGCCGGACGTCAATCTGGTTGTTGCCGGCCAAGCAAATATTGCGGATTCCACTCGTCTCAGACAGGTGGATAAGCCTCCCTCAACAGCTTGGGGTATTCCGGGTTACCTGACTCAAGGTGATGTGTTGCAAATTATTGGTTCAACCCTTTCGGCGAGATCAGATAGTTTTGTGATTCGCTCATACGGAGAGTCAAAGGACGTTAGTGGAAAGATTCAGGCCCGTGCTTGGTGCGAAGCGAGAGTGCAGCGCACGCCTGAGCCAATGAATCCTGATAGAAAGGGCTTGAATCCCGAAGCGGTCAGTGGCAGCGCTGTGGATTTTGGTCGTCGATTCCGGATCGTATCCTTCCGGTGGTTGGGTAAGGATGAA
Organism: Verrucomicrobiales bacterium; assembly: GCA_002729295.1. GTDB lineage: Bacteria > Verrucomicrobiota > Verrucomicrobiia > Verrucomicrobiales > Akkermansiaceae > SW10. Next base: position 7,296 of record PBTU01000017.1, on the reverse strand, counting down.
GTCTAATCTCTCCATCGGAATCTAATCTTGGTTCCTTGGATAAACCGGCTTGCTGATGTGTGACAGCGTTGGTTTGCTTAGTCCGATTGATTATCCGGAGGTGAATTTACCAGGGACCGAGCGATAATGAAACTTAGTCTGGAGATTGTAACCAATGATGAAGCCCATCCTACTGCTATCACTTCTTTTGCCCCTTGTTGTCACGGGGCAGGAAAAATTACCTCCAAAGTATCTCCGATTGGTTCCTCTGGGTGAATTGCCCCCGTGGAAGGAAGAGATTCGAGGAGACCGAAGAATCCAGTCTCCGCCTGAGCCTGGACAGATGCCTCCGAGTAAGATCCAGGTTATTGGGGGTAATCTCGATGGATTTGGGGGAAACCTCTATTTGAGGAGACTGACTAATTATTACTCGATCGCCGGAAAGCAACAGAGATTGGAAATTCTGGAGAAAGGAGAAGATCCACCGTGGATCAGCCATGCCATGCCGAAAGCATCACACACGCTGGCGATCCTCTTTCGAGATCTTCAGGAAATGACTTGGCTCAAACCGATCGTGAAAATCGTGAGAGATGATCTGCAGGCCTTTCCTTTAGGGTCGATGCGTCTGGTAAATGTCTCTCATCTTGAAATCGCGGTGAAAGTCGGGGATCAAGATCCGGTTTTCATCAAGTCGGGTGAGTCGGGNCAGCAGAAATTGAAGGAGGGGAAAAATCTCGTGAGGGTTGATGTGATTGATCCAGATGGTGGCAANAAAATGATCTTTCAAAATGATTTTTCGATACGGAAGGGGCAGCGNGTGCAGAGTTTCGTCTTTAAATCNCAGGGTTTGGTCGCCAGTCGCCCGGCGCGCTTCACCTATGAGGTGGATCGCTTCCAGGATCCCCAATCCCTTTTTAAATCCCAGCCCTCCCCGGCGGTGGAGGCCGAGATAGCTCCTGCCGGGACCGAAGGGTCCTGATTTATCGTGCAGCATTATTACCGGAATCTTTGTCTGGATACCCTCTTGTTCGATATGCTAAGACCCAGTTGATGATAAAACGCCTGCTGATCCTCTCCCTTTGTTTGACTTGGACATCTAGTGCGCAAGAGGCGCCAAGTAAAATCGTGCGCTTTCTTCCACTGGGAGAGTTGCCACCCTTCAAGCAGATCATAGGAACTGATCGTCGGAAACAAGGAGAATACCCTAAAGGTTCCATGCCTCCGGAGGGGACTGTTCTGATGACCGAACCCGGAGAGGGAACACCTTTGGGTTTACGTCTGAAAACCTTTACGAAGTCTTTTAAAATTAAGGCATCTACCAAAGGGGTGGAGATTTATGAAGGAGGAAAAGTGGCCGGCGAGCCTTGGTTTAAGAGTCGATTTCCGGCCCAAAAGCAGGCTTTGTTCGTGCTTTGCAAGGACAACGCGACGATGACCTGGGATAAGCCCCAGTTGAAAGTTTTGCCGGAAGATTTGCGCTCTTTTCCAGCTGGACAAATTCGTTTGGCTAACCTTTCTGATCGAGGAGTCGCCGTGATTATTGGTGATGAGAAGGCGTTTGCCGTAAAAGCGGGGGAGGTGATTCTCAAGCCAATGAAGGCCGGGGAGGTTCCGGTGAAGTTAGCGGTGCAAGATGCCAGCGGAGCTTGGAGGACAATTCTTCAAAACAATTTGACCATGAGCAAGAAGGGTCGCATGCACGCCTTCTTCTATAAGGCACAAACCACGGATGCGAAGAAGACACCGGTGAAGTTCTTCTCCAAATTGGAAGGGTTATAGTCGATCGAGTATTTGTAGCTGATTTTGGGATTTTTGAGCGCGCTGCCCGAAGATCGGCTACCTTATTTGCGATGATCGGGGTCAGAGGGCGGACATGCTCTGATTCTCGGTGCCGTCCACTTGTGTGATCGCCGGAGATTTGTCGTGGTTTTTCCCCTCGACGGGGCGAAATTGCTGGGCGATTGTCTGCCTTTCTGAGTCATCAACTATGAGAATTTTATCCATCATCGTCTCTGTCTTCGCGGCTCTGCCGCTCTCCCTGTCCGCTCAAGGTCCCGTGCAGCAGTTTCAATCTGCTTGTAAGGCTGCCGAAAAGAATAAGAAGGACGTCATGGTGGTATTTTCGGGTTCTAGCTGGAATAAACAGAGTGAGCAATTCGAGAAAGAGGTCATCGGAGCCGAGGCCTTCAAGAAACAGGCTGATGAGCTTTTTGTTCGGGTCGTTTTTGATTTCCCTCGCGAGCGGGAAAAGACGGACACGAAGTTATTGGAGTTCCGTATGAAATATAAAGTGCGCCAGATGCCCAGCGTCGTCTTGTTGGATCCAGCCGGGCGTCCATTTGGCTATGCCGGGGTCATGCGGGGAGGGGCGGAGGAGTTCTGGAAGCGGATAAAGGAAATGGTGGATCTTAGAGTGAAACGCGATGATCTGTTTGCCAAAGGAAGATCCAAGACAGGCTTGGAGCGCGCCAAGTTGTTGGTGGAAGGGTTGGAATTGTTGCCTAGTCAGGTTGTGCGTGATTTTTATGTGATGGAAATGGCCGATGTCGCCAAGGCCGACCCTGAGGGGAAAACGGGATTTATTGCCAAGGTAGAGAAAGGGGAGGCTCTCAAAAGAGAGCAGGCATATTATCAAGCGCTTTTCCGGGAGAAGAAATATGACGAAATCATTGAGGTCTCAACCAAAGCGGCCAAGGAAGCGAGTGGCGAGGATTCACAGCGACTTTCCCTCTATACGATTCAGGCCCTTGCTACTTTGGAGAAGTTTGATCAGGCGAAGAATGCAATCGATGCAATGGCCTCGATTGCTCCGGACTCGACCTTGGGGCAGCGGGCACCGCAATACCACCAGGCAGTTGAGCGCATGAAAGCTCGCGCTCAAAAAATGAAGGAAGCCAAGACGGCCAAGCCGATGGTGAAAAAGAGAACGGGTCCGATCGTTTCCAAGCCAGTGGCAATAGTAAGTGATATTAACGAGTTAAAAGAGGAAGCCGTGATGCTGGAGAAACAGGCTCTGGAGGCTGCCAGAAAAGAGAATGAACTCAGCAAAAAGGCTGCTGCCCGCAAGTCGAAAATGGCCACGCTCGAAAAGGAGTTGGCTGTTTTGAAAGAGGAGGAGGCGAAATCAAAAGGAGAATTGGAAAAGGCTGTTGCTGAGCGCAGCAAGTTGGCAACCAAAGCTCAGGCGATGAAAGATGTCATTGAAAATCATGAGGCCATGGAGGCCCGCAAGCGCCAGGTGAAAGAGCTGGAGGAAAAAGCCAAAAAGCTGAAGAAGGAGGCCGATGATCTGAACGGCGATTCCCAGAAGCTTGAAAATTCCGAATAAGGAGATGGTCTCGGTCTTTTTGAAATCGCTTTTATTCTTTCTGATTGCGAGCCCTTTGGTGGCGGAGTGGACCTTCGATTTTGAAGCTGCCCAAAAAACCGCGGAGGAGGAAAAGAAGGCGATCTATTTGGTGTTTGTCTCCACCGATTCTTCGGGAGCCTGTCAACAGCTGGAGAGGCGAATTCTCTCGTCCGAAAAATTTCAATCCCAAGCAGAGGAGAAGTTTGTTCTGGTCAAAGTGGACCTGCCCTTGAAAAAGCGTCTTCAGAAGGAAAGCCACCAGAGGATGTTGGATTTGGCGAAGCGATTTGGAGTTGGAGGCGTTTTTCCGACTTCTTTTTATCTGGATGCCAGGGGGCGGCCTTTTTATCAGGAGAATGGGGTGTTGTCCGGAGGTCCGGAAAAATATGCGGTTCATCTGTTGGGGATTCTTCAAAAGAGAGAGACGCGGGATGAGGGTCTGAAAGCGGCTTCAAAAATGTCAGGCCTGAAAAAGGCCCGTGCACTGGTTGATCTCTTAAAGCCATTGCCGGATGAGGTGGTCTTGAATTTCTATTCCCAGCAGATGGATGAGCTGGCGAAATTGGATCCCGAAGACACCCTCAAGTTTCGAAAAGAAAAAGTGATCGGAAAGGCTTATGCTGATTTTGAGGACGCTGTGAAAAAGGTATTTCACAAGGACAGCTACGATCAGGTGGTGACCTTGGTAGATGAGTTTATTGGGAAGCATGCCCCCGAAGGAGACTTGAAGCAAAAGGTCTTATTCCGGAAGCTGGCGGCCCTTAACCACGGAGGCAATTTGGAGCCGGCAATCAAGGTTGCCGATGAGATCATCTCTATCGATGAAGAATCCTCTCATGGTCGTTTTTCCGCCCAGATTAAGGAGAAGATTATGAAGCGACTTGGTCGTTAAGATCTAAAGAGGCCGGCCATAGGAGTCGCAGCGGTTGTGCCAACCGGCGCGCCAGCGCGATTCTCCACGGGCGGGAGGTGAGTTCCTGATACGGAGGTCGAGACGGCGTTTTGCGGCGGCTCCAAATTCCCTGGCGGCGGCTTGTCCGGAGGGAACGTTTTTCATTTCCATAAGAACCCACATCAAGCCCCATCCCTGAGCGCCATATCTTTCTTTGGGGTTGGTTCCGTCTCCCTTGAAATTGACATAATCAACGAGGGCATAGATCCCGTTTGGAGTGGTGGCGACCTTGTTGTAGTTGGCTTGAATGCGGTCTCGTTGATTGGCGGGTGCGGCCTGAAGGACTTTTGGAAGCGCAGCGCGGGATTTGAAGGCGATGAATTCCGTCTGCATGGTAATGTTTGCGGCGAGCCAATTGCGTAATCCGGTAAGCTTTGGGGAATTAGAGTCAGCTAGGAATGACGCCCGGCTATTCCAGGGGCAATCGGGAAGTGAAGCGACTGCGGGAGGCTGGGCTCCCTTGCTCCGGGCATAGCGCACGAATTCGGGAAAAGACTCGGTCCAGCGACCGTGAAAGCCCTTGGGATACCAAATGAAGTGGCCAATTCCCATTGAGGGGAATTCCTCGCCAACATTCCAGGCGGTGAGCCCGCTGACTTTTCCTCCTGATTCGTTTTGCCAAATCTTACGGCCGATACTCGATTTTTGAGCAGCGGTGAGCCTGAGCGCATTCGATTTTTGAGGCAAAGGCTTGGTGGAAACCGATGGATCGGGAGCGCAGGCGGCGAATAGACAAGCGAGAGGAAGAAAGAAACAGGCAACTTGCATAGAGAGGAACTTGGGCTCAAAATCGGGCCATCGCAATGGACAAAAACGAACTTTTAAAAGCGCTCACGCCCAATCTCTTTGATGTGGTGAAAATTCTTCTCACTGCTGTGGTAATTCTGGTTGTCACCAAATTACAGCTGGTGAGTGACAAGCTTTCCGCTCTTCTCGTTGCTTTGCCGCTGATCTCGATTCTCGCCATGATCTGGATGCGGCATGAAAGTAAGGTGAGTGACCAGGCGGCTCGGGTCGAGAGTATCGCTAATCATGCCTATTATACCTTTTGGTTTGTCTTACCTACCATGCCGATGTTTCTCGTAATTCCCTGGATGCTGAAAAAGGGATACGGGTTCTATTTCACTCTTGGAGTCAACGCGGTGATGACTACGGCCTTGTTTTGGCTCTTGGTGTTTACTTTGAAAAAGTTCACTTCGATTGAGTTGATGTAGATTCTGCGATTGCCATCCCCGCGAGCCTTCCGGTGGTCCAGGCCGCCTGAAAGTTGAAGCCGCCGGTAATGCCATCAATATTGAGAATCTCGCCGGCAAAGAAGAGCCCGGTGTGCTCTTTGCTTTCCATACTTTTGAGCTGTATATCATCGAGAGAAACGCCGCCGCAGGTGACGAATTCATCTTTGTTGAGGCTTTTCCCATCTACAGAAAATTTCGCCTGAACCAACTCCTTTGCGAGAGTCTGACTTTGGAGTTTTGTGACCTTGGACCAAGTCGTGGAATCGACGATTCCGGAGGTTTCGCACATTCTCTGCCAGAGCCGCTTGCTAATGCCGTCGATGGGGCTGCGCTTGCTTATTTTCCAAACGCCATGATCGCGACGATGTTGGTGGAATATTTCCTGCACGGATTCAAGGCTTTCGCTTCCAGTCCAGTTGATTGTCACGGAGAACCGGTAATTGGAATCGGAGAGGTCACGGGCGCCCCAGGCGGATATTTTGAGGATGGCTGGACCACTCAATCCCCAATGGGTGATCAACAGGGGGCCTTCGCTTTGGTGGCTGTCGGTAGAGGCGGTGGCATGGGGAACTGATACTCCTTGCAGGCCGTGAATCCGTGCATCGTTAATTTTGAAAGTAAACAGAGAGGGGACGGGAGAACCAAGCTCGTGGTTGAGGTTTTCTGCTGGAATTCGGGCGTCTCTGCTGCGGATTCCGCCCGTTGCGACGAGGATATTTCGAGCGATGAAATGATCTCCGTTTGAGGTTAATACTTCGTAGTTTTGATCGCTTTGATGAAGCTGGGTCACGCCGCAATGGATGCGCCATTTAATTCCCAAATCGTTTGCGGATTTGGTAAGACAATCGATGATTGTGTGCGAGTCGTCAGTGGTGGGAAATATGCGTCCATCTTCTTCCGTTTTCAGTTTCACCCCGTGATCTTCAAACCAAGTGATCGTATCGGCAGGATGCCAGCGGTGAAAGGGTCCAATAAGGTTGCGATGTCCCCGGGGGTAATTTTTGACCAAGTCTTTGGGATCGAAACATTGGTGTGTCACGTTGCAACGGCCTCCTCCAGAGATTCTTACCTTGGTGAGGATTTCCGAACCTTTTTCCAAAATGAGAATCTTTGACGCGCCAAACTCGGCAGCAGTGATGGCTCCAAAAAATCCTGCCGCTCCGCCACCGATGACGATGAGATCGTAATGTTGTTCGGAACGGCTCATGATGAGGGCAGAACTATGGATAAAATGAGTTAAATACCAGAGTGCAAATTGTCTTTAGACCAATTATAGAGAGGGGGTGCAGGGAGATGTCTTCATGGAGATTCGCGGACTCAGAAAGAGTTTTGGCTCGCAGGAACTCTTGCATGGGATTGATCTGGATATTCATCGGGGGGAAACCTTGGTCCTATTGGGTGGATCGGGATGTGGGAAATCCGTCTTGATGAAGCATATGACCGGGCTCCTTCAGCCGGACTCTGGAACGGTCAGTCTGGAGGGGAAGTTGATCTCAGGATCCAGTGAGCGCGAATTGACTTGGGCCCGGCGAAAGATTGCCATGATGTTTCAAAGTGGGGCTCTTTTCGACTCATTGACGGCAGGTGAAAATATTGCCTTCCCGCTCCGCGAAGCCGGGATCAAGGATGAGGCGGAGATTGAAAGAAGAGTTGGTGAGGCGCTTGAGATTGTGAAGTTGAAAGGTCAGCGGGCCAAGAGGCCCTCGGAGCTTTCAGGAGGGATGCGGAAGCGGGTCGCCTTGGCCCGGGCGGTGGTGGAGAAACCGTGTTGTGTGCTTTAC
>PBTU01000016.1 GCA_002729295.1 Verrucomicrobiales bacterium | reverse complement strand
TCACCACCACTATGACCGGAGCCACCCAGGGACAGGATTACTACATTTGTTCTGCCAGCCTTGGAACAAATCTTGGTTCCCAACGACATGCCATCAAAAACCTGGACGCCTTGGCTCCCGGTGGTGGAACAGGCCCGGTAGACGGAGACGAAGAGGCTTTCGATTTTGCAAACGCCAACAATCTGAACCAGGAGTATCACCTCGTCGGCGTCTGGACTTCCGATCTCAACGGCGGTGGACAACTCACCGTTTATCGGGACGGAGTGAAGCAAGGGTCCCGCACCACCACCTTCACTCCCCGGGACATCAATGACATCAACAACTGGCTGGGGCGCTCCAATTGGACCGCAGACAGTTACCTCCATGGTGACTACAACGAGTTTCGCATCTACCGCGGAGCCATGAACGATGCCGCCGTCTCCGATAGCTTTGCTGCGGGTCCTGATGTCGGACCGGGAGAAGCTGCTCTGGAAATTACGGATATCACACACAACAAGAACGATGATACCTTCACTCTGACATTCTCCTCCCTTCCAGGTCGCTTCTACTACGTTTTCTCCTCAACCGATCTAGTCGACTTCTCCAACGAGGTAGAGGACCTGCGATCAACAGGACTGGAAACAACTGCGGGACCATTCGCCAATCCCGCCCCCGGATCAAGCAGGATCTTCTTCCGGGTCAACGAAGAATAGATTTCCCAGGCAGTCCACAAAAAGCCATGGCGATTTCTTCAGACTGCCATGGCTTTTTTGTGTTTTATCCGGACCAATTCGAGATACTTTCGCAGGACACAAACCCTCTCATTCACAATGATTCTTCGAATCTCTCTCACATTTCTTCTTACTCTTTGTCTTTCCGCTGCGGAAAAGCCCAACTTCCTCGTCATCATGGTCGATGACCTCGGCTACTCCGATATCGGATGCTACGGCTCGGAAATCGAAACGCCCAACCTCGACCGCCTCGCACAAAACGGCCTCCGCTTCTCGCAATTCTACAATACCGCCAAGTGCCATTCCTCCCGCGTCTCGCTTCTCACCGGACAATACTGCGTCGCCGCCGGTGACGTGGCCCTCTCCCACGCCGTCACCTCCGCCGAAGTCCTCCGCGACGGCGGCTACTTCACCGCCATGTCCGGCAAGTGGCATCTCAAAAAAGAACCGACCGATTTCGGCTTCGATCGCTACTTCGGCCATCTCTCCGGTGCCTGCAATTTCTTCAAGGGAGACAACACCTTCCGACTCAACGGCAAGCCCTGGAAAGTCCCCGACACCGGGTTCTACACCACCGTCGCCAAAGTCGATCACGCTCTCGAATTCCTCGAAGAATCCCGCAAGGCCGACGACCCCTTCTATCTTTACCTCGCCTTCAATGCGCCTCACGCGCCTCTCCACGCTCTCCCGGAAGACTACGCCAAATACAAAGGCCGTTACGATGCCGGCTGGGATAAAGTTCGAGACACCCGCATCGCTAAACAAAAGGAACTCGGCATCCTCTCAAAAAACATCAAGTCCAGCCCACGTCCTCCTCACATCCGTGCCTGGGACAAGCTCGTCCCTTGGCAACAAGGCTACGAAATCAACCGCATGGTCACTCTCGCCGCGATGATCGATCGCGTTGATCAGGAAATCGGCCGCCTTATCAAAGACCTCGAAAAGAACAAGCAACTCGACAACACCTTCATCCTCTTCGTTTCCGACAACGGTGCCTGCCCGTATGACCGCAGAAAACCCCTCCTCGATGTTGAACCCACCAACGGAGACATTGCCCTCGCCGACTCCACCGGCTGGGCTTGGGCCCGCAACGCCCCCTTCAGATTCTATAAACAAAACCAATTCGAAGGTGGAATTAGCACCCCTGGTATTCTCCACTGGCCCGCTGGCACAAAACTCAAGCCCGGAGCCGTCATCGACACCCCGGTCCACCTCATTGATGTCCTTCCCACCCTCGCTGAAATTTCAAAAAGCACTATCCCCTCCAAACATCCCACCAGAGAGCTTCGTCCCGTCTCCGGAGTATCCTTCCTGCCCATCATCGAGAATACCAACTTCATCCGACCCGAACCACTCTACCTGCAATTCTCAAAAGACTTCGGCCTCCGTGATGGCGACTGGAAATTAGTAAATTTCAAAGGCCAGGAGTGGGAACTCTACAACCTTGCCGAAGACCGTACCGAACTCAATAACCTCGCCACCTCCGAACCAAAACGCCTTCAATCTATGATCACCAAGTGGCAAGAGATCTCACGGAATGTTCTCCATTCTGAGAAGATCGCTAACACCAAGCTCACTCCCGCCAGCAACCCTAAAGCGAACCGCGAGTGGACCAAGTTCTCAGACGCCAATGAACCACCCACCAGCGCGCAAAAAAAAGCAGGTCGGACAGGAAAACTATCCATCCGCGCCCGCAAGAACACCAAACTCACCCGTAAAGACAACGCTCTCCATCTCTCCTTCACTGGCGACGATCCCGGCATCGCGATGGACTTTCGCAGAACTACCAAACCTCCCATCGGCCCCTACTTTCTCTCCCTCACTCTCACCACTAGCAGCAAAGACACCGGCCATCTTTACTTCACCACCAATCAAACTTCTGTTCTCCCTAAGGGCGCTCCCATTTCCTTCCCCGTCAACGGAGACAATACACCCCAAAAAATCAGGATCGCCATCGACACCAATAAATCCCTCCACCAACTCCGCCTCGATGTCTCCAGCGGCCCTGGCAAAGCGATCATCGAAGAGCTCAAACTCCTCGATCAGAACAGGAAAACCCTCCTTGACTGGACCTCAAAATAGAAAACTTAAGGCAACATTATCCGCACCCGTCAAAGCGCCTCTTCCGCAACTTTACCAGTCACCACAACGGTCGCAATCCCGTCTTCATCGGCATCAACCATCACTCCCACCATTCTCAGCAATTCCTTCATTACTCCTTGGTTCACTGGCGAAGCCAAATCATAGGTCGTCAGATTAAAACACGGACCCACCGGACGATTCTAGGCATCCAGGATAATGACATCGCAATAAGCCGCTGCGAAGGTCCTGGCGAAAATACCTCCCCCGATGTCAGAGAACTTCAATTTAAATCCGCCACCGAATCCTGACCAAACGAGGGAACGATCATCATTAACGGACCGAGAGCGACGAAGATCTCCACAAACCCCATCTCAAAGCGATGCCACGATTCACTGATGAAAAATTGCTTCGCTCACAGCTCTGAATTGACTTCCATCTCCAATCTTGAACTCTCCCTCCTATGAAATGGACCATCCTCACTTTCCTAGTCTTCACCAGCCTCCACGCCGACGATTGGCCGCAGTGGCTGGGGTCCGAGCGTGATGGCCTCTGGCGTGAAGAAGGAATCCGCAAAGACCTCGATACCAAACTGAGCGTCGCTTGGCGCGCGCCAGTCAATTGGGGATACGCGGGGCCGTCAGTGGCCAATGGAAAAGTCTACGTTCCCGATTTCCTGATCACTGAGGGCGAGTTCGATGGCGTCGGCCAGGGTGGCACACCTCGCAGCGGAAAGGAGCGCATTCTCTGCCTCGACGCCGAAACCGGAAAGGTGCTTTGGAAGCACGAATACGAAGTGACCTACACCGTCTCCTATCCCGGTGGACCCCGCGTCACCCCCACGGTACAAGACGGAAGACTTTATTTCCAGGGGACGATGGGACACCTCCGATGCCTCGATACCAAATCCGGCAAGATCATTTGGAAGCATGACATTTGCGCAAAATACAAATGCCGCCCACCGCGTTGGGGATACTCCGCCCATCCCTTGATTCATGGCGATTTCGTCTACGCCACCGCCGGAGGAGATGGACAGGTCCTCATTGCCTTCGACAAAAAAACTGGAGTAGAGAAATGGAAGGCCCTCACCTCCGACGAAGCAGGCTATTGTCCTCCCCGCGTCATCGAACATGCTGGCATCGAACATCTCCTCTTCTGGTCTCCCAGGGAAGTTTCTTCTCTCAATCCAGCCACCGGAAAAGTCTATTGGTCGGTCCCGCTCGAACCAGTCTACGGAATCTCACGCATGGTTCCCCGCAAGCTGGGAAACAAACTCTTTGTCTCGGGACCCGGGAAAAACGCCGCCGTCATGATCGAACTCGATGATAAAAAGCCCACCGCCAAAGTCCTCTGGCGAGGCACAAAAACCAACGCGCTCTATTCTCTAAACTCACCTCCCCACCTCCTCGACGGCGTCATCTATGGAGTCGACAGCGAAAGCAGCAAGCTAATGGCCGTCTCCATGGAAAATGGCGACCGTCTCTGGAGCACAAGCAAGCCAACCCTCGCTCCGGGTTCTCCCAAAAAATCCCGTCACGGCTCCGCCTTTCTCGTCTACCATGAGGCCCATAAACACTTCTGGATTTTCGGCGAAATGGGCGACCTCATTCTCGCCAAGCTCACCCCTAAGGGTTACGAGGAACTCGGCCGCCAACACATCCTCGCCCCTACCAACGGAGCCTGGGGCCGTAAAGTCGTCTGGAGCCAACCCGCCTTCGCACAGAAATCCATCTTCGCAAGAAATGACAAAGAGATCGTGCGAATTGACCTCTCTGAAAAGTAACAAAAATTTTCACTTTTGGTGCGGAATCGCTGCTCTCCGCAACCTACCACGGTCATCAAAAGCAAAGCCTTCGACTACATTTTAAACCGCTGTCATAATTCCCGATCAATCCTTCACCTTTCCCAAACCTAAACCACAGAGGATCACTCCCCTGTGGTTTGGCAATCGTTTGATCGAAATTACAGCTTATCCGTCACCGCTCCTTCACTTGCACTTGTGGTAAGCTTGGCAAACTTGGCCAGTATTCCGCGGGTGTAGTGCGGTTCGGGCTGGGTCCAATTGGCTTTTCTCGCTTCGAGGTCAGCGTCAACGGAGATCTCGTTCTTCTCGGCATCAATGGTGATGGTATCCCCTTCCTCGAGGAGACCGATCGGTCCGCCGTCGAAGGCTTCAGGTGTAATGTGCCCCACCACGAAGCCGTGGCTTCCGCCGGAGAATCTTCCGTCGGTAATGAGCGCTACCGAGTCACCAAGTCCACGTCCCATGACAGCAGCGGTTGGCCCGAGCATCTCGCGCATTCCGGGTCCGCCTTTGGGACCCTCGCGACGAATCACGATGACGTCACCGGATTCGATCTTTCCGTCGAGGATCGCGGTCATCCCGGCCTCTTCGGATTCATAGACGCGGGCGCGACCCTGGAAGCTGAGACCCTCCTTGCCTGAGATCTTGGCTACCGAACCACCGGGAGCGACATTGCCATAGAGAATGCGAAGGTGACTGTCCTTTTTGATCGGATCGGAAACGGGGCGAATGACGTCCTGCCCTTCAGGATATTCGATATCGGAGTTCTCGAGGTTTTCCGAAACGGTCCTGCCGGTGACTGTCATGCAGTCTCCGTGGAGAAGACCCGCTTCGAGAAGCATCTTCATAAGCGGAATCGTTCCGCCGATCTTAACCAATTCCGCCATCACATATTTTCCGCTCGGCTTGAGGTCAGCCAGCACGGGGACGCGCTTACCGATCTCAGTGAAATCATCGATGGACAATTCCACATCCGCGGAGTGCGCCATCGCAAGAAGGTGCAGCACCGCATTGGTCGAACCACCGAGAGCGATCACAACCGTGATGGCATTTTCAAAGGCCTCGCGAGTCATGATATCGCGAGGTCGAATTCCTTTCTCCAGCAAGTGGAGCACGGCGGCACCGGCATCAAAGCTATCGCGCTTTTTGTCATCGCTGACAGCAGCTTGTGCCGAGCTGTTGGGAAGACTCATGCCGAGGGCTTCGATGGCAGACGCCATGGTGTTGGCGGTATACATTCCGCCGCAAGATCCGGGGCCGGGGATGGCAGTCTCTTCGACAAGCTGCAATTCCTCATCGGAATATTCGCCGCTGGCGTGTTTGCCAACGGCTTCGAACACAGAAACGATATCGAGATCCTTGTCCTCGCCTTTCAACGTGGCACATCCGGGAAGAATCGTTCCACCATAGACAAAAACCGCGGGACGGTTCATGCGTGCCATTGCCATGACACAACCGGGCATGTTCTTGTCACAACCTCCGATGGCAACGTAGCCGTCCATTCCTTCGCAACCGACAACAGTCTCGATCGAGTCCGCGATAACTTCCCGACTTACAAGAGAATACTTCATACCCTCGGTTCCCATGGAAATCCCGTCGGAAATGGTAATGGTATTGAAAATGACTGACTTTCCGCCTGCTGCATCGACTCCATTGGCGGATTCCGTGGCCAAACCATCAATGTGAAAGTTACAGGGCGTCACCTGACTCCAGGTTGAGGCCACGCCGATTTTAGGCTTATTAAAGTCTTCTTTCTCGAAGCCAACCGGGTAGAGCATTGCCCGGCTGGGAGCCCGATCGGGACCGTCGAGCAATTTGGAAGAGAATTCACGCATATTCGGATTGTCGCACATCTAGGAAGGACATTTCAGACATCTGCGAGATTTTCAAGCGCCAACTCTTGCCAGAAGCTCTCAGGTGCGCTACCGCCCTATCTGTTATGCAAAGCCGCGTTCTGGTTTCCGACCCTATCTCCGAAAAAGGTGTTGAGCTTCTCAATGCCCACCCCGAAATCACTGCTGACTTCAAAGTCGGACTCTCACCCGATGAACTCCTCGAGATCATCGGTGAATATGACGCCCTCGTGGTGCGTTCCCAAACGAAAGTCACCCCGGAAGTCTTCGCCGCCGCATCCAAGCTCAAGGCCATCGGCCGGGCCGGAGTTGGAGTCGACAACATCGACCGTGATGCCGCCAATCAACATGGCGTGATCGTGATGAATACGCCCACCGGCAATACTATTTCAACTGCCGAGCACGCCTTCACTCTGATGTGCTCAACGGCTCGCAACATCGCTCTCGGTCACGCCGGAGTTCTTGCCGGCGACTTCAAAGCAGCCCGAAAGGCTTACCAGGGAATCGAACTCAACGGAAAAACTCTCGCCGTCATCGGAATGGGCCGCATCGGCTCCGAGTTCGCCAAGCGCGCCCAGGCCTTCAACATGAAGATCGTGGCTTACGATCCTTTCCTCACTCAAGCTCGCGCAGACGAGATGAAGGTTCGCCTTGCCGCTACTCCCGACGAAGCTCTCACTGGAGCCGACGTGGTCACGCTGCACGTTCCGATGACCGACGACACCCGTCATATTCTCAATGCCGACCGCCTTGCCCTCATGAAGCAAGGCGCACTCGTCATTAACTGCGCCCGCGGCGGACTCATCGATGAAGTTGCGCTCAAAGCCTCCATCGATAATGGACACATTGCCGGATGTGGATTGGACGTCTTCGAAGACGAGCCTCCTTCAGCCGATCATCCACTCTTCACTCTCGGCAAGCACATCGCCTTCACGCCACACCTCGGAGCTTCCACCAACGAAGCCCAGGAGAACGTCGGCATTCAAGTCGCCGAGCAAATACGCGACTTCTGCGCCACCGGCGAAATCCGCAACGCCATCAACATGCCCTCAGCCGACGCGGCGGCCTTGGCCGAAGTCGGCCCTTACCTCGACATTGCCAAGGCTCTCGGAAAACTCCTCGCCAAACTCGGCATGGACAACCCAGACTCCCTTCGCGTGTCCTATCACGGCGACATCGGCGAAAAGGACACTGCACTCATATCCCGCAGCGTGCTGACCTCCTACCTCGAGGCCGCTCGCAGTGACGGTCAAGTCAACATCGTCAATGCCCCTTCCGTGGCCAAAGACATGGGCCTCAACACAACCGAGTCCACCATCAACGCGCAAACCGAATACAGCGAACTCGTGGTCGCCGAACTAAGGAAGGGCAATGAAAGCTTCCGCGTTTCCGGCACCGTGATTGGAAAATCCCCTCGCGTGGTGGAATTTGACAAGCTCTACGTCGACATCAATGTGAAGGGAGATTTTCTCATCGTGAAAAACGATGACCGCCCCGGTATCGTGGGAGCCATCGGCACAATCCTCGGAAAAGCTAATTCCAACATCGCCAACCTTTCCCTGGCCCGCAACAAGTCAGAGGGTAATGCGCTCTCCGTGATTCAACTCGATCAGCCGCTTCCCGAAAACGTAATGGTTGAAATCCGCAGCACGGAAGGACTGATCTACGCCACCGGCGTCTCGCTATAGAGAATTGTAGACGAAATTTTCAAACTCTGGCTACCGTCTCCTTACGTGCTTGATGGCCTGGCAGACGAGGTCGTCGAGCCCCCCCGTCATTTCCGGATGTGGACTAAAGCAAACCACGCGACCTTGTCCAAACTTTCCCTGTGCGATCGCGGTAGTCCCAACCATGACCCCCTTGGGCGCGCCGTTCTTGGCAATCTCGGTCTTGAAAGTCGCGACTGCATGATAATCCTCGATCTCCAGCTTGTTGCCCGGCGCGAGTAAGGGACCCTGTCCATAAAAAATCTTAAGCTCTTCCTGATCCGACTTCAGGAAACCCTCTTCCGACAGACTAATCACAACCGTTCCCGTCCCGCGTGCCCAGTGCTTCCGGTCAATCACTTTGGCATCAAGAATATCGAGAGACCAACTGTAATCCGCCGAGGCAAGATACGCGCCCGCACAGATCCCGATAAACCCACCCCCATCATGTAAGAACCTCCGAATCTTTTCCCGACCAGCCTCTCCCAAATTCCGTCCCTGCTTCCCCCCGCTTCCGCCGGGATGGATCAGGACATCGACATCAGCCAAGGCTCCGGCCTGAATATCAGCAGCCATCAATTTTTGCACGGTGACATTGTCGAACTTCTTCAGTGTCTCCAAAAGGTCCACTACACTCCGACCCGATCCGATGTCTTGATAAACGCCTACGCGAATTCCCTGACCTTTCTTCCTTTCGACAAGCTCCTCTTTGGTGAGTTCTTTTGCCGGGAGATACCTCTGCGAAAACTCCACGATCGCATTCGCCACTTTATTGGCAGTTTCGTCATTGTTCTTTAACAAACGCAACTCCCTTCCAAACTCCAGTTGGATCGCATCCATCGCTCCGCCCGAGGAACTCCCATAGGTCCGCACGATATAGCCACCAGTGTAACGGGTTTCACGATGACCCGGACCCAGATCAGGAATGACGTCGATGCTTTCTTTGGCAAATAATCCGAAGACGCTCTTCTCACCGCTTAAAGCCTCCTGCCCGAACTTCCCAACAAGGTGCGAGGTCGTCTGACCATTTTGGGTTCCCCGGAAAATAGCCTTTGCCTCGGCAGCCTGTCCGTGCACATCAAATAACATCCCCTGCCCCCAGCGCTGCAAGACCTCCCGCCGCGCCGAAGCAATCGCCCGATGATAAGAATCGTATACCGGCTTGGCCTCGGGTGACTCATAAGCCAGGTCTGCGCTGCGATTGGCATCGATAAATTTACGATGAAAATTTGCGACAACAACATAAGGACGCTTTCCCGTCTTCTTCTCGATGGCATCCGCCAACTTCACCGTCAACTGGTCCGTCCACATGTCTTTTGTGCGCACAAAGCGCTTCACGCCCTTCCCCTTGCGCTCCGGCACAGCCTCGATGATCAAATTTCCTCCATGAGGCGCGGATAAAATGATCGGTAGGTTCCCTGACTGAACCGAGATGAGTTTCTTCGAAACCTCTTGAGCCGACAAGCTCCCAAGCCCCATTAATGTAGCAAAACAAACCCCAAACCTTTGCATGAGGAGCGAGAAACTTTTTCGAGACATAAGATTCCCCTACCGACCATACAAAGCCGCTCTTTCATGGACAGGCACGGAGGATCCCATCGTCGGCGTTNTTGAGCTCAGATAACCCTANTTGTCTCATTGNCTCAAAAAGCTCNCTTTGCAAGGCATCGGACATCCCATGATTCCACCGCCACAAGAAGCCCTTCATTATTCTGAGCAATTTCTCGACACATCCCACCCTAATCCTCTGTAGTAGCTCCTGATGAACCGACGTAAATCACTCACCGCTCTCACTGCCGGCTCCGCGGCCGTATTTCAGGCCCTCGGACAACAAGTCAAAGCAGCCGAGGATGCCGCTGGCTCCGATGCCGGCTTCAAACACTCCGTTTGCCACTGGTGCTTTGGAAAAATCCCACTCGACCAGTTTTGTGGCGAAGTCAAAAAAATGGGCATTGAATCCGTGGAGATTCTTTTCCCCGAGCAATGGGCAGTCGCCGCCAAACACGGCTTGAAATGTGCCATGGGCCGCCTCAAGACTCCTGGTGGAATCGGCAGCATTGGAAATTCCTTCAACCGCAAGGAAAACCACGACGCGCTCTACAAAGCATACGAAGAAGGCATTCCTCTCGCCGCCAAAGCAGGCAACGTTCCCCAAGTGATTGCCTTTTCCGGAAATCGCAAAGGTATGGATGATGAAACCGGACTGAAAAACTGTGCCGAGGGAATCAAGCGCATCATACCGCTTGCTGAGAAGCACAACATCATTATCTCGATGGAACTCTTGAACTCCAAAGTGAATCACAAGGATTACATGTGCGACCGCACCGAATGGGGTGCACGCCTCGTCGACGAGGTTGGCTCGACCCACTTCAAGCTCCTCTACGACATCTACCACATGCAGATCATGGAAGGAGACTGCATTGCAACATTCTCGGATTACAAAGACCATATTTCCCATTACCATACCGCCGGTGTTCCGGGGCGTAACGAAATCGACGACAATCAGGAGCTTAACTACAAAGGCATCTGCAAAGCCCTCAAGAAGATCGGCTACAAAGGATTCCTCGGACAGGAATTTGTGCCCAAGAGAGATCCTCTTACCTCTCTCAAGGAAGCGGTCGAAATCTGCACGGTCTAATCGCAAGACCCATATTTCTCAAGAGGGTGCCGGGGTTTATTACCCGGCATCCTTTTCTTTTCACTCCCCTTGAATCATTTCCCGCAAGTGCCAAGATCGCCCCATGAGCAAGGAATTTGACCTCGTGGTAATCGGTGGAGGAAGTGGAGGATACGCTGCCGCAAAAACAGCCACTGGCCGGGGATTGAATGTCGCCGTTGTCGAGGGAGCCAGCGAACTGGGCGGACTCTGCATCCTACGTGGTTGCATGCCGACCAAAGCCTTACTCGAAACATCCAACCGCCTTCGCGCCATTCGCGAGGCTGATGAATTCGGCATTCAAGTCGGTGAACCTACTCTGGATCTCGATGCCCTCCGCAACCGTAAAACCAAGCTCATCAATGGCTTCAAAGAGTATCGTGTAATTGGCCTTGAAAAAGGTGACTTCGAACTCATCCGTGGAAATGCAACCTTCACTTCACCTCATACCATCGAGGTGAAAGGACATGGCGAATTCACAGCCAAAACATTCGTCATCGCGACCGGCTCCGACGAAAAAATCCCGCCCGTTCCCGGACTAAAGGAATCTCCTTTCTGGACCAGCGACGACATTGTTCAAATGCCTTCCGTCCCCCCGAGCGTGATCATCGTCGGCACCGGTGCCGTCGGTATGGAGTCCGCCCACCTCTTCCAGGGTCTCGGCTCGAAAGTCTCTATCATTTCACGACGCAAACCTCTCGTCTCATCCGTCGAACCCACCGTCTCCAAAGCAATGGAAAAACGCTGCACCGATCTCGGCATCAATCTCGTCTTCGGCGAAGATTTACAGAAAGTCGCTTACGATGACTCCGGCTTCACGCTCACCCTCAGCGAAGGCACCGTTCTCAATTGTGATCAACTCATCATGGCCACCGGCCGTGCTCCGCGCATCGCACAACTCAATCTCGAGAGGGCCGGATTTGGGCCTGACCTTCGTCGCATTGAGATCGACCAACACAGCCAAACATCAGTTCCCCATATTTTCGCTGCGGGAGACTGCGCCAGCCCGCTCGCGGTCGTACACCTCGCCGTGATGCAAGGCGAAGCTGCCGGAGCCAATGTCGCATCCCTACTTTCCGTAAGACCACTCGAAGCAACCTGGGATTCCCGACTCGATATGTTCGGCATCTTCACTGACCCCGAAATCGTACAAGTCGGACAAACTCTCGATCAAGCCCGCGAAGCCGGCATCGCCGCAGTATCCGCCGAGTATCGTTTCGATGATCAGGGCAAGGGAGAAATTGTCGGCGAACAGCATGGCCTCGTCATGCTCGTCGCAGACAAAGGGTCCGGGGAAATCCTCGGAGCCTCCGGCATGGGACCACACGTTATTGACTACGCCCATACCATCACTGTGGCGATTTCACAGCGCCTCACTGTTACTGATTTTCTCAAAATCCCATCATACCACCCTACTCTCGGAGAAATCTGGACCTACGTGGCCGAGGAACTGGAAGACGAGCTTTCCTAAACCGCCAATTCAGACTATCTCTCGGGTATCAAAATTTCCGAGACGATCTTCACTGCCATCGATTTCGAGTCGGCCGGCACCGCGCGCGGGCGCACCGATGCTCCGGTACAGATCGGCTTGGGAGGATGGTCGGTCACAGAAGGTATTCACGACCCCTTCGTTTCCTTCCTCCACTGCGATCAGGATATCACCTGGGCAGCAAGGAAAGTACACGGAATCACCACCGACGACCTAGCCAAGGCCCCCTCTCTTCTCTCGCTCTGGCCCACCTTGAAATCAACCCTCGGACGGGGCCCCGTGGTGGCCCACGGACACGGCACTGAAAAACGCTTCCTCCGCGCCTTTCCGGGCCATCCCTTCGGCCCGTGGATCGATACCCTCCAGCTCTCCCGTGCCGCCTGGCCGGACCTTCCCTCACATTCACTGGGCGATCTTTGCCAATCTCTCGGTCTCGATTCCTTCGCAAAACACGCCCCCGACCGAAACTGGCACGATGCCCTCTATGATGCGCTTGCTTCGCTCGCCCTTCTCGATCATCTTGTTAATTATTTCCATCTCGCCGATGCTCCGGTCGAGTTCCTTTTAAAACCTGACACTTCCATCTGGCACCGCCTCCGTCATTCATGAAATCTGTTCCAGTCAGCCTTGGCGATCGATCATACGAAATCCTCGTCAAACCCGGCCTCATCCGCGAAGTCGGCTTGCGCGTCAAAAATGCAGGCCTCACCGGTCGATGCGCCATTATTTCTGACCACAACGTGGCCGGTCCATACCTCACCGGCGTACAACGCGCACTCGAGATCTCTGGCTACGAAACAACCTCCCACGTGTTCCCTGCTGGTGAATCATCCAAGTCGATGAGTGAAACTACTTCGCTTTGCCGGTCTCTCATCGAAGACGGCCACGATCGCTCTTCCTTCATTATCGCTCTCGGCGGTGGCGTCGTCGGCGATCTCGCCGGATTCATCGCTTCAATTTTCTATCGCGGCATTCCCTTTGTGCAAATTCCCACCACCATCGTCTCGCAAGTCGACTCAGCAGTCGGAGGCAAAACAGGAGTCAACACGCCCGAAGGCAAAAACCTCGTCGGTTGTTTCCATCAACCACGGCTCGTCATCATCGATCCGGAAACGCTCCTCACTCTCCCCTCCCGTGAATTCCGGGAAGGCTTTGCCGAGGTCATCAAGCACGCCGCCATCCGCGACATCGACATGATGGCCGAACTCGAAAATATCGATCCTGACAACCAGGTTGTTTCCGCCACTCTCATCGCGCAAAACGTCGCGATTAAAGCAGCCATCGTGGAAGAAGACGAAGAGGAACAATCCGGCACCCGCGCCTTGCTCAACTTCGGCCACACCATCGGCCACGCCATCGAAGCCGCCGTGCCCTACGGGACCTATCTCCACGGCGAAGCAATCTCACTTGGTATCCGAGCCGCTCTCAAACTTTCTGAAGACTACGCCGGACTTACCATTCAGGAAAGCGAACGCATTCTCGACATCCTGGAAACTTTCCGACTCCCCCTTCTCCTCACCGAAGATATCGAAACCGATGTCATTCTCGAAAAACTCAATCGGGACAAGAAATTCTCCGGCGGGAAACGCACCTTCGTTCTCCTCGATCGAATCGGCAATGCCATCACCACCGATGAAGTTCCGCCGGAAGCCGTCAGAGCCGCCATCGAATACCTCCGGTCATGATCCTGCACACCTTCACCGGAGGAGCCGTCCAAACCAACGGCTACATCCTCGAGTTTGACGATAAGACCTGCTTCGTCGTCGATGCCCCGGCCGGCATAGGCGACTTCCTAAAAGGACACGAACTCAAGGCCAGCTATCTTCTCCTAACCCATCAACATTTCGACCACGTTGAAGATGCCTCGGCTCTCGCTGAATCCGGAGCGGAAATCTACGGCCATTCCGAATTCGACCGAACTCTCATTCGCGACCAACAAGCCCGCGAAGCCTGGGGAATCCCGGTGAATGTCCCCAACTTCAACGTCAATCACCTTCTCGAAGGAAAAACCTCCCTCACACTTGGTGGTCTCACCTTCGAAGTTTCCCACGTCCCCGGCCATTCTCCAGACTCCATTTCCTTCTACCTCAAGGACGAGCTTTTCCTTTTTTCCGGCGATGCCCTCTTCGCTGGAAGCATTGGCAGAACCGACCTCCCCGGCGGAAGCCACGAGCAACTACTCGACTCCATCCGCGAAAACCTCTACATCTTGCCAGACGACGTTGCCGTCTTTCCCGGCCACGGACCTGATACCCACATCGGAAAAGAGAAACAAAGCAACCCCTTCTGCCCCGCTTAAATGCAGACCACGCCAACAAAACCATGCGCCTACTCATTATCACCCTGCTTTCACTTTCCTTTACCTCCTCCGTTTTTGCTTTTGGAAAGAAGCCACCCAAGAACCGCCTGACCTTCCACATGCAAGGTCAGGCATCGGATGGGCCCAAAATGGTTTTCCCCCTTCCTATAGGTGACAAGCGACTCTTCTTTAAAAAAAGTCCGTTAACCTTCACCAAGGAAATCGTCGCCTTCCTCCCTTTCTTTGCCGAGGATGGGACCGCAGGTGCGACCTTTCAGTTTAGACCCGAAACCGCCCGTCGCATTGCCGCTATTACAAATCAAAACCGACAGAAGTGGCTCGTCGCCATGCTCAATGGGCGGCCTGTCGATGCTGTCTTCATCGAAAAGCCGGTCACCGACGGCAAACTCGTCATTTGGCAGGGAATCAAGCAGGCTGAAATCATTTCATTCGACTACATCATCCCGCACATCGGCGAAAGCGGTAAAGAGTGGAAAGAACGCCTCAAAAATCACAAAAAAGCCCGGGCTGCAGAAATTAAAGCCCGTAAGGAAAAACAGCGAAATTAAATGAAGTTCCTCGCGACTCTCGCCCTCTCACTTTCACTCGCGGCAGCCGACCCACTCCCGCTTAATCTCAGCCTCCCAACTGACAACACCGCCATCTTCGGCGGGAAACCCGAAGACTTTTACATGTGGGTACCCCGAACCTTCGAGGGAGTCACGTCCAGACCTTGGACCGCCGGGCAGTACGGCTTTGTTCGCACTTTGAGAAAAACCAAGGACGACGGCATCGTGGCAACCCAGTTCCACGAAGGACTCGACATCAAGCCGGTCGAACGCGACTCCAGTAACGCCGCTCTCGACGAAGTCCGAACCATTGCCAACGGCATTGTTGTTCATACCAGTCCGAACAGAGGCGCGAGCAACTACGGAATCTATGTTGTGATGGAACACGACTTCGGCTACGGAAAAATATACAGTCTCTATGCGCATCTCGCCAAAATCACCGTCGAGAAAGGACAATCCCTCGCCAGCGGAGATGCCCTCGGCATTATGGGCTACACCGGAAGAGGCCTCAACCGGGAACGTTCCCACCTTCACCTGGAGGTCAACCTCATGGCTTCAGATCATTACGATGACTACATCGCCGCTGTCGGGTCGGTTAATACGCACGGCAACTACAACGGAAGAAACCTCATCGGCATCGATGCCTCTTCCCTCTTCCTTTCGCACAAAGCCAATCCAGAAATTTCCATTCCCACCTTCCTCGCTTCGGCATCGCCCTACTTCAAGGTCGCCCTACCCCGCGAGGCCGATCTCAGCCTCTGCCAGCGCTACCCATGGCTCAAGAGAGGTGATCACGACGCTCCCAGTCCATCCTGGGAAATTGCCTTCACCGGATCAGGCATTCCTCTCTCCATCATCCCCAGCCATCGAGATGTGAAGCAGCCGCTTGTGACCTACGTTCGCAGCACGCGCTCCAGTCACGGCTACTACACCCAAAAACGTCTCACCGGAACTGGACGCAATGCTACGCTGACAAATTCCGGACGAAATTTCATCGGTCTCCTTACCGACAAATTTAAGAAATAACTCTCTACCCCCCATGACACCTGAAGAAAAAATCGCCGAACTCGGCCTGATAATTCCCGACGCCGCCCCTCCCGTCGGCTCCTATCTTAATTCCACACGAAGCGGTAACCTCCTCCACATCTCCGGAGGCCTTCCAATCATCGGCGATCGGAAATTTCTCGGCAAAGTCCCTTCCGAATGTGATCTAGAAACAGCTCAAGAAGCTGCCCGAACCGCCCTTCTGACGCGCCTCGCCGTCATCAAGGCCGAGGCTGGCTCGCTCGACCAAGTAGCACAAATCGTGTCTCTTAGCGGCTACGTCAATGCCGAGCCCGATTTCACGGCACATCCCCAGGTCATCAACGGGGCTTCCGATCTTTTAGTCGAAATTTTCGGGCATGCTGGTCGTCACTCCCGTGCTGCGGTAGGCTGTTCATCTCTTCCACTTGGCGTTTCGGTTGAAATCAGCCTGGTTGTTGAGTTGAAATCCTAAATATCTTGCATGGACCTGCCTGAACGCGTCGACCTTCCGATTTCCCTCGCGGATTTTCCCGACATCATCGATGTGCGCTCTTCATCGGAATACGAGGAAGACCATATCCCGGGCGCGATCAATCTGCCGGTCCTCACCGATGAGGAACGGCATGAGGTTGGCTTGCTTCACACCCAAAGCCCCTACGAAGCACGACGACTCGGTGCTACCCTAATCACTGCCAACGTGCATCGTCACCTCTCGACGACTCTCGCCGATCACCCCCGGGACTTCGCTCCACTCATCTATTGCTGGCGGGGCAACCTCCGGTCTAATTCCATGGCTGTCATCTTCCGCGCCATTGGGTGGCGCGCGCGCATTCTCAACCAAGGATACAAATCATGGCGCAAGTGGCTCATGGCTGATCTGGAAAACACCTTCGGTCTCCCGGGACCGGAGCTCATCGTTCTCGGAGGCCTCACCGGTTGCGGAAAAACTCTCCTCTTGCACGAGTTAAAAAAACAAGGGGCCCAAATTCTCGACCTCGAAGGGATTGCCAATCATCGCGGATCCATTCTGGGAACTTCGCCAGACTCGGCCCAACCCAATCAAAAACGATTCGAATCCGAGCTCTGGCACGAGTTCCAAAAATACGACCACAGGCGTCCGGTCTTCACCGAGGCTGAATCCAACCGAATTGGACGACTACAATGTCCGCCCGCGCTTTGGAAACGACTCGGCAAGGCTCGCGTCATTCTCCTCGACCTCCCGATCGAGGAGAGGGTGAAACTTCTCACCCGGGAATACGCCCACTTCGTGCAAGACCAGTTACTCCTGAAAAGCACCATCAGCGGACTGGCCCGACTTCGCGGGAAGGAACGCATCGAAAAGTGGAACAGGTTGATCGATCAGGAAAACTGGTCCAAATTCCTCCAGTCCATCCTCCTCGATCACTACGACCTCGTCTACCGCCGTCCGGGCTCGGAGGAATCGGTTTACCAGACACCGGAAAGAACTTTAAATCCCTCTTCGTCCGATCAAGTCGACTTTGAAAAAACGGCTACCGACCTCATTACGCACTATCAAAGCACGTAGTATCGATACCATCGAAAGGAGTCGTAGCACTTCGCCACGTATCCAGAAAGATACCCATGTGGAATAATCCTAACAATATCCCACCCAAGCGGAGAGATCCACGGCTCCCTTACGAAGTCACGCGCATCGGCATGAGCACGTAGAGGAAGGCATCTTCGGTGCGAAGAACCCCCGGGCTCATTTCATCGATGAGATCGAGATGCACAAATTCTTCTTCGAGGCTCTTCAAGGGCGCCATCAGGAATTCAGGGTTAAAAGCGATGGAGAATTCCTTGCCCTCATACTTCACCTCGATGGACTCATTCGCCTCACCGATGTCCGGGCTGTTTGCCATGACATCGACTTGGTTAAATCCGAAGGTCATCTTAACCGAATTAGATTTTTCAGAGGAAAGAAGAGAGACCCGGCGGGTTGTTTCGAGCAGTTGCTCGCGGCTCAGCGTGAGACGTTCTCTCGACTCGCCCGGAATGACCTGACGATAATTCGGGTAGTTTCCTTCGATGAGCTTGCTCACGATGATCGAGCTGCCCACTTCGAAGCACGCTTGATTATCGGAAAGGCGTAGCATAATATCCCCTTCAATACCAATGTGACGTTGAAGTTCCTGAATCGCCTTGGTCGGTACTATGAAATCGGTCTCGTGGCTGGAGGGAAACTCAAGGTCATTTTCTACCATCGCCAAGCGCCGACCATCGGTGGCAACGAGAGTCAGTTTACCTTCCTTAAAGGAAGTGAAAATTCCGTTGAGCACGTAGCGGGTTTCGTCGGTCGAGATCGCATAAGAAGTTTTCTTGAGACCATTGCGCAAAAGCGCCTGAGAGATCTTATATTCCTTGGCATCGTGAAAGTCGGCCAGCGGTGGAAATTCGTTATCAGGGAGGCCGATGATTTTGAAGAATGAGGGGCCGCTTTTGATCGAGGCGATATTCTTTCCATCAACCGAAACCTCAATCTCAGCCGAAGGCAATTCACGAATAATATTCGCCAAGCGTTTCACCGGCAGCGTAGTAGACCCCGGCTTGGAAACCTCGGCTTTCACCACCCCGCTGACTCCGACATCGAGATCCGTCGTCGTAAGACGCAGACCCTCGTCATCGGCTTCGATGAGCACGTTTGAGAGAATAGGAAGTGTGGTGCGGGTGCTCACCACATGCTGCACTTGCTGCAGTCCATCCAAAAAAGCCTCCTTAGAGATGCGAAACTTCATAAATAAAAACGCCCCTGCGGGCTAGCATGAGGCTGCCCACCTCATCTCGCCTTGGCAAGAGTATTTCCTTCGGAATCGAGTAGTATTTAGCGCTGAAGAGCTGCAATCAGCTTTTCAACAGTCCCTTTTACATCGGGATTGAGTTCCATCTCGTGATTCACCTTCTTACAGGCGTGAATGACGGTTCCGTGATCCCGGCGGCCAAAACACTCCCCAATTTCCACCAATGAGAGCTTCGTAAGCTTCCGAGAGAGGAACATCGCCACCTGACGAGGGAAGGCAATGCTGCTAGGGCGACGACGACTGCTCATGTCCGAGAGGTTGAGATCGTAGTAATCCACCACCATTTTCTGGATCTGATCCACGGTGATCTGCTGGGTATTTTCGTCCCGAATCAGGTCTCCCAGAAGATCATCGGTCTTGGAAATGGTCATTTCCTCGGATGAGAGGAAACTATAGCTGGCCACGCGGGTCAGCGCTCCTTCGAGGCGGCGCACGTTGCTCTTGATGAGGTTAGCGATGTGACACACAACACCATTTTCGAGTTCCACGTTCCACTGCTCCATCTTGCGGCGAAGAATCGCGACGCGGGTTTCAAAGCCCGGAGGCTGGAGTTCCACGGTGAGACCGCTTTCAAAACGACTGACCAAGCGGGGCTCCAAAGTCTGGATTTCCGGTGCCGGACAGTCACAGGTCAAAACCACCTGGGTCTGTGTATTCAGGAGGGTGCTGAAAGTGTGGAAAAATTCATCCTGCGTCCGCTCTTTACCCGCCAGAAACTGAATGTCGTCAATGAGCATGACATCGGCACTGCGGTAGGATTTCCGGAAGGCATCAAGATTCCCCTTCCGAACAGCCTCAATGAATTCATTGGCGAATTGTTCAGCCGTCAGGAAGACAATCTTGGCCTTGGGGTCGCTAATCAACAATTGTTGGGCAATCGCAGACATCAGGTGAGTTTTTCCAAGTCCGGCCCGCCCATGAATGAAGAGCGGATTGAAGCTCCGTCCTTCACGATGAGCCACTGCGGAACAGGCTGCGTGAGCAAACTGACTATTGTCACCAACTACGAAGCTCGCAAAATCGAACTCCGGGTTGATGCCCATCTTTTTGAGACGCC
>PBTU01000015.1 GCA_002729295.1 Verrucomicrobiales bacterium | reverse complement strand
TACTGGATTTCGACATTCTGGATACCGCATCCGTGAACGAGTCCTCGACAACCTTCTTGTGATCGTCCAGGCGATCCTGCATCAACTCGCCCACATAAGTCATCTGGCGAGTCGATTCATTTAGATTCACCAGGAATGTTTCATGCGCCCGGGCCAAGGATGCCACCAACTGCGGAATGCTATCTGCCTGCTGAATTAACTCGTCGCCAACCAAAGTCCGGCTGTCGTTGAGCTTCGGCAGGAGTTCCTCGACACAAAAAGCATCGATCATAGTGAGCGTTTCATCTTCCTTCTTCTGCACCGCAGCCAGAGGGAAGCTCATCAAGATGCTCAGAACCAAGCCCAGCAATGTCGTATCAAAGGCGGTGCCCAGCCCGCTGGTCAAACTGTTGATCGAGGACTTCAAGGCTTCGGGGTCGGCATTGTCACCCATGGACAGCGATCCCACCGCCACCGACAAACCAATCACCGTTCCGATGAATCCCAAAATCGGAATGGCCCAAAGAAAGACTCTCACCAAAGAATACGACCCGCTCGATCGGTTCGCATCGATGTCCGACTGCGTATTTAAATAGGCCCCCACCTCTCCGTTGTTCGTCCGGGATTCAAAGAGCTCCAGGGCCTTGCGAATCCGATTCACAATAAGACTGTCTCTCAAGGTCAGCGGCACCCGGTAAATATTATCGATAAACTCCCCAACATTCCCCGCATGGATTTCTTTCCCCAAATGCTCCGGGAAGAGATTCAGCAAAACAGCCTGGGACTGCGACTGGTTTTTCTTCCACTTCATCACCAAAATCACAATCCCCCAGCAAAAGAGAAAGGTCTCCGTCCAGTTCACCCAACCTCGATCCAGGAATAACTCACCCAAGCGCGTTGACTTGAAGGGAAACATCATGAAGAGAAACAAGATCGAGATCCCCGCTCCGATGAGCAGGCTCTTCCCAAAGCTCACATTAGCGTGATCACCTTCCTCCCAACCTGTGCGCTCGGGATTCTTCGACGCGCCTCCCCCGGATGATGCGACTTCATTGGGCACCGCGAAGCGGCTTTGACAAGCGGGGCACTGCACCTGCTGACCGAGGTGCTCCTCGGTTACACTTAATGCGGTCGAACATTTGGGACAAGATATTTGCATGGGGTTGGAAAATTGAATCGGGTCATCTTTCTATCGACAGATCCAAGACTTGCCAACAGAGATTCTCTAAATCGTGTCACACGAGAAATGCCGTCTTAAGTTCCAGTTTGTTTACAAAGCATAATTTCGGTATCATGCTATTAAATGCAGGTAGTGAGAGTCTCTTTCAAACGCTCAATCCTGGGAGTGCTCATTTCTGGCATTCTCTCCACCGCCCCAAGCCCGGCACAAACCGTCGCGAGGCAGTGGAACGAAGAAAATCTTGCCGCAATCCGAATCGACTTCCCCGCTCCCACTGTCCACGCGCGAAATCTCTTCCACCTCTCGGTTGCCATGTGGGATGCCTGGGCCGCCTACGATCCGGCCATGATTGGCTATCTTCACAACGAAAACGCCACCATTCCAGTTAGCCACACGTTGGTCCAGGCCCGTCATGAAGCCATCAGCTTCGCCGCCTTTCGATTGCTCAAACAGCGCTACGCCTTTTCGATCAACTCGGCCACCACGCTGGCCGCTCTCGACGACCGCATGACCGCTTTGGGATACAATATCGCAAATACCTCCACCGTCGGGGGCACTCCTGATGCCGTCGGAAACCGTATCGCGGCCTCGATCATCAACCACGGAACGTCCGACGGCGCTAACGAAAGCGCCGACCTCGGCTACACCGACATCACCGGCTATGCGGCGATAAACGACCCGCTCGTTCTGGAGACCAACGACACCATCGCTGGCTTCCCCTTGGGATGGGTCGACCTCAATCGTTGGCAGCCTCTGGCCTTCAGCCGCGCGGAAACTCAAAACGGCTTCGAGGCCAGAAACGTCCAAGCCTTCGTCAGCCCGCATTGGGGAAGCGTGAAGGGATTTGGACTCTTCACCGCCGACCTGAATGCAAACTCCCTTTATTTTGATCCCGGCGCCCCCCCCTTTCTCGGTGGAACCGGTGACCTTAACTACAAAAACAACGCCGTCGAAGTCCTGGAATACTCGGCCCTCCTGGATCCCGCTGACCCCACGACCATCAACCTCTCACCTTCAGCCCGCGGCAACAACACGCTCGGACAAAATGACGGCACCGGCCATTCGGCTAACCCGACAACCGGAATACCCTACCCTGACAATATCGTTCTCCACGCTGACTACGGACGCTGCGTCGCCGAGTTTTGGGCAGATGGCCCGGACTCGGAAACCCCTCCCGGGCACTGGAATACCCTCGCCAACGAAATTACCGACGATATCATCGCCGATCCATCTCTGGACCTGAAAATTGCCAATACCGGCCCCGTTTTGGACACTCTGGAATGGGAGATCAAACTCTACCTTGTTCTCAACGCCGCCCTCCACAACACCGCCGTCGCAGTCTGGGGCGTCAAAAAACACTACGACTACGTTCGCCCTATCTCAGCCATTCGCTACCTTGGCCGCACCGGAGATCTGCCATTGACTCCAGGTTTGGTGGAAGAGATTACGCCGGCAACCATCACGAGCTACCACAGCCATCTCTCAGACCACTCCGGAAAAATCGCCGTGAACACCTGGCCCGGTGAACCAGCCGATCCCATGACTCAATCCGGAGGACGCGCCTGGATTCTCGCTGAAGAATGGCTTCCCTATCAACGTGATACCTTTATCACCCCCGCCTTCGCCGGATACGTCTCCGGGCACTCCGGATTTAGCCGGGCCGCCGCCGAGGTGATGACTCTGATGACCGGCTCTCCCTATTTTCCGGGCGGCCTTTCCTCCCACACCATACTTGCAGGCGGACTCCTTTTCGAAAACGGGCCCACGGTCGATCTCACCTTACAATGGGCCACCTATTATGACGCCGCAGATGAAGCCGGAGAATCCCGCCTCTATGGTGGCATTCACGTTTCTCCCGACGATGGCCCCGGCCGCATCATGGGGTCGCTGATTGGCCAATCCGCCTTCACTTACGCGCAAAAATTCTGGGACGGCTCTGTTCTTCAACTGTCAACCGTTGACCTCGGCGAAACCGGAGAACTCACCTACCACACCATCCCGGGATACCACTACACTCTCGAAAGCGGCGCCCACCCGAATTCCTTCCCTACCATTGAGGCCACTCCAGGAATCGCCACCGGACACGAAAACACCATCACCGTCCCCACTACCGATCCCGCCCGCTTCTTTCGCTTCAAAATCACCGGACCTTAAATCAATCACTCGATGAAACTCCTCCTGGCCCTCCTCACCCTGCTTGGTGTTTCCCTTTTCTTCGCCCAAAATCCTCCGCAGAAAAATCCCGGTCTCACCCTCCGGCGCGATGGCCATTGGCTCGTCATCGAGGGCAAACATCTCCCAGACGGCGAGCTCCGCATCAACTACCTCGAGGCCTACTGCCGCGCAAACTCCACCGATGCCGATTGGGTCAAAGACACTGTGATTAATCACAAGTGCGAGCCCATCTCCCTGAGCGACGACGGCAAAACGATGAAGCTCCGTGACACCCTCACCGACGGCGTCATTGTCGATCACACCATCACCGCCGGAACCGACGAAGTGACCTTTGAACTCACCGCGCACAATCCCACCTCGAAACGCTCCGAAGCCCACTGGGCACAACCGTGCGTGCGGCTTGGCGAGTTCACCGGCTCCGAACACGGCACCAATCTCAGCAAAGGCGATATCGAAGACTACGTCCCCAAGTGCTTCATCTTCGTTGACGACGAACTCACCCGCATGCCTACTCCGCAATGGGCCACCGAAGCCCGCTATATTCCCGGCCAGGTTTGGTGTCCCAAAGACGTCCCCCGCACGGACGTCAATCCCCGCCCGCTCAGCGAACTGGTCCCCAGCAACGGGCTCATCGGCTGCGTCAGCGGTGATAAAAAACTACTCTTCGCCACCGCCTGGGAACCCTACCAAGAACTCTTTCAGGGCGTCGCCCGCTGCCTCCACTCCGATTTCCGCCTCGGCGGCCTCAAGCCCAACGAGACCAAAAAGATCAAAGGTAAAATCTACCTGATGAAGAACGATACTGCCGCCCTCCAAAAACGCTACNCCCAAGATTTCCCNGAGCACTAAGCNTCCCCGCCCTCAACCGAGAAANCTCTCAGCTCACCAGCACAGAGCCATCGTCGAATTCCCCTTGCNCCTTTCCTTCNCATTCTCCATAGCGNCTCCATGAATTTCACCAACGTCACCGCCGAGGCTAAAGCCAATATCTATTTCGAAGGAAANGTCATCTCNCATTCCATCATCATGCCCGACGGCAGCAAGAAAACACTCGGCGTGATCCTCCCCGGTTCCTACCACTTTGGCACCGAAGCCGCCGAACGCATGGACATTGTCGGCGGCTCCTGCGAAGTCGTCCTCGATGGCTCGAAGGATCGCCAGTCAATCGAAAGCGACTCATTCTTCGACGTCCCCGCCAACTCCGGTTTCACCATCGAAGTCACCGGCGAGGCCTGCCACTACGTCTGCTCATTTCTTTCCTAACGTCGATGCGGATTTCATTCGCCAAGCCAATTAAAACCAAATCTTCTTTTATTGCCACACCGCCCCTCAAAGGTAAAACTGGTCAGCTATGATTCTCGAAGATCTACCCAAGGCCCTCCACCACGAGGGCGGGCTCTCCCGTCGCCTCTTTCTCGCCTACGCCGCTTCACTCTCATCGATCCCACTCCTGAGCCGCTACGCTTCTGCCGCACCAGCTCACTCCTTCACCAGCGATCCCTTCACTTTTGGCGTCGCCTCCGGGGATCCCGACCACGAAAGCGTCATTCTCTGGACCCGTCTCGCACCCAAGCCGCTCGAACCCGGCGGCGGCATGCCCAAGGCTCCCGCCGAAGTGCATTGGGAAATTGCCGAAGACAGTTCCTTCAAAAAAATCGTCCAGTCCGGCAAGATCAACGCTACACCGGAACTTGGCCACTCCGTCCACATCGAACCCCGCGGCCTCAAGCCCGACCATTGGTATTCCTACCGCTTCAAATCCGGCGACGCCACCAGCCCAATCGGTCGCACCCGCACCATGCCCGCGCCCGACGCCTCTCCTGGCAAACTTCGCTTTGCCGTCACATCCTGCCAAAACTTCGAGGCCGGACTCTTCACCGCCTACCAACAAATGGCAAAAGACAAGCCCGACTTGGTCTTCCATCTCGGCGACTACATTTACGAATATGCCTCCGGTCGAAATGGCAAGGTCCGCACGCACCTCGGCCCCGAAATCGAATCACTCGATCAATACCGAATCCGCTACGCACAATACAGAGGCGACAAAGATCTCCAGGCCATGCACGCCGCCTGCCCGTGGTTCGTCACTTGGGACGATCACGAATTCGACAACAACTGCGCCGCCGACATTTCCGAACAGACGAATGTCGACACAGCCAAATTCCTCATCCGCCGCGCCAATGCCTATCAGGCCTACTACGAGATGATGCCCCTACGCACTTCCTCGCTCCCCGTCGGCCCAAACATGACGCTCTACCGCAAAGGAAGCTTCGGCACTCTCGCGGAATTCTTCATCCTCGACACCCGCCAATACCGTAGCGACCAGCCGAACAACGACCGGAAAAGTCCTCTCAACGCCGCCGCCACCAACCCGCGCAACACCCTCCTCGGCGAGACCCAGCGCAAGTGGCTTTTTGATTCCATGAGCGCGTCGAAGGGAACCTGGAACATCCTCGCCCAACAAGTCATGATGGCGCTCGCCGACCGCTCCAGCGCCAAGGCACCCGCCAACTATTCCATGGACCAATGGCCCGGCTACGCCCACGAACGAGCCGCCCTCCTGAAATACGTTCGCGATCACAAAATCACCAACCCCGTCGTCCTCACCGGCGATATCCACTCCAACTGGGCCAACGAACTTCGCGTCGATGACTTTAAGCAGGAGCAAGCGATCATCGCTTCCGAATTCGTCACCACCTCCTTATCCAGCGGCGGTAATGGCTCGGCCACCATCAGGGGACTCGACGAATACCTTGGCCGCAATCCCTGCACCAAATTCCACAACCGCGAGCGTGGCTACATCATGTGCGATGTCACCGCCAAGACCTACACCGCCAACTACAAAGTCATCGACGAAGTTCTCAAACCCGGCGGAAAAACCACCTCACGCGCCAAGTTCACCGTGGAAGCCGGCACGCCGAAGATTCACGAGGCATAAGGGAAACACACTACTGCGACCGCAAAACTGTCTTTCAAGAGGGATTTCCGCCTGTTGACGGCTACTTTTTTCTTTTCCCGTCTCACTGATAAGACCGATTCTCGGCCATGGTTGATCGCCAGATAATATTGATTCTAGCCAAGCAGCACCAACCGATCTCAATCTGGAAAATTCATAGGATCCGAAACTCTTAGAATTCCGATCACCAATCCACGCTTCTCGCCGAAGACATTTGCGATTTCTGTAAGATGACCGGCTGTTTCGAAGCCCAGCTTTTCGTTGATGCGTTTCGAGGCTTCGTTGTGATCAAAATAGAAACTCAGCAAGTTCTCCACCCCCAGCCGGGGACATTCCGTAATCATCTTTTCTTTTAACAAGGTCCCCAAGCCCTTTCCCTGGGCGTCCGCCGAGAGATAAGTGCTAATCTCCGCCGTCTTGTCATAAGCCGGACGGCCCCCGTAGAATGACCGTAAGTAGACACAGCCCAAGATCTCCCCATCCTCCTCCGCCACCCAGCACGGCCGCCTTTCCGGATCGAAATCCCGGAACCATTCCCTTCGTGACTCCACCGTGATCGGCTTTAAATCCGCCGTCGCCGCTCCCCCCGGAATCGACTCATTATAAATCCCCACAATCGCGGGAAGATCCTCCTCAGTCGCATCCCGAATAATCACAACCACAAGCTACCAACTCATCTTCCCCCATCCAGAGTTTTGTTCATTCCTACGTAGCGTGGGCTTTAGTCCGAGCGGCCTCCCCAAGCAAATCTGTGTGCATCTACGAAATCTGCGGATAAACTCTCCCCCCGTGCCGCTCACCTTCCATCCCCGTTCCCTCTCCCTTCCTAAGCTCGGGATGCAACTTGACCCCCATCGCGCCTGCCCTTTCGCCTTCGTCTCCCACGGCCACGCCGACCACTTCGCCCGACACGACAAAATCCTCTGCTCCGTTCCCACCGGTCACATTCTCCGCAGGCGCTACTCCGTCGCCAAAGACCGACTCCTTCTCCTCGACTGGGAAGATCAAATCACGATCGATGGACACCACATCCAACTCTTCCCCGCCGGGCACATCACCGGCTCCGCCATGATCCGTATCGAACACGACGGCGAATCCCTCCTCTACACCGGCGACTTCAAAACGCGCGATTCCTTCACCGCCGAATCCCCTGTCTTTCCCCAAGCCGACATCCTCGCCATGGAAACGACCTTCGGCCTCCCCCACTTCATTTTCCCACCCACCGAAAAAATTCACACCAACATTCTCACCTTCGCCAAGGAGGGACTCGAACTCGGCGAGACCCCAATCTTCTATGCCTACTCGCTCGGTAAAGCCCAAGAGGTCTACGCCATCCTCACCCGCGCCAAGCTCCCCGTCGTTCTCAATAAGTCGGTCTACGAGATGACCCAAGCCGTCCGGGAAACCGGAATCAATCTTACCGAACCCAAACTCCTCGGCGAGGCCATCCCACCCGGCACCATCGTCATCGCACCGCCCAACTTCGGGAAAACTCCCCTCGTCAAAAACCTCAAGGCCAAACGCACCGCAATGCTCAGTGGCTGGGCTCTCACCAAAGGCGCGCAATACCGCTACCGCGTCGATACCCTCTTCCCTCTCTCCGACCACGCCGACTTTCCGGGCCTCCTCAAAACAGTCGAAAAAGTCTCCCCCAAACTCATCTACACCCTTCACGGCAGCACCCGCGAATTCGCCACCGAACTCCGCGCCCGCGGCCACGATGCCTGGTCCATTTACGGCAATGACCAACTCGAGCTCTTTGGGAAAGAGGAGCTACCAAAATTTACTGAAGGTCGCTAAGATCATATCGTTGGCAAAACATAACGATAACGGCTTGGCGCTTGGAGTCCGCCGCTACGTTCTCTACAAATAACCATTGAACGTAAGCAGCGCGAGAAAGGAAATGAGAGCGAGAATCTTCATCGAAAAAACTAGCGAGCCGAAGTCGCAAGGGCTTGTTTTTCCTTCAAGATCTTCCGGAATTCCTCGAGCCTAGGATGGAGATCATCCCGGCCGGCGAGATTCTTCTTCTCCTCCGGATCGCGAGTAAGATTATAGAGCTCCTCCCCATCCGGCCACTTACCGTAGCGCCAGCGTTG
Organism: Verrucomicrobiales bacterium; assembly: GCA_002729295.1. GTDB lineage: Bacteria > Verrucomicrobiota > Verrucomicrobiia > Verrucomicrobiales > Akkermansiaceae > SW10. The sequence continues at coordinate 72 of PBTU01000015.1, read as the reverse complement.
ATTGCGGAGGGCGTAACCCATGTCCTTGCCGCGGGTCACAATGCTGTAGGCATACTTCTTTTTCCCAAGACG
>PBTU01000014.1 GCA_002729295.1 Verrucomicrobiales bacterium | reverse complement strand
ATCGAGACTCCAAAAATCTGGGCCGCCGCGAAGACCGGCAGTAATGCCCGGATCAGCAAAGGATGGCTCGGCGAATTTGGCGATGCCCGCATGACTAAACTCGTCAATGAAGCCCTCGCCCACAACTTTGATCTGAAAGCAACCGCCGCCCGCCTCCGTGCGGCCAAGGAAGGCACCATTATTGGAAGATCAGCACGTCTCCCTTCTCTCAATGCCTCAACCACCTATCGGCGCAGTGGAACAAAACAAACTCCCATCGCGGAAAACTACTCGCTTTCCCTCAACGCCAGTTGGGAAGCCGACCTCTGGGGCCGCTTGCGAAATTCCGAATTAGCCAGCCGCGCCGACTACGCCTCCACCCTCGCCGACTTCCGGGGAGCCCGGCTTTCCCTGGTAGCCAACACCGCAAAAGCCTGGTGCAACCTCGTCACTGCCGAGCAGCAACTGGCACTCGCCCAGAAGACTCTCGAATCCTACCGCCAGGCTCTTCCGGTGGTTGAGCGACGCTATAAGGCGAACACCCTCCGCTCTGTGGATGTGCAATTTGCCCGTAACAACGTCGCCGGAGCAGAACGCAGCTTGCGAGTTCGAAAACTCAACCGAGACAACGCCGCCCGCTCTCTCGAACTCCTCCTCGGACGCTATCCCTCTGCCAGCGTCGCCTCATCCGACCAACTTCCTAACCTTTCCCCAAATCCACCCAGCGGACTTCCCTCGGAATTGCTGGAACGCCGCCCGGATCTCCAGGCAGCCCGCGCCGACCTTTACGCCTCGGCACAACGCGCCGAAGTTGCCCGAAAAAACCTGCTCCCGTCCCTCCGCCTCACCGCCAGCACGTCCGGTGGAGACGACAATTTCCAAAGAGCCTTCGACCCCAATTACCTGGTCTATTCAGCAGCCTCATCTCTGGCCCAAACCATCTATCGTGGCGGAGCGCTCTCCGCCCAGGCCCGCGCAGCACTCGAGAGAAACAAAGCCGCCATTCACGACTACACCCGGATTGCTCTTCGATCGTTCCGGGAAGTCGAGGCCGCTCTGGCAGCCGACATCTCACTGCGCGAGCAAGAGATCTTCCTCGAAAAAGAGGCCAAACAAACCCGGCTGGCTGAAAAGCGAGCTCTTAGCGACATCACGCTGGGGATTGAAGGAGCTTCCTTCCTCGAATACCTCGAAGCCCAACGTCGCTCGGAGAACGCCGGAATTTCCCTGATCCGCCTCAAGAACGACCGCCTGCAAAACCGGATCGATCTCCACCTCGCACTGGGCGGAGACTTTGCCACGCAGCAGTAATCTGGAGAAATCGTCTCTCGGTTTCCTTTATCAGTTTACAGCTTAATCTACTTCCACAGGAAAGTCCTCCCGCGACAAAATCCTCTTGGTTAAGGCCCCATGCAACGAACACCCGCCGATGAACTTCGAAACAACGAAGACCTCCCCCTTCATCGTCCGGCCGGCATCGTAAACCGGCACGACATGGCGATGCTCAATGCTGGCAAGCACCCGGGCCTCATCAAAGGCCGCACCCGCCGAGTCAGCCACTTCTGAAATGAAGCTTCGTTTTCACAAAGCAAAGGCGCCCCAGGCTCGTCAATTTATTGCATCTCCTGCAATTTCGCCAAATAAACGCCGTAATGAAAGCGGCGAGACCCGGCTAGCCTTTTTCCCGATCCGGACTATGCTCAATCACTCGATGGCCAAACTCCTTCGATATCTCCTACCTCTTGTCGTCCTCGGCGTGGGCTATCTCGTCTACGCCCAATTCTCGGTGAAGGAGGAGCCCAAAGCCCGCGTTCGCCACAAACGGCCACCCATCGAAGCCGAAACCACCGTCCTCGCTCGCACCGATTTTCGCGTCACCTTGAATTCCCAGGGCGTCGTTCGCCCTCACAACGAAACCTCGCTCACCTCGCGGGTGAGCGGGCGCATCATGAAAATCTCTCCCGTCTTCGAAAGCGGCTCCTTTTTCAAAAAAGACGCCATCCTCGTCGAACTTGACCCCTCTGACTTCCTCGCTGCCGTCTCGGGATCTGAAGCCCGCCTCGCCCGCGCCGAAGCCAGCCTCGCCCAGGAAGAGGCCCGCGCCAAACAATCCTTGCTCGACTGGAACGACCTCGGTTACACCGAACCTCCCACCGAACTTGTCCTCCGCAAACCCCAACTCAAGGAAGCCAAGGCCAACGTCAAAGCGGCCCAAGCCGAGCTCTCCGACACCACCCGCGACCTCGAACGCACCAAAATCATCGCACCCTACGCTGGGCGAGTGAAAGAACGCCTTGTCGGCCTCGGCCAATCTGTCGGCCCCAGCACGAATCTTGGTGACATTTTCTCAACTGACTTCGCCGAAGTCCGCATCTCGCTCTCCGCCCGCGAACTTCCCCATGTCATTCTCCCCAACAACCCCGACGACTCTCCCATCCCCGTCACCCTCACCGATGCCCTGGCCAAGGAAAACCCGCAATCCTGGCAGGGGTCGATCGTAAGAACCGAGGGAATCCTCGACGAAAAATCCCGCAAACTCTTCGTCATCGCCCGTGTCGATGACCCCTTCGGCCTGAATTCCGAAATCAACGGTCCTCTCCGGGTCGGACAACCTATTCGCGCCACCCTCAAAGGCGAACCCATTAAGAACGTCTTCGTCATTCCCCGCGAAAACCTCCGCCGACCGAATGAAGTCATTCTCGTTGAACCCGTGGAAATGAAACTGCATCGGGTCGTCGTCGATCCCGTTTGGACCGACGAACACTCCCTCGTCGTCCGCAAGGGGCTCACCGAAGGCTGGCACCTCGTCACCAAGCGACTTATCAACGCCCCCGAGGGAGCCAGAGTAACCCTCGTCGATCCCAACGACGACGACGACGAAAAAGCCGTTTCTGCTCCCGCCGAAACAAAACCCAAAACGTAATTTCGCATCCTAACGGGTTCGGGCTACGACCCCATCACCCAAACCGCAGAACTCAAAGTCTGTCCGATTCGAATCAAACCTCTATGGAGGAGCAGCGGCGCCCCTACCGCCAATCCTTTGTTCTATGAGTCGCCTATCGATCCTCCTCACCATCAGCAGGGATTCAGTATCTACGACGTAACAACGGAAGCAGTTCCAGCGTCATCTCAGCAATTTTTCCGGGGGCGGATTTGTTGTCTTCAAGATCGTCCAATAGGCCAAATCAAACAATTACGACGAAGATGAAAGCGGCTTCTAGCGCTCCTCCACTCTTCGAAACAGCGGGATTTCGTTGAGGGTGTAATAGACATCAGCATGCCAAAGCTTTGCACCTTTGGCAGACGTAACTCCTTTGGAGTTCAGGTGATGCACATGTCCTTGAACTCGGCCAATCACGGTGAGTTCGACACTCAGTCCATCCTCGCTGACCTTGGCACCCGTGATCTTCGGCGTCGCCTGATCGACTTCCGGACTACCGTCCCTCTTTTGATAAATATACGTCCAGGCTTCCATGACATAGCTGCCAGGATTCCCCGCCGTGCTGGGATCAACCTTCTCCGTGAAGTTAAGAACAAAGCCTGTCGGAGTCGCTCGCATCGTTTCGACCTCAAACGGAACTTTTCCGTTCCATCTTGTCCGCTCAAGAAAAGCGGACTTCCCTCCCGATCCACGACCCACCCCACCAACAAATAGCGTGCCATCTTTCGCCATTCGAATCGGAATAACATCCGATTCCAGGTTATCGAGAAAGGGAAAGACCGCTCCCTGGTAGAGACCATTTACCATTTCCAAATCAACCCGCTGCACCTGTGAATTCATTTGCTCTCCGACAAACACCTGTTGCTCGAAGGGACCGAATTTCCCACCGGACAAGTCGGAAATCACCGCCGTCGGCAATTGCCCGAACCTGGCATGCGGCAAGACCACCGCCGGCGGCGTAATGCGAGGATCCTTTTCCCGCTCGATCTGAATTCGCGACCCGCTCCTGGGAGTCGGCGGCTCTGGCTGTCCGGCCAACTTTGCCGAAACACTCCCCACCGGGCTCCCCATAAATCCTCCGGGCTTGAGCCACTTCAATGACGACGAGCCATTCCAAAGCCCCCGCCTCTCGGTATAAAAAAGATCACCTACGGCATTGTAACCAATCCCACCCGGAGAACAAATCCCCGGAATCTCCGGGAACATTTCCCCTTTCTTACTCATCCTTACCGCCCAGCCAGGCCACTTGCCACCTCCGACCGGACCATTCATCCCAATCACCGCCCAACAATCTCCGTGAGCATCCGGATCCGATCCAACAAATTGATTTTGAGGTTCCGCCGGAATATCTCCAGTGTCGGCGCGCTTCTCAATGTCATTTGCTTTCCCGTCGCCATTGAGATCTTTCAAGAGAACCAATCCGGACTGTTGCTGAACCCATAGCGCTTCGTCCCGCCAAAACAGACCCGATGGCTCACCCAATCCACTCGCAAAGAGCGTCCAGCTCACTTTCGAGAGGTCATCATCGTAGCATCCGCTTCCGATCCAAACCGCACCTCCACGACCGGAGATCGCGATCTTCTTTTCGGGAAGAAGCGCAATCACACCCACCTCGACCACCTTACCCTCCGGCAAAGGAATGGCCTCGGTCTCATAATACTGTCCGTATGACATTAATGCGGACAAGGAGAGAGAGAGCAAAGCTTTCATGAAGGCCACTTCTGCAAAAAATGCCGCAGGAAGTCACCCGCGATTTTNCGGTAGGTAAATACAGTAATTGAAAATTTCACTTTTTGCACANNAGCACAANCATTCAACGNCGCCCCTCAAACGCCCTGGAAAGCGTTAGCTCATCGGCAAACTCCAATCCTCCNCCAGCCGGCAGCCCCTGCGCCAACCTCGTCACGGAACAATCACAACTCGAAAGAACATCGGAGAGGTAATTCGACGTCGCTTCACCCTCGACATCCGAACTCGTCGCAAGAATCACTTCCGCTCCCGGCGTGTCGCGAACCCGGCGAACCAACTCACCAATTCGCAAATCCTCCGGTCTCACCCCATCGAGCGGAGACAAACGCCCGCCCAAACAATGATACAAGCCGCGGAACACTCCCGAGCGCTCAATGGGAAGAACATCAGTCGGCTGCTCCACCACACAAAGCACCGCAGTATCACGCCCCTGTTCACTGCAAACGGCACATCCGGATTCACCGGTGAAAAATCCACAGGTCGGACAGGCCTCCACAATCTCGGCACATTGCTGCAAGGCTCCCGATAACTCTCGCGGCGACGCCTTCGGACTCTGCAAAAGAAACACCGCAATCCTTTCCGCGCTCCGCGGACCGACTCCCGGGAGTCGCTTTAACTCACTCACCAGAGCGCGCACTTCGGAGGGGTATTCAATTCTAGCCATCAGCGTGTGAACTCGATTCAGCAGCGTGATCTCTATTCATCGGAATGACGACATTCTCAACCGCCACACTCAAGGAAATCTCACACGGCATGACATGGTTATGCGCATATATCGCCGCCGACATCCATCCCCATATCACTCCGAGAATCATCCCGAAGGGTTTCCAAAAAATCCCCCAGACCGCAAAGCAGGGAAGCAGAGCGACCGACAAAAAAACCGCCGACATTCCAAGAATCGCCCGACGCCCTTCACCCGGTGTTCCCAGAATCGCAAAGACTACGCCAAACACCGCAAAGGCCGTCAGCAAAATCCCCACCGTTCCGGGTAATCCCATCTCAAACTCGATCACCAAACTCTGTTCATTCCAAACTCCGCGCAAGGCCTCGTTCGAACCATCAAAGATGCCCATTCTCTCCGTCGCAAACCCCAACCCCAGAGCAACAAAGCTCAGGATAATGAGTGGCCCGGCAACGTGGCCGGCTGGGCGAGGGCGGTGGGACATGGCGTGAGAAGTTCCTTAACAAATCTAAACTGTTTCGAAAAGGACTTAGAATCAAGCGTCTTTGTAGGATTGCACCACCAGCTCGCTGAGGAATTTATCCGGGTCTGCGACCGCGGCTTCAGTGAGCACGAATTCCTTCTGATTCGTATTCTTCTGAATCAACTTCAGCCCAAATTGATAATCGCGGAAGATCTGACGTGCGACTTGGAAGACGCTTCGGGCCTGCTCCCCTGCCGTCTTCACCAGCAACGCGACCGCATCATCCTCCAGCTTCACCACCACGCCGTGCTTATCCTTAAACTCACGAATAAAGGCATTCACTTCCTGGCGTGCCTTCTCGACGACCAAATCCTGCCCCAAAAGGCGGAATTTATCGAGATGCTCTTCCCGGTTGTCGATCAGATCACCATCGACAATCAATTCGCTCACCGAGGTCCCCGGCAGCTCGTATTTAAAGTCACGCAAGATCCGCTCGCCCACCGTCATCAAACCACGGGCTCCCGTCTTCTCGTCGGCTGCCATCTCCGCGATGCGGGCAATGCCTTCGCCTTTGAATTGCACATCGATCCCATAGGCTTCGAATTCGCGTTCATACTGGAGTAGCAAACTTCCCTCGGAGTATTTCAAGATCGCTTCGAGATCCTGCGCTTCGAGATGTTCGCAAACGACGCGCACTGGAATCCTTCCGATGAATTCCGCTTCGAAACCAAAGTCGATATAATCCTGTGTCGTGACGTGCTTGAACAATTCCTTGTCCATCGCCGGCTCGGATTGCTCGGCAGAGAATCCAATTTGCGAGGCCTGACTCCGTTTGCGTACGATCTTTTCCAGTCCGGAAAATGCTCCGCTCACGATAAATAAAATGTGACGGGTATTGATATTCTCTTTCCCCTTCTTGCCACTCTGCATGTCCATCATCGACATCATCTGCCCGCGCATGTCACTCGGGTTGCGCACCGGCACTTCGGTCTCTTCCATCAACTTCAAGAGAGTTGTCTGCACTCCACGCCCGCTGACATCGCGACCAATCATGCCTCCACTCGACGCGAGCTTGTCGATTTCGTCGATGTAGATAATGCCAAACTCCGCCTTTGAGACATCGCCATCGGCCTTCTGCACCAACTCTCTCACGAGATCATCAACATCACCTCCAACATACCCCGTCTCGGAAAACTTCGTGGCATCCGCCTTCACGAAAGGCACGCCAATCAATTCGGCGATGTGCTTCACGAGGTAGGTCTTTCCTACTCCGGTCGGCCCGACCACCATGACATTCTGCTTTTGGAGCTCTAGGCGCTCGCCATCCTCCCCCATCGACTTAAGAGCCTTGGCATGATTGTAGTGATCGCACACCGCAATCGCCAAGGCCTTCTTCGCTTCGTCCTGACGGATGACATAGCGATCGAGGTGCGCCTTGATATCGCGGGGTAGATAATCGAATTCAAAAAGCGTATTATCCTCCTCCACCTCAACGGTGGCATCTCCGTCCTCTTCCCGGGTAAAAACATCCCCCTCCATTCCAGGAAAGGTAAACCCGGATTTACCCATCTGTCCGAACATCCCCTCAATGGTTTTGCGAAACTCATCGGGGTCCGGCATCTTCGGGTCTTTCTTATCGTCGTCGCTCATGGCTGGACTATCGTTCTCCCAGGGAGCGAGGCAAGCGGGATTTTTGTTCTCTTTTCTCCCCTTGACCCCTTCCTCCCCACCTCGCTAAAGTCCCCCCGTCGTCCGAAAGGAAATCCCGCATTCATTTGCAAGATTTTCACAAAAGCCGACACTGTCTGAGAAGAAGCCGGGATGGTGGAATTGGTAGACACGCGTGATTTAGGATCACGTGCCCTAGGGCGTGCAGGTTCGACCCCTGTTCCCGGTACTTCAGCTCAAACTCAAATCCACTCAGACCCATGGACGAACTCAAAGAAAAACTCCTCGCTCTCGGCGTCAACGAAGATCAAATCGATGGCGTCATTGAGGCCTTTGTCGACTTTATCAAAGGCAAACTCCCCGACGGCATGGAAGGAATGGTCCAAGGACTTTTGGACGGAAACGGCTCCGATGCGAACGACCTCCTCGATCAGGCCAAAGGCCTCTTCGGCGGCTAAGCGTCGCGATCCTCCCCCGAAGTTCAGCGTTCAAAGAGGCCGCTCCCCTGTAAGCCGGATTCTGTTCCATCCACCCTATGTGGACTTCAGCAGTCATTTATCTTTGCGACTATTACCCGGGGATCAAACGGACGAGCAGCCCTTCCCCTGTTCTGTCTTGCACTGTGAGAGGTTTGCCCAGCCACCTCGGTCACCCTCGGCGCGGTGGGCTCTTACCCCACCATTTCACCCTTACCTCCCGAAGAAGGCGGTCTGTTTTCTGCGGCACTATCTGTCCGATGATCCTCGCGAATCACCGTCCCTCATTTTCACAAGGCACACTGCTCTGTAGTGTCCGGACTTTCCTCCAGTCCCCTTCCGAAGAAGAAAACCAGCGACTGCCCGGGGAGCGGACTGCGAGGGTAGTAGTCCCTCCGAAATATACCAGCTCCAATGTGCTCCCACAATTAGGAGAGCGGCGCACCCTGACCGTGAAATTCCCTAGGGTTCTTCCCCACAATCAAACCCCTCGCCCACCTACCATTACAATAAGAGGGCTTATTTATCCTACCCCTCATGTCTTCCCTTCGTTATGGTTTCCGCAAGAATGGCGGAAGGAAAGAAGAAAGAGAACCCACTGGTCTTTGGATTGATTTTGCTCGGGGGCTCGATCGGGGCGATTTGGAAAAATGAGCATCGCTTTGATTACTATCAGGCGGCGAAAGCGACCGAGCCCGCAGAAGCCGTCGGCGACCTGAGCGCCGACCGCTTGTTTTCCCACACGGGCAGCATGGATCGAGACCTCACCATGAAAGGGGACTATGTGCAGTCCTTTCAAGGGCTTCTTGAAGTCTCCCGCTCGGCAGAGATCTACGCCTGGGATCGCGACGAGGATGATGATGGCGTTACCTGGAGCAAGGAATGGATGTCCTCCCTCGAGAACAACAGCCGAAATAGAGATTCCGATCAGCTCCTGACATCCGCCGATATCCGCCCAAAAACTTATCAAGTCGCCGAACTAAAAATCGCCTCCAAACAGATTCAATTTGTCGATGAGAAGTATCAAATTCACCCCTACAGTCTCCAGCTCTCGAAAAAGGGCACGGACGAGAAACTTGCGACGCGAGGAGACTATTTCTACCTGGCGAAGGGCGGAGGAAATCAACTCGGCGACGAACGTCTGTCCTACCGCGGCCTCCCGGTTCCGAAGACTGCGACCTACTTTGGAAAATGGGGCGAGGGCATCGCGGTGGCCCATCAGGCCGAGAAGAAATCAGGCTTGATCTCCGGCATGATCAAAGACAAGGGCATCCTTCATCACCTCGTGGCGGGAGAGCGGGAAACCGCTCTTGATTCGATCAAAGCGCATTTGGCACGCCTAAAGAAAATTGTTCGCATCGCCGGCATC
>PBTU01000013.1 GCA_002729295.1 Verrucomicrobiales bacterium | reverse complement strand
CGGGAGCACCGACTGGCGGTAGCATCGTTGCATCCACTGGAGCACTGCCAACAGATGAACTCTCCGCGGCGCTGATACGACGCCCGGTAGCATCGATAATCTCGGCAGTCACGAACACAATCAGGTTACTCTTGATGTGATTGTCGGCCTTGCTCTGGAATAGTCGTCCCACGAAGGGCAAGTCACCAAGAATGGGTACCTTGTCCTCGACGCTTTGCACATCTTCACGCATCAAACCACCAACAGCAACAGTGTATCCGTCATAAATAGTAAGTCCGGTGGTCACTCGGCGGACAGAGAAGACAGGCATCTCAATCCGGTTTTCGGTAATGACGATCTGAACAGGGTTGCCAAGAGCATCGGAAGCAGGGGAAGTGATTGGTGAACCGTAATTCACGAATCCCTCAAACTCGATGATGGTCGGTGAGAAACGAAGATCAATAACATTGTCATTGGCTCCCACCTGAGGCTCAACCTCGAGAGACACACCGGTATTCTTGGTATCGAAACTGGTCGGAGTTGCCGGAGTCACGGGGAATCCTCCACCGCTTGTTCCAAGACCCGTAGTTTGGACACCACCAGTGGCTCCAACTTGGTTGGGCAATTCGGGTGGTTCGTATTCAGTTGGGTAAATAAACTCACGAATAATCTCAATGGTAGCGTTTTGTCCGGGGCGAGCGACCACACTTGGGGCGGTCATAATGTCCGCACCCTTCTTCTCAGCCAATCCACGCATGATCATCTGAAACTGACCACTGTCAAATAGCCCGGTCATCGAGAGGATACCTGGAGCGACACGACTCGACTGGGCAGTCCGCTGTGGGTTATTCAGAATAGCGTCAATGCTGTTACGGTTAATCGCAGTGTCACCACTACGAAGACCAGCGGTTGCGATTCCAGACACTTCCTGGTTCTGCTGGGCAGGAATTCCAGGGATGGCTACACGGGCAACAGGGCTGATGAAGTCAGCATTGGTGCGAGCAGCGCCACTACCGACGGTACCTCCACCGAGGAAATAATTGCTTCCCACTCCAAATGGAGTCGCAATCCAGTCAAAACCGAGTTCGTCGGAGTTCTCCTGGGAGACTTCAACAAATTTGGTCAGAACTCGGATCTGGCGAGGAGTCTCTTTGCCGGCGGCCTCAACAATGGCGTCGATCAATTCAAGCTGGGTCGGAGTATTCCGAACCACGAGAGTCCCGGATCCAGTCAGCAAGCTGGCTGAAGTCCCGTCGATAAAGACCACACCCTGCTCCCTGAGGAGCTCCTGAATGGGCTTCCGGGGCTTGATGCCTTTTCCAGCTCCTGAATCTTCAGTTGCAAATGGATCGGCGTCTCCGGCTGCTCCATCGCTACCAGCACCACTATCGAGGAAGTTCTCAAAGGTGGGAGGCACACTCCAACGACGAGTGACAATGTCATCAGTCTCGTCGCTGGTCAGAGGAAGCAAGGTCACGGCATATTCGTCAACCTTAAAGCGAAGCTTTGCCTTATCGCAGATATATTGTAAAGCAACCTGAAGCGGTACGTTTGTAAGATAGAGTTGGTCGATGGTAACAGCACTCGGATCGACCGCATCACCCAGAAGGCCGCCTTCGGCATCGAGTGAATCGTCGGCAGCATCTACCACCTTAGGCTTACGAACCACAAAGTTCACCCCCTTCTCTTTCTCATCGAGAGTTCCAAGATCCAATTCGATGGAGCGAATGCGAAGGAAGTCAATGGCTTCTTCCACGGTGGTGTTATTGAAGTCAACGATCGGAATCACAATCTGCTGCAACTTAGCAGCAATTGATACCGAGCGGGATATTTCACCAGGCCTATCAATGATTATGTTATCGTCGTCATTCACAGGTGGAGTAGCAAGCTCCCATGCCTGGTCGATTTCCATGAGCATGCGGGCCCGAGTCTGGTCGAAGGCAGCGCGGTAGTAGTCGGACTTGATGGCGGAACATTTCTCCAACCAACGGCGGGCGGCCTTGTTGTATGGGTCAATGCGAAGCGCATCCTTAAATTCTTCCTCGGCATTGTCATAAAGCCCAAGATCATAATAACCATTTCCCTTGGAAAGGTGACGGCGAACCTTATCAATGTTCTGGCTGTGCCCGTCGCTGAGGCTCGGGTTAGTACGAGTCGGGTCGTCGAGATACTCGAGTCCCTTCTCAGCCGCAGCGTTCCCGGGATCGACTGCATCCACATCCTCGAGAAGGTTGCGGGCCTCGTCATACTTTCCGGTGCGACGGTACTGTTGCGAGAGAGCAACGGAACCATCTTGAAGATGCTGCTTTGCCACGGCACGGCGATCAGATGTCGCGGAGCCGAATGGCAGAGTATCGAGGGCGGCCTTGTATTTCTGGACTGCGGTTTCGTAGTCTGCTTCCGCGTAGGCTTCACGGCCTTCGAGAAGAAGAGCGTCAGCACTTCTCACTGCCTCCTGGCGGCGAACAAGTTCCTGACCTACCAAGTCCTGCCCATGGGCCATGGGTGAGACGACGAGAGCCGCGAGGGCAAAAATTGTGCGATTGGCACGAGGTGTGTGTCTTTTCTGCATGATCTGCTTGAATGTTTGTTAATTTAGGGGGGGTCTGGGAAGCTTTTTTTCGAAAACCTGTAAGATTTTCATCAGATTCCCACAGTTCTTAGGTTTTTTTCTTAGTTGACGGTGATTTCGATGGGATTCGCTGCTCCGTAATCGACTTTCACGGAGATAACAACGACTTTCCCTTGCTTGAGTGCGGCGTTGTCAACTTCCACCGCGACGAGCTTGCACTGAATCTTTTGATCCCCCTGGGGGATCTCAAAAGTGCCATTCTCTTCAATGTCGAAGGTGTCGCTCGTTTTCCCGATGGCATTGAGCCGGAAGGACACGGTGTGGTCGAAACGAGTGTTTTCTAATTTTTCGTCTTTCTGGATACGGTAAGGAATAATGTAAACCCGCCCGGTTTTGTTAGGACGCTGATCCTCGACATGAGCAAAATCTCTCTTTTTCGGCCCGAATTTCCCCTGAACTTCCTTGGTTTCTACTTTGACCAACTTGAAACGGCGCATTCCGGGCTCTTCCGAATAGAAGAATTCACCAATTTTCAGTTCCTTAGAAGCCGGGATTCTGTTTTCTGATACCGCTCCTCCGTCAGGCTTGAATTGAAACTTAAACTGAGTCCCTGTTCCGATCACCCCGCTGAAATCGAGGAACCAAAGGTCCGATTTCACTGAGACAACTTCAAGTTTATCAATGAGATTCCCGTGACTGGTGGAATCGGAAGGATCGGTCTTCGCCTTATATTCCTCTCCATTGAAGAAGCCGTCGCCATCCTTATCCTCCATCGGAGCGTCGGACCAACTGGGATCAACGCGATTTGCTACCCACCACTTGTTGGGAATTGGGGGATGCACATCGGGCTCCTGAAGAAGATCGATCACCTTGGAAACATCTTCGTCTTTAATAAAGAGATCGACGCTCGTGAAAAGATCCACCTCGCGCTCTTTATCCGTGAGTTTTGGAGTAAGAGGATTGGGGCCACTAAGAGACTTGGTAACCTCAGCGACTTCCTCAACTCCAACCACGGTTGTCGTTTCTTGTTTCTTGCCACCAATTTTGGCAAAACCCTCTTCAACTTCTTTGGCGCTGCTTTGCGCCATGTAACCCAGTCCACCGAGGACCAGGGCACCACCTGCGAGTGAGGCGATATGATAATTTTGAGACATCCAGGACATGATAATAGTAGGTGTTTATTTGGTTACTGGAAATTGCTGAACATCCGTGAAGAGGAGTAAATCAGCGCGGAGATAGGCCGTAATATCGTCACCGCCTGCAATACGATCGAGAATTTTTGTCCGAGCGGCAACCGGGGCTTCCTCCTCAGCTCCCCCACCATCCAGATTTCCAAATCCTTCGTCGCTTTTTGGAGCGTCGGCAGAGGCTGCAACCGCGCCTCTTGGCCTAGTTGGGATTGGAGATTCGTTTTTGATTCGGGCGATCCGAAGATCGAAAAAGTATTGATCCGAGTCAGCCATCGCAGTGAGAACATCACGCAAAGCGGACTCCGGCCCCTTGAAGAGCAGTTCAAGCGGCATGCGATTGGCGATCTTGGGGAGAGACGGCCCACGTCTCACGCCTGCACTCCGACCTCTGGAAGGTTTCCTTCCACGGGCAGGAGCAGCTGCACCATCCCAAGACTCTCCCTTTTCGGAAGGAATTTCGTGACGCACAATACCGCCCACATCCGTAGCATTGGCGGCTGCCAACTGCCCCATCAGCCATTCGATGGCTTTGAGTTCGTAGGCCAGCTCTCCGGTGGCCTCTGGTCTCGGCAACTCCGACTTGTAGTCTTCGAAACCAAGATAGAAGGTCTCGGGGAGAGTAATTTTCCCCTCGAAGAGCTCGCGAACCCTCGCGTCAGTGTCTTTCAGCAGAGCGGAGAATTCATTAACCGGAATCGGCGCAGTGCTCTCGGGCTTAAATGTCAGAAACTTGGCCTGCATCTTGTTGGCATCGCCGATGAGCTCCTTCAGGCTGTCGGTTTTCGCCTTGGCGCTCTCGGGAGTCGGATAGGGATTGAGGCCCTTCATATCTTTGAGGGCGCTTTCCTCGGTTTCCACTTCGGAGATCTTCTCGTCAAGAGTCTCCTGAAGTTTCATCCCCAAGGAGATGATGACTCCTGCGAGAATCACCGTAATGACGATCAAACCGCCGAGGAATTTGTTTTCTTTAAACCAGGTCATGATTGGTAATCGTTGTAGTAAAATTATTTGACTGAAATTGGCGTTTTGAGAGGGATCAACATCTCGAATGGTGCGGCATATTTCCCTTCACCATCATCGATCGCCGCTTCGATCTTCATGATCTGATCATCAGTCAGGTCAATTTCCTTTGGGCGTCTCCCGCCTTCAGTCCAAGTGAACTTGAGATGCTCCGAATTGCGGAGCTTCTTCAGAAGCGCGTAGACGTCCTGCTGATCTTTACGATAGAGCCCCTTGATGAGGACACAGTCGGCATCGGCAGCATCCTTTTTGATGGGCGACTTGCCATTCACGAGGGAAGTGAAGCTCTCATCAATTATTCCTTTGCTTCGCTCGTCTCCGGTCGGATTGTATCCCGAACGCGGTTCGAGTTCAGTCAACCATACCTGATCACTGGCAAAGTGGCTGGAAATGTCATTGAGCAACTTGACCAAACTGAGGCGACCATTTTCGGCGGCGGCGTAGGAGTCGATCAGCTGCTTGCTCTCAAGCTCCTTTCTCAGAACTGTCTTGATCTTGGCGGCCGGGGCTTGCAACTCAACCGCTTCCGACTCAAGCTCCTTGAGGTGCTTATTGGCAGCAGCAATGGAAGACTGCTTGAAGAATGCCCAGGCTCCTAATCCAGCGAGGAAAAGAGCTGCAGCCGCAATCAAAGCGGGCTTCCGGCGAGTAATATCCCGCTGGGCCTGAACGGCATCGGGAACGAGGTCAATGGAGACTGCTGCCTTCTCGGCGGCACGAACACCCAGTCCCACCAACTCACCCAGGGTGTGGGCTTCCGAGGCGAGAGCATCAACATCAACCCCCTTGCCAGCGGAGATCCGCTGAAGGGGATTAAAGAACTCCACGGGGAGATTGAGTTTTTCCTCAAGGAATTCTTTGAGATACGGAAGATTTGCGGATCCGCCGGCAAGCATGACGCGGGCCGGGGCCGATCCTCCATGCTGACTGCGGAATAGGGTGTTAGTGCGCTGAATTTCCGCTGTCAGGCGGGTCAGGCTGTTGCGAATAATCGTTCCAAGTGCGGCGGTCGACTCGTCGAGCTGTGCGGCATGCCCTCCCCCGAGGGTGACCAATCCGTTGGTAAGCTTGGAATTTTCCGCTTCGGCAAAGGACACGTTATATTCCTTGGCAATAGCAGAGGTAAGAACGGCTCCTCCAATCGCAACGCTGCGGGTGAAGAACTTGGAGCCTTCCGCGTAAATCAGGTTGGAGGTCTTGGCTCCGACATCGATCAGTAAAGTGCTTTCCTGTAGATCAGGGTAGTTATAGCGCAGCGCATTGTAGAGCGTAGTGGGTGCAGAGTCCACCAGACGCGTTCCCAGACCCGTTTCGGAAACCACCGCGTTCAAGTCATTGAGCGACTCGGACTTAATGGCCACCAGAATGACTTCGGTATCGATGCCGCCGGTTTCCAGCTTTTCCCAGTCCCAAACCACCTCATCGATGGGGAATGGAACGTTTTGTTGGGCTTCGAATTTCACCAACTCGTCCATTCCTTCGTCCTCGAGAGGCGGGAGCTTAACGAAACGAATAAAGACCGACTGACCAGCAAGGGCGTATGCCGCCTTCTGGCTGCCGAGCTTCAGGCTCTTTGCGAGTTCTTTGATTGCCAACTGGACCTGCGGAATGCGAGCCGCCTCGGTCGCCGGATCGGCGAGGATACTAGTTGCCCGGTAGGATTTCAGAACCAAGTTATTCTTGGCGGTGGTGAAAACACCCATGGAAATCCGTTGCGAGCCAATGTTCAGTGCGATGATCGACTGTGTGTCAGCCATAATATTAGTTTTTCAGTGTGTGGGAAATTAATTTAAGGTCCCGGATATCCGGGGGATTGGTGGGATTTGAGTCAGCCTCCCGGGCTGTGCTGATAGTAATCAAGCGCCTCTTAGGCCATTACTGGTCTTTTTGCCTAATCTCCGCATAGCGGTCATACCAGAAAAGTTTGAAGGGAGTTTGGTCCTTGCTCAGAAGAGGAAACTTCTGGGTCACAGTGACTGTTTCGGGGGCATCTGCAGTCCACCAACCGGCCTTAAACTTACCAGCTTTGAAGAATCCTGCACGGGCTCCGTTGATGCTGATGTCGCCACCGACAGCCTCGAGGTCATTCTTTCCGCCCCTATCTTTCCCGGTGATGCGCTTGATGGTATTGGGTGACAAATAGACCGAGAAGAAGATCTCTTCGTCCGCAGGAACATTGACATGCTCAACCGTCTTTTTGACCCAATAGGTCTTTCGATCCTGCCCCTTGAGAATAATGTTCCAGGAAACGGTGACACTATCGTGAAAGGGCTCGTTCTTGTTTGCAGACTCTACATTGTCCAGTTTTGCTGAAAATTCAATTTCCAGCCAATCTTTGGGCTTGAATCCCTTCCCCTTGGCAATGTTGACCTGCGGGGATTGCAGATCATCAAAATTCAACGAGCTCGAAAAATCTTCGACTTTTTGAGCCAATGCGCATCCCATCAAGCCCGCAAAGCAGGCAAGGGACAGAAAAAATTTGAAAGAACGAAGTGTGATCATAGTGTCCGTGTCGAAACTTTGGACAAAGTAGGAAAAGCAGGCGGGGCACGGCTAGCAAAAAGAGGGCGATTGGCGTAATTTTTTATCGATTGACACCCACCTGAAATTCTGACGAAGCCTTTTGACAAAGACAAAGACTTCAACACAAGCTTCCGCCATGACCTCGCCAGCGCCCTCGGACAAGCTTCCACTTCCCTCTCAAGCCATGGTAGTTGGGGCGATTGCCGACATCTCAGCCCTCGAATTACATAATTTTGAATGCGATCTAATCGAGCTAAGACTCGACTCCTTGGGCCCTGGCGCGAAAGTCCTCGACTTTGCTAAGAATACCTCCTTGCCCCTCCTTATCACGGCCCGTGGAGCCACTGAGGGGGGAACTTCTGACTGGTCGGTGGGAGATCGCCTCGCTGCATACGAGCAATTTCTCCCATACGCCTCGGCCATCGACATCGAGCTGCGCGATTTCGACCATTTTTCGGGGATTATCGAAAGTGCCAAGGCCGGAAACGTCCTCGTTCTGGGTTCATGCCACGATTTTGAGAAAACCCCCTCGCTCGACACTCTGAAGTCAAAGATCGGTCCAACCGCCGATATTCACAAATTCGCCACCCGAATTCAAGATAAAGCGGACCTTCAAACTCATCTGGATTTGCTCAACGAAAAAACGCCCCTTTCCGTAATGGGAATGGGCCCACTGGGAGCAGCCGCGCGTCCTCTCATGGCCAAATCCGGATCACTTCTGAACTACGGCTACCTCGGAACCACTCCCACTGCACCGGACCAGTGGCCCGCCGGGCTATTAAAGCAAACACTCTCGCTCTAGGATACAATCTTCACCGGTGCCGGAGGCAAAGCCGCCAGAAAAGTCTTCCCGTAGCGCTTCGTGACGACCCGATTATCAAGAATAACCACCATACCTTCGTCCCTCTTGGAACGGATTAATCGTCCCACTCCCTGTCGCAATTTGAGAATCGCTTCCGGCACCGAATAGCTCATGAAAGGATTGCCTCCTTCGGCTTCGACTTCCTCCAGCCGCGCTGCTGTTAAGGGATGGTCCGGCACGGCAAAAGGAAGGCGCGTGATGATGACATTGCTCAGCGCCTCTCCCGGCACATCAACCCCGGCCCAAAAACTTTCCGTTCCGAAAAGAACGCTGTTCACGTCCTCGCGAAATGCCTCCACCATTTTCTGGCGCTGCATTCCCATCCCCTGCGCCAAAAGCCTCCATCCCCGTTCGTCAAAGAAGTCCTCCATCGCTTCAGCCACCGAACGCAAAAGCCGATGACTCGTGAAGAGCACAAAAGCCTTTCCTTCCGTCTTGATCAAGCCCCGTTCGATCCAGTGAGCGAGCATTTTTTCGTAATCATCATCGCGCGGATCAGGCATCGACTTAATGACGTAGATCGCCATTTGTTTTTCGTAATCGAAAGGACTTCCAATCTTGATGGCCGGCACATGTTGCGCCCCCACTCTTTCCCGAAAATAACTCAACTCCGCATCACCGGTCCCCAAAGTTGCGCTCGTCGCGATGCAGGATTTATCCGGCCCGAACAACAAAGTCCGCAAACGCTCCGCAACATTAATCGGCGCGGCATTCAAACTCAGTGAGGTCCCTTCAGAACCCGATTTTTCCACCCAGTAAACACTCCCGCCATCTTCCTGATCGAGAAACATTTTCAGCCCGCCATGCATCTCCCGCAATCGCCGGGCTCCGTCCATCAATTCATTCCGCTTCGTCTCATCCTCAGTATCTTCTGCGACCAACTCAATCGCGCTCCAACACTCACGAAGCGGGGCCGCGAGGGTATTCTCAACCAACTCCGGATTCCTGACGCGAACCTCTCTGCCCCAATCATTAAAAGTCACCGCTTCACCCACCTCATCGAAAAACACATCGGCTTCCTCGATAACCTTGCGGGCGCATTCCATCGCCTCACTCGCACGCGCCGACTTCAACAATCCCTTGCCGGTTTTCGGGTGATACAAGCGCTGCAGATCAAAACGTAAACCGGCCTGACTCACCCGCAATCCCAACGCCTTCGCCGCCACTGATTCGAGCGTATGAGCTTCGTCAAAAATCACGAAATCATTGGGCACTAAAAAACCTTTCTCCCCCTCCAATAACTCCTCCTCAGGATTCAGCAGCGAGAAAAACAAATTGTGATTCACCACCAAGACCGTGGCCTTCATCGCGCGCTTTTTTGCCTCCTGATAAAAACAATTCCCACGCGGCCCGCAGGTTCGCTGGGTGCAGATATGAGACTCACTGCACACCTGTAACCACACTTTAGGCGCCGGCTCGAAATCCAAATCACTGCGCGTTCCATCACGCGTCGCTTCCGCCCACTTCCAGATTTCCATGAGCTCCTCCCGCTCACTTGTGGTGAAGAGATCACCCACCTGATCCATCGCACGACGCAAACGCAGCGGACACACGTAATTCTGTCGCCCCTTCAACAAGGCCGCGTCAAATTCACTCGCCAATAATTGCCTCACAATCGGCAAATCTTTCCCCATCAATTGCTCCTGTAAATTGATGGTGTGCGTCGAGATGACCGCCTTCCGCCCCTCCCTAATCGCGAACTCAACCGCCGGAATCAAATAGGCCAATGACTTCCCCACACCAGTGCCCGCCTCCACTACCAACGACCGCTCTTGTTCAAGCGCCATCGCGACCTCCCCAGCCATCTCCTGCTGCTCGGCGCGAAACTCAAAATCAGGCGACTTCGACAGCAAACCCGAGCTGGAAAACACCGCCCGCATCTCCTCTTCAAACGAAGCACCTCCACCGAGCGTAATCACCCGTTTTAACTAACCTCTTCCGGCCGCATTGACAATCGCCATCGAAAAATGCTGATTTTCCAACATTTATATTGCGGGTTTTTCAGCACCTACTAGGGTCCCCTTATGAATCGATTGGAAAAAGGGGCGCTCTCCCGCCGGGAACGGCAAATCCTGGACATCCTCTACCGCCTCGGTGAAGCCACCGCCAAGGACGTGCAGGAAGAACTCCCCGATCCTCCCTCCTACTCCGCCGTCCGCGCCCTCCTCGCCACCCTGGAAAACAAGGAACTGGTGAAACATTCCAAGGAAGGGCGACGCTATCTCTATCGACCCGCCATCACCGAAAGAAAAGCCAAGCGCACCGCCCTCAAGAGCCTGCTGGGCACGTTCTTTCAGGGAAAACCGAAGAACCTCGTCGCAGCCTTGCTCGATCCTGAAGATCAGCAACTCACCAAAAACGAGATCGACGAAATCCGTAATCTCATCAAGTAACACCCGCCGCCGTGCTCCTCCCCTCGCTTGTTTTTTCCCTCATCGCCGCCTGCGCCTTGTGATTCACCTTGCGTAAAAAACCCGCCGGGAACCCCCGCGCCTCCGGCCTCGTCCTCACCCTGCTCCTCATCCTCCCCCTCCTAGGATTCGTTCCCAAATATGCCGTCACAGTCTCCGATTCCGTTTCTCAAGACCCTCCCTCACTCCTTATCTCTGGCTCGCTGGTTTCGCGCTCTTCTCGCTCAAAGGACTCCGCTACCTTCCCCGCGCCGGAGCCGGCAGGTAATTACTACTTCGGCTCTTCCCCCGGAGGATACTTTTCGTAATTCTTGGCTGACTCGCGCGACCAAAACGGCGACGACCCCCAGAGCGGAACCGTCGCAAGCGAAGACTCCCAAAAGCCCAGCTTTGTGAAGAGCTCGTTGAGCGTTTCGACCTCTTCACCAGCAAGGTCGGCCTGCTCCCCGGGATCTGTCGACGGAGCAAAAAGCTGCGCCGGACGATGTGATAATTTAATCAATTTCCGCTCCCCGGAAAGGATCGCTGATTGCCCCTGCAGTCGCCAAAATAGCTCGCGCGGCTTGGCCGCTTCTTTATCGTTTAACACCGGCAGCAAATTGATTCCGTCATACGCCACCGCTTTCCGGCTCCGCTTGTCCTCATACTTCGGCGCGGGCTTCAAAGGGAGAGGCTCACCACCAGCCGCAGCCAAAAACGTCGGCAATAAGTCCAAAGCCGATACCGGCTTTTTGTAGACCTTTCCTTTCGGCAATCCTGCGGGCCAGGACATCAAAAAGGGCACTCTTACCCCACCTTCCAATAAAGTCCCTTTCCGACCAGACAGCGGCCCGTTCCACGAAGCGTTATTGGTCGCCCCTCCGTTATCGGAAAAAAATACAATTAGCGTGTTTTCATACTGCCCCGACTCCTTCAAATAATCAATCACCCGACCCACTCCGCGATCCAAAGCATGCATCATCGCCGAGTAGGTCTGACGCTTCTTGTCCTTGATGTGGCCATACACCGCGAGATCCTCGTCAGTCGCCTGCATCGGTGTGTGCGGCGCATTGTAGGAGAGGAACACAAAGAAGGGCTTCTCAACTTTTCGCCCCTTCATCCAGGCGAGAGATTCGTCGGTAAAGTAGTCGGTGACATAGTCCGAGGAAAACTCCGTAACCGGAGAACCGTTGCGCTCCAACTGATGACGATCAGGCTTTAGAAAATAACTATGCGACCCTTTCAACATTCCCACGAAATGATCAAAACCCCGCACGTTGGGATGAAACACCTCGTGTGTTCCCTGATGCCATTTCCCAATGAGAGCCGTGTCATATCCAACGGCTTTTAAATGATCGCCCAAAGTATGCTCGGTCGGTGGTAGCCCCTGCAATTCAGGACGCGTTGCGTATGCGTCCGCCCCTTTATTCAAATTCCCTTCATAACCAAATCTCCGTGGATCTCTCCCCGTCAAAATCCCCGCCCGCGATGGTGAACACACCGATGAAGGGACATAGCCCTGCGTGCAAAGGACCCCATTGCTCGCGATGGAATCAAGATGCGGCGTCCTGATCATCGTCGACCCGGTACAACCCAAATCGCCATAACCCATATCATCTGCCAAAATCATGACGATGTTCGGAGCCTTCCCGAAAGAGAGCGTAGCACTCAGAAAAAGTAGTAAGAATTTCACCCCGTTATTCAGGGCGCCAAGGCGGCTCAGGTCACGGACAAAATCACGAGCGACACCGTCCTTGAATCCACCCGAAAACACGCTCTGCCGAATCAACATTCTCCGCACCCGGCCCAATTGCCACCGGCTGTTCCTCTTCCTCAACGGTATCCCGGCCATGCGACCCCTTCACCAAATCAGCGTCCAAGGGGATCACATCCATCAAGCCACGAAAACCCAACTTCTTCTTCGCCAAAAACCCGGCAATCTTCAGCATGGGAAACTTAATCTCCGGATCGAGAAACAACTCCACCGGATCGTATCCTGGTTTGCGATGAATATCGATACAGCGCGCAAAGTCCGGCGCCTTGGCATCATCCATCCAATAATAATAGGTAAACCAAGCTTCACTCTCCGACACCGCGACAAAATCTCCTCCCCGCTCACGACCCACTCCACTACCCCAAAGATCCACTCCCTCACGAATTTCCTCCACTCCATCCGCTTCCAAGACAACTTTACGAACTTCCTCCGCAATCGATTCGTCGTTCACATAGACGTGTGCCACCTGATGATCCGCCACCGCAAATGCCTGGCACCCCCCGCAATCAAGAGTCTCCAACCCAATCTCATCCTTCACTTGAATCCATCCCTTCTCCCGAAAGATTCGGTTGAGATGAATCGCTTTCGACACTTTGGAAATTCCATATTCGGAAAGAACCAAGACTTCCACGCCACTCCTTTCAAGTTCATCGATAAGATCACATGTCACCTCATCAATTGCCGAATACTCCGCATCCATCTCCGGCGTATCTGGACCGAATTTTTGCAGTCCATAATCAAGATGAGGCAGGTAAACCAAATTCAATCCGGGCTGCTCTTTCCTCTCGATCCACTTCGCGCTCTCTGCGATCCATTTCGACGATGGAATCCCCGCATTGGGGCCCCAAAATGACGGAAAGGGAAAGGGGCCCAGATCACTTTTGATCTCCTCCCGCATTCCCATCGGTTCGGTGTGAATATCAAAAAACTTCCGTCCGTCCGCAGGATACAGCGGTCGAGGCGTCGCCGAAAAGTCAGCCGAAGAATACATGTTATACCACCAGAACATCTTCGCACACGATTGCTCGAGGCCCTCCCACACTTTCTCACCCTTCACGAGATGATTGCTTTGCTTCCAAAACTTCACCTGTGCCTCTTCGCGGTCATACCAACCATTCCCAACAATACCATGCTCCCCAACCGGATTACCCGTGAGATAAGAACTCTGCGCCGTGCATGTCACCGCGGGAAAGGCCGGCTTGAATGAGACCACTTCGCGCGACTCAGCCCACCTCTGCAAACGCGGCATGTGCTTCAACACGGCCTTGGTCAAACCGACAACATTGAGAACGGCAACCCGGTTCATGAACTCACCGCCAAGACACGGAATTTAAGTTCCTCGGCGCAGTCATCCCAAATTTTCTCTTCGATCTCATGCACATCGATTCCCTTGCCCAAACTTGCCAACAAGAGAACGGTCAATTCCCCACCAAGGTGCTCGCGGAATTCCTCTAGTCCGTTAAAAACCCGGCGACGGCCTTTGGAATCGAGCAACTCAAGAGCTTCATGCCAAAGCGGCAGATTCAATTGTTCAATGACACATAAAACCCTCTCCGCATCGTCGGCTGAGAGGAGTCCCACCTTGGCGGCATATAGCGTATCAAGAGCCACGCCAACGGAAACCGCTTCGCCATGACTCAATTCAAAGTCGGTCAATTGCTCCAGCTTATGCGCTGCCCAATGGCCGTAATCCAGCGGACGGCTGCTCCCCAATTCAAAGGGATCTCCGCCCAGGGCAATGTGACGCGCATGATGAATCGCGGAACGCTCCACCGCTTCTTCCAAAGTGGCCTCATCGAGGGCACACAAAGACGCGACATTCGCCTCCATCCACTCAAAAAACTCGCCATCCTTCACTAGGGAAACTTTCACCGCCTCGATCAATCCCGCCCTTCGGGTTAGCTCGGGTTGGGTGTGGAGAAATTGAAAGTCATTCACCACTGCATAGGGCACCGCAAAGGCTCCGATGAAATTCTTCTTCCCGAAGGCATTGATGCCATTCTTCACACCAACCCCACTGTCGTCCTGGGAAAGGGTCGTCGTTGGAAACCTCACCAGGCGCACACCGCGATGCCCGGTCGCCGCAGCATAGCCCACGACGTCCAAAAAGGCTCCGCCGCCAATCACCATGATGTAGGAATGGCGGTCAATGTGGTGTTTTTCGATCGCCGCCATCGCGCTTTGGTAAACGGAATCGTCGCGCTTCGCCTCTTCGCCTCCCACCAGCCATTCCACGCCGGTCAGACGAATTCCCGCCACTTCCCCAAAATAATCCTGAATTTGCGCCTCTAGCTCGGGAAAAAACTCTTTTAACCCAGTCTCTACAAAAACGAGAATCTTGCTGTGCCCCCTCGTTTCCAACAGGTCGGACAAGAGCTTATTCCCCGGAGAGAAGGCTCCACGGGTAAATCGAATGCGGTGACGGAAGCTCACCTGGATGTCAAAATCTTCGCCGGTCATTGCTGTGCGGGGCATTGGTAATGGTTTCTACGCGGAATTGCCACAGATTCTTAGAAGAGTATTCTGAATTCATGCCAGACACCATTTCCCACTTCGAAGGCCGCTACCTTTCCCTCCGTGAAATCGACGACTGGGAATTCGTCACCAGGCCCAATTCCACCGCCGTCGTTGGAATTCTAGCCATCACGCCCGAAAATGAAGTCATCCTCGTCGAGCAATTCCGCCGCCCGGTCCAGGCCCGGGTTTTGGAAATGTGTGCCGGATTAGTCGGAGACGAACCCGAATTCGCCGGACAATCCCTCGCTGAAACCGCCCGCCGCGAGCTCCTCGAGGAAACCGGCTATACCTCCGAGTCAATTACGCCCCTCCTCTCATCGCCGACCTCGGCCGGTATGACCGACGAAATAACCCACCTCTTCTTCGCGGAAAACGCCACCAAATCCGGCCCTGGTGGCGGAGTTGGCGCCGAGGACATCACGACCCACCTCGTTCCTTTCAGTGACCTTGCAAGCTTTCTGAAAACATCCCAACGAAACGGCCTCTTGATCGATTTTAAAATCCACGCCGCATTGGCTGCCCTGAATCTCATGTAGCAATCGATCCAAAATCGGATGAAAGCCTTTCTTGACTGCAAATCACCCCAACCGATGGAACGCCTTCTCGGTCAGGCCACCGCTGCCAAGTTGCCCGAAATTGTCGATTCCAACGACCACGTTTAGCCCATTCTCTCCGAGAATTGCTATCACTGTCACGACCTCGACAAGAACACTCTTGAACCCACAAAGAACCCTCTTAGAAATCCACCTGCGCTCTTGCCCTCCTGTGAGGAATCACTAGAGTCAAACCATGCATTTTGTCGCCCTTTCTCTCGCTTTTGCTTCCACCTCCTTTGCCCAGCTTGCTCCTCCTGCTCCGGATGGCACGATCCGTCCTACCATCGGCTCCGTNGAGCGTCTCGACCCAGCNATCAACAAACTGATCCCGGAAAACGCCAANATCGAGGTCATCGCGATGGGCTTCGANTGGTCCGAAGGCCCGGTNTGGGACAAGGCCGAAAACCGCCTCCTNTTCTCNGACGTTCCCACCAACANAGTCTACCAGTGGTCNGAAAANGACGGCCTGNGTGTCTTCCTCAAAGCCTCCGGCTACACCGGTCCATCGGGATACGGTAACGAACCCGGCTCCAATGGTCTCACCTTTGATAATAAGGGACGCCTTCTCTCCTGCGAACACGGTGACCGCCGCGTCTCTGTTCTCACCACCAACGGCGGTGGCAAAATGACCGTCGCCGATCGCTATAAAGGCAAGCGCTTTAACTCGCCGAACGACGTCTGTGTCCACCCAAACGACACCATCTTCTTCACTGATCCTCCCTACGGACTTCCAAAAAAAGAAAAAGACCCGCGCCGTGAGTCGTCGATCTTTGGCGTCTATTCAATCTCTCCCGAAGGGGTGGTCTCCGTGGTCGACGGCACCATGGAACGCCCAAATGGCATCACGCTCTCGCCCGATAGTAAGACCCTCTACGTTGCACAATCACAGGGTGGAAAAGCCTGGCTGGTCTCCTACCCCCTCGATGACTCCGGCAAAGTGGCCGGAGATCGCAAGCTCCTCTACGATGCCACGCCACTCAGTGAAAAAGACCCTGGCATGCCCGACGGCCTGAAGACCGACCAACAAGGCAACATCTGGTGCACCGGCCCAGGAGGCGTCATGGTCATCAGCGCCGATGGAAAACTCCTCGGCCGCATCCTGACCGGACATCGCACCGCCAACTGTGCCTTCGGTGATGATGGATCGACACTTTACATGACCGCCGACTATTACATCGTCCGCATCAAAACCTCCGTTAAAGGAACCGGCTTTTAATTTTAAAACCACCTGACCATGGCCCAGCGAAGCTCCACAATCATCCAAGCCCTCGAAAGCGAAATTATGGACGGCAGTCTGACCCCCGGTCAGCGCCTCCCCTCCGAGGAAAAACTCTGCGCCCGCTTCAATGCCAGCCGCACCGTCATTCGCGAAGCAATTCAGCAGCTCCGTGGAAAAGGCCTGCTCCGCACTTTGAAGGGCTCGGGCTCATATATCGCCGACCCCAGCCTCGAAAACCTCGCTGGGGCGATCGAAACTTATTCGGTCCTTACAAATGACGATTCCTATCTCGAGCTGATGGATTTCCGCATCCTCCTCGAAACCGAATGCGCCCGTCTTGCCGCCATCAATGCCGGTGAAAAAATCATTGAGATCATGCAGCGCGCCATCGCCAAAATGGAAAGTGCCCGTGGCGACCGCAAGCGCTTCAGCGAGGCCGACATTGCCTTCCACCTCGCCATCGCAGCAGGGTCAAAGCACAATCTCTACGCCACAGTTCTGAGCGCCTTGGAAAAACGCTCCATCGAATATGCCAACCTCAACCGGGGCAACAGTGAATGGTACGACAGTGTCATCAACACCCATGCTGAGATTTTCGACGCTATTTGCGACAGCAAGCCTGAAAAGGCAGCAGACGCCATGAAACGTCACCTCATTCTCTCCCGTCGACACTACGTCGATCTGGAAGTCTCATAGATCTCGCTCGGCATCGTCTCTGAAACCCGCTATTTCTCACCGGTGGCTGATTTCACTCCTCTCCTTCCCGCGCTTGTCGCGCTGGTCCTGATCCTGATCACGCGCCGCGCGGCTCTCTCGCTCTTCGCCGCCGTTCTGACCGGCTCATTTCTCCTCGCCGGACCCGGGCCCATCCCGGCCATCCGTAATCTCTTCGAAGATCACTACTTCCCCGTTCTCAAGAGCGACTGGAATCTCAGCGCGATCATTTTCACCTTCGCCCTCGGCGCCTTCGCTACTCTGCTCGAAAAAGGTGGCGGATTCACCGCGATCCTCAATCGTATGCTCGCCCGAAAATCCGGCGACCCACAAAAGAAACTCCTTTTCGGCATCTACGGGCTCGGCCTCCTTTGCTTTTTCGATGGACTCGCAAATTCCGTCCTCCTCGGACGCGTCGGCCGCCCCCTCGCCGACGCCCTTCGTATCTCCCGCCAATTCCTCGCTTATCTGATCGACTCCACCGCCGCCCCCGTCGCCTGTGTCGCCTTCATCTCCACCTGGATCGCCACCCAGCTCAGCCTGATCAAAGAAGGTCTTCAAGATGCGCCTTTCGATGTCAATCCGGCGGCCCTTTTCTTCAATTCCATTCCCGCCAACCCCTACTGTCTTCTCAGCCTCCTGCTTATCCCCTTGGTGATCTTCCGCTCATGGCACATTGGACCGATGAAGAATGCCCGGCCCGTCGAGCTCGATTCCGACATCAACAACCAACCCAAAGCGGGCGACCCCAAAGCAGCCCTCATTCCCCTCCTCGTTCTCGTCACGACTCTCCCCGGATTCATTTACCTCTGGCAGGATGGCGATAACTGGTCCTGGCGAAACGCCTTCTCATCTGCCGGTGTCCCATACGCCATGGTCGCTTCCAGTTTCGTCGCCTTGATCTCTGCCTTCCTTTGCTTTCCAAAAGATCGCCGGAATGAAACCGGACAACATATGCTCGATGGTGCCGCCTCGCTCGTTCCCGCCCTCATCATCCTTATGCTCGCCTGGACCCTGGGAAGCATCTTCAAAGCACTCGAGGTTGCCGAACTCCTTAAGAGCCTCCTCGGCAACCAACTCCAACCCTCATTCCTTCCGCTCTCTATCTTCCTGCTGGGAACAATGATGTCCTTCCTCACCGGAACCTCCTGGGGAACGATGGGCCTCCTCATGCCTCTCTCACTCCCCCTTGGTCT
>PBTU01000012.1 GCA_002729295.1 Verrucomicrobiales bacterium | reverse complement strand
GTGAATTTCTCGTTCACTTCCTCGGCGACTAGGGAAAGAGCTCGTCCCCAGATGAGGGAAATTCGACTGTGCTAGAGTTGAGTCGAGCTTGACTCTGATTGTGCCGAGTCGTCCCGGCAATCTTCGCTTGTCACTCCCGTGCTCACGGTCACCCGGGGAAGAAGTGGAGCCAGGCAGGGAAGAATTGCTCGCATCCATGGCTTGGCCTGATGCATGGGGTCGAGAAGAGGGGAGCTAAGCCAGGCGTTTGTGAAGAGACCGGGATGATTAATGAGCAGTCTTAGGGTCATTAATCCACCCATCGAGTGACCGGCGATAGTCACGGAGCCCTCGATTTTTCGAGAGAGGCGTCGAGAATTTGATCAACGAAGCCGAGGTGGGGAATGTGTCCTCTTTTTCCCGGAGAGCGTCAGTAACCGGGAAGTTCAGTGAGGAGGCACTTCAAGCCCGCGTCGACGAATGGCTTTAGGATATCTGGATAGCGATCGATGAAGTCGCCCTCACCATGAAAAAAGACGAGACCGCCGCGAGTGCTGGTTTCCGGATGAAGATTTAGGTGATGAAGTCATTGCACAAAAACATGAAGAGTCTCCTCTTCAATCTTCATCACTTAATTGTCTTCATGAGATTCTGAATGAGATCGGCATCGTCGAGTCGATTGAGTTTTGAGAAAGCGAGAGTCATATTTGCGAGAACGCGGGTAAGGATGGCTGCGAGTGAACAGGGGCGGCGAACAGCCTCTGCTGCTTTTTTCGAAATCTCAGGGTGTTCCTTGAGAAGCTGCATCACAGGAATGGGGCGACCGCGATGGAAGGGATCGACGAGAGTGGGTGCGACTTCGAGATCGATGAGACAGAGGAAATGTCCCGGATAATTGACGCCGTAAACGGGAAGGCCGATGCGTTGAGCTACGAGAAGATAAATCAGGGAGAGGCCAAGTGGATTACTTTTTCTCTGTTCGAGACACCAGGCAAGGTCTGAGTTTCGCGGGTCGTAGGGGTTGGTTTTGTTGCCTGAGAAGCGATCGGAAGCGAAGAGCCATTCGGAGAGTTCGGCAGGAGACTCGACTTGGTTTTCGGCTTCCTTGGCAAGGAGGTCGAGTTCGTCGGACATGCTTGGTCGAAGGGTGATGCCATCGTGTAGAAAATCGGAAAGGAGGCGGAGGAGGGCTTCGAGTGCATCCCAGTCTCCGTCGGGATCTTGCAGGCCTCGGAAGGGAACACTCCAATGTTCTCTCAGTGAAGTCTGGCGTCCGGAGTGCAGGGATTTTGAAAGGAGGGAGCTATCCTTAGGTGAAAGTTGGATTCCCACCGCGGCGAGGTCATCACTTGCATCGCCATGATAATCGAGCAAAGCTCGCTGGACACTGTTCTGAACCTCCTGGTTTTCATCGTCCAGCAGTTTCAAAATTGTGCTGATCTGTGGGCGGGACACCTTGTCAATGGGACAAAAAATGGTGCTCGACGCTGGATTTGAACCAGCGACCCCTACAATGTCAATGTAGTGCTCTACCCCTGAGCTAGCCGAGCGTCTTAGCGGGCGGCAAGCTAAGAGGACGAATCGGGTCTGGCAATCCCTTTCTGTTAAAAAATGGTTTGATGGCGGGGGGAGAGGGGAGAAAGAAAAAGGGACACCCCGCGAGGAGGTGTCCCTTGGAAAGAGTTCGGGGAGGTTGGCTCTCTTATTTGCGCTTTCTTTTAGCGGCTTTTTTCTTGGCCTTCTTTTTAGGGGCGGCCTTTTTCTTAGCGGCTTTTTTCTTAGCTACCTTTTTCTTGGCCTTCTTTTTAGGGGCAGCCTTTTTCTTAGGAGCTTTTTTCGCTACCTTCTTCTTAGCCGCTTTTTTAGCGGGCTTGCGTGCAGCTTTTTTCGCTACCTTTTTCTTGGCAGCGCGCTTTACGGTTTTCTTTGCAGCCTTTTTAGGGGCGGCTTTCTTTTTTGTGGTCTTCTTTTTAGCAGCCATAGCTTTGTGCTTTTTTAGTTTACGCGTTACCGCGCTTTTCCCTTCAGGTGTCATGACACCTACTGAGATCAGAGATAGGATAGCCTCATCTAGGCTCCCACCGAAAGCATTTTGTACGAGATCTTTTAGAAGGGGTTTTAGGATCTCATCACGTTTCACCGTCGCTTCGTAAACATGAGCACGGCCATTTTTGCTTCGTTTGGCCAATTTTTTCTTCTCAATGTTGCGCATCACCGCGAGGGTCGTGGTGTATGAACGCTCCTTTTTTCCATGGATAAACTCATGTACGAGTCCTACCGTACTTGGACCTTCGCTCCATAAAATAGCGAGCGCATGAAGTTCCTGAGGTGATGGATTTTCGAATCGAGACAAGGGTGATTGTGTTTGGTTGCGTCTAACAAGCCGATTTTAAGCTACTTGTTCAAGGTTAATCTTTCTTTATTGTTCTACTGTTCCCCCTTGTCCCCGCTTGTTTTTCGCTCTTCTGGAAGTGGTGAATTGACGGTGGGCGAGTGGGGTCGGGTAATATTTGGAGAGAGTTTTTTTAGTTGGATCCAAAATTTATTTGCTCCGGGATCGCCGTGGAAAAGAACTGTTCCGTCTTTAGTGATGAGGACGACGGTGGGAAAATTTGCAATACGAAGGGTGGTGCTCAGTCGATTTTCTTTTGCTTCAACCAACCAGGAACCAGGGAGTGGTGATTTGTAATCGGCGAGAAATGAGTCGGCATCGTTTCGTGATTCGGCGTTTCCGGTGATAAGGATGGATGCGGACGGAAGATTATTTTTTTGAAGAACTTCCGATGTTGTTAAAAAATCTGGAAAGCTATTCACAGACTCCTGCGACCATGGTGTCCAAAAGTGAAGAGCGATGGCGGGAGAATCACCCAGGAGTTTTTTGAGGCTGGTTCTGTTGGATTCTTTACTTTGAACCTCCAATTCCTGCGTCAGATCAAGTTTAAGGTTGTCCAACGTTTTGGCCAATCGATGTTCGTTGATATGTGGTCCAAAGACCCCGGCTTGGGAAGGGCTGAGCCAGAAGGCTTCGGTGATGTGTTTTTTGAAAGCGGCGGAGTTGTTTTTTTCTAACGCACCAAGTGCGAGAGTATATTCGTAGACCGCCATGAAGTCCTCTTTAACCGCAAAAATAACGCTGTCGCTCATTTGGTCTTTTTTCAATTGTTCTCTCAAGGTTGGCGCAAAGGCAGCGAGAGTGGCTCGGTCGGCGTAGTCGACGAGATAAAGAAACCGTGCTTCGACGAGAATTTGATTGGGGATCTTGCCGGCTTTGGCGGCTGCGAATGCCTTTTCAAAGGCGGCTGCGTCGGGCGCTTCGAAAAGCGCGCCGACGAGAGCGTCCCGTTGTGTCTTATCTTGGGCAAAAATGGAGACCGAGAAAAAGAGGATGAGGAGAAGGTATTTCATGGGTTTTAAAAAAAGCGGGCTGGAGATGATCCAGCCCGCTTTCGGCAGAGGTAAGGATGCCGACAAGATTATTGGGCGGCCGGAATGTTAAGAGTCTGCCCCACGTTGATTTGCGTGTTGGGCAGAGCATTGGCCTGCTGAAGGGCTTCCACAGTGGTGTTGTGCTGACGGGCAAGTCCCCAGAGGGAATCACCTGCAACGACAACATGAGTGCTGGCGGCGGCTGGTGCGACCGGAGTTACAGGGGCTGCCGGAGCAACTCCCGGGATGGCGCTGGGATTGATTGGTGCGATTGGCTGGTAGCCCGCTGAATTTGGGTCATAATTCGGTAGGTTTTCTCCGGGAACGCCGTATGGGTTTCCTGCGGTGTATGGGGCTGCGGCGGGGGCTGCTGGTCCGTCGGTTCCAGTGTTGGAGCACGAGATCAGGCAGGCGGAAGGGACAATGGCGAGTAGGGTCTTTTTCACGAGGGAGATCATAGAGTAATTAGTTAAGTATTGCGAAATATTTTTTTAGAGATGATTTCAGTGGGGCCGCGGAGCCGCGGTAATCTTTTGTGTGTCGTTGATTGTTCTATGATGCTTGTTGTTACGAAAGAGTCATCATAGCGTCACTTAAGCATATGGAAATTTGGAAGGCGATTGTTGTTGGAATAGTGCAGGGCTTGGCGGAATTTCTCCCCATTTCATCTTCGGGACACATTGTTTTGACTCAGTATCTTTTGGGCATTCGCGAAGTGGGCGCGGACCACCAACCCGACCTTGGATTTGAGGTGATTTTGCATGTAGGGACTCTGGTGAGTGTGTTGATTTTTTTTAGAAAAAGTCTCTGGGAGCTGACCAAGTCGCTCAAGAACCCTGCGATGATCGAAGAGCGTAAAAAGATCGGCTGGTTGGCCATCGCGACTCTTCCAGCGGTGGCGGCAGCGCTTTTATTTAAGGATTTCTTTGATTCAGCGCCGGGTCGTCCGGTGATGGTTTCGGGATTTTTGATTCTGACCGGCTTAATTTTGTTTGTGCCGAGATTGGTCAAAAGTGGCTCGAGCGAGGTGGGATTGAAGCATGCACTGATAATGGGTGTGGGACAGGCCCTGGCGATATTACCCGGAGTGTCGCGCTCGGGATCGACAATTGCGGCGGGGATGTTGAGCGGGGTGAAGGCGGAGCGGGCTGCCGAATTTTCTTTTTTAATGTCAATTCCGGCAATCGCAGGCGGATTTGTGCTGACGATGAAGGATCGGATTGAAGAAATGGGATCGTTGAGAGAGGCGCTTAAGTCCTGTATTACTGGTCCTTATCTCGCTGGAGCTCTTGCGGCGGCGGTGGTGGGGCTGTTTGCGATTTATCTCGTGATGGGTGCGGTGCGGCGGGGGAAATTGGAATATTTTTCCTATTATTGCTTTGCCGTCGGGATTGCTGGAATGATTTATTGGAGTTCATAGACGCGGGGAGAAAATATTTTTGCTAGACAGACAGTCGTCCGAATGAGTAGTGTTCATCAAATCACTGTTCATAATATGCGCAAAGAATTGACCACCCGACAGCAGGAGCTTTTAGATTTTCTCAAGATTACCCAGAGCCAGACCGGGGTGATGCCCTCGACTCGTGAAATTCAGGCGCACTTTGGATTCGCCAGTCAAACCGCGGCAATGAGCCATCTCAGGGCCTTGGAGAAGAAAGGGGTGATTGTGCGTTTGGCGGGGAAGGCGCGGGCGGTGATTTTTCCAGAGGAGCTGGAGCGCGAGGAAATCGTGGATATTCCGCTTTATGGCAGTATTGCGGCAGGCATGGCGGAAGCCACAGTGGAGGAAAAAGAAGGCTGTATTTCGATCGATATCGCCTCTCTGGGAATTCCAAGGAATTCGCGCACCTTTGCTTTGAAGGTGAGAGGGGAGTCGATGATCGATGCGCATATTTGTGATGGAGATACAGTCATTCTGGAATTCCGCGAGCCGAGGCACATGGACATTGTAGCTGCCTTAATTGACGGGGAAACGACCTTGAAGCGTTTCATCATGGAGAAGGGGCGTCCTTATCTGAGGGCTGAAAACGCCGATTTCCCGGATCTTATTCCTGCCCGTGAGTTAGTGGTGCAGGGAGTATTGGTGGGCTTGCTGAGAAGCGGACGGATGTAGCCGAGTCGCCGATTCACAAAAAACCTTGGGATGGATCCCAAGCTTCTTGAAGGAAATTGTGTGTTATATTGGGGTTACGGTCGAATTTCCCAAACCTCGCAAATTTGGTTGGGTTGGGCCTTTTCTCCGAAGCGATCTGTTTCTCCCAAGTAGACGGCCTGAACTTCCTGGCTGTTTTGTTTGAGGTAATTTACTGTGGAGGCGACTCGTTTGGAGCGGCGCTCTGAAAGGTCGCGATTGCTTTTAATATCTCCGGTTTTGGACGCGTAGCCAACGACGAGGAAAAATGAGTTGGGATTCGATTCGACCGTCACGCCTTTGATCTGGGCTTCGTGTTCTTGCTTGAGATCGGCACTTCCGATGGCAAAAGCAGCGGTTTCAACGACATGGGCGTTGAATTCCTTTTTGATTCGCTCATAGGCTTGTTCGAGACCATTCTGGTCAATTCCTTCGAGGCGTTCCAACTCACGGAAAAATTTTTGCGCCTTCGGACTGAGATTTTCCCGGGTGACGAAGAGGCGGGCGCCATCGAGTTTGGTGCGTAGTTTTTGGAGTTCGAGTTTGAGGAGAGTGTTTTCGGCGAGGCACTCGTCGAGTTCGGTGCGAACAGCGGCAAGTTGATTACCGTCGATCATTCTGCCGCTTTTGGTTTTTAGCGCGGTGAGTTCTTCCTGAAGTTGTTGTGACAAGTCTTTGCTTGAGGTGAGCTGATCACGAAGAGCGGTCATGGTCGTTTGGTCGACGGCTCCATCGAGTTGTGCGGTAAGAGCCTTAACCTGGGCCTCGAGCCCGGCGACACGGGCGGCGGCGTCTCCGTTGAGCTCGTCCCTTCGCTGAAGGTCGGCCAGTTGACGGGTGAGGCTCTGAATGGTGGCCTGAGAATCTTTGAGGGCGAGAACGCTTTGTTGGTTTTGTTCTACGATCGCTCCCAGTGTGCCCACGTCACGTTTGATGCCTTCGACAAGTAGGGTAGGGGTTTGATTGTTACCGGAAGTGGATGCCATCAGGGCAATCCTGGCTTTCAATTCCGCCGATTCCTTCTGCATTTCGGTAACTTTCGGGTCCTTTGACTCGGCGCCCTGGCCGCCGAATTGCCGGGTGATGACAAGCAATAGAAGAAGCAAAACAACGGCGCCCATGACGATGCCAAGAATGAGATTCTGATTGGAGGTCGGAGAGGCAGCCGGTGGTGAGGTGGACGCAGGTGTGGGATCTTGTTGGTCTTCCATTTGCTGATTCGGTGGTGTGTTGGATGAAGTTTGTCGGAAAAGGAGAAAAATGAAATTCAAAAGTCCGCCTCCAAGTATGAAGCTGTTGACCGTTCATGATTTTTAAATTTCTTCTGATGTTGGGACTGATTCCTCTAATAGGATCGTTTCTAGTGCGCAAATTTTTCTCTGACCGGGTGTTAAAGTCCGAAGAAGGGGACACCAAGGTGACTTACTCGGGAAAAGAGATGGTGGAGCGTATTCTGAAGCTCGGAAAAGCGACAGATGTGGAGATCCAGGTGAAAAAGAGACCCTTCCTTCCTTTGGGTCCTGAATATTTGGTGATATCCCCGCAGCAGGCAGAATCCAAGGAGGTAAGGGATGTCGCTGGAGTTGCTCTCATCGCAGGAATGGTGCTGATGGCCCGCCAACAGGACCGGGTGGTGGCTTGGCGAACTTGGGCCGTGAAGTTTGGCTACGCCATGCCCGGTTTCACCATCATCACCATGATTTTTGCGATGGTGGTCGGCCGCGTGCCACCGTCGATGGCAGTGGCGATCATGAGTGCAGGGCTCGGGCTGAGCACTTTGCTCTTGTGGAGCACTCTCGCGATTGAAAAAGCCTCGGCGAAGGTGATCTGTGATTATCTCGATGAAAGTGCGTTGGTTCCGCGCATCTCTGAAGCCGAACTCATGGAGAAATTTGTGAAGGCGCATTCCTGGAGGAGAATTGTGCCGGGTGCGGTGGCGTTTCTTTAGGGCAGGGGCATCCAGGGGAGAGCTTTCATCGGCCAAAGGCGACCATGATCGCCCGGTGGTCGGAGGCATCGTAAAAGTTCTCGGGGTCGGCGATGTAGGATCGCGAAAAGTTAACTTCAGGCATCACCGAGTTGGAAACGAGAACGTAGTCAAAGCGGGCGTATTGCTGCTGGTAACTCCAATAGTGGGTCCAGAGTTCCTTTCGGGAATCTTTGACGAAGATGTCGCCGAGATAGCCTTTGGAGCCCTTGCGCCCCATGATCATGGAAAGCGGAGGCATCTTGCGGGTTTCATTGAAGTCTCCGTAAACAACCACGCGGGCTTCCGGGTCCTCCTCTTGAATCTTATTTACGTGTTCGCGAAGAAGGCGGGCTTCGTTGAGTCGCATCTCTGCTTCGTCGTAGGCCTCAGACGGACGTTTGGATTTTAAATGTACCCCGATGAAGTGGGTGGGGCCCTCCGGAAGAGTGACCGTTGCGTCGAGAATGCCCCGTCGCATTAAGTATTCTTGGTCACCCAAGGTGAAAGGGAGGTGGTGCTCAGAGTCGGTGCGTTCGACCGGAAGAGCGGACAGAAGTCCGAGGTGGCGGGTTTCGTCCATGCCGCCGGCGTGGACAATGTGGGGGAGGTCGAGGCCTGCGGTTTTCAAGCGGGACTGCAAATCTTCGAGATCTTCTTTCGTTCCGATTTCACAGACTCCGAGGATGTCGGGTTCTTCGTTGACGATGATTGCGATGAGCGCGTCGATTTCGTCTTCGGGTTTGGTTCTCTCGGTGGGAGGGCCCTCACGAGAGTAGCGCTTCATCGTGAGATAATTCTTCAGATTGTAGGAAAGGAAGCGCACTTCGTCCGGGCTCGCCGGGGGCTCGGGAGTCGCTTCGGATGGGGGTGATTTCGCGGGCGTGCTTGAATGAGTCTGGGAGGAATCTTCTTCTTGACCCGAATTCGTGACCTTTGGCTCCTGCTTGCAAGAGGCGCACAGAAAAAACGCTCCGAGAATAATTTTCGGAGCGTTCTTGAAGAATAAATTGAGCCTAGGCTGCATTAGCTGTCGCGAGGTTCCTTATCCTTGGCTTCCTTGACGTCGAGGTCGTCCGCTCCCTTTTTGATTTCGTCTTCGAACTCTTCACGGGCCTTTTTAAATTCACCCATGCTCTTGCCGATTCCACGGGCGAGTTGGGGAAGTTTTTTGGCTCCGAAGAGGAGAAGCATGATAAGGAAAATGAGGGCGATTTCAGGCCCGCCAAGCGGTCCGAATGCGAGAAACTGTAAGTTCATGAGAAGATTCTAGAGTTGATTGTGATATTAAGCAAGTGATGAAACGAGGGAGTGGGTAGAGACATTTCAGTAAATCTCACCTTCGCACGGCTTGCACCATATGGATACAGGTGATTTCCTCCTTTTGTGAAGTTGCCGGTGCATGAGGTTGAGGAGGATATTCGTGCGGCAGTCCGGGAAGATCAGGGGCGATTGCTTCTGAAAGCCCCTACCGGATCGGGTAAATCAACCACCGTGCCCTCGATGATACGGGCTGAGGTGGAGGGGCGGGTCATTGTGGTGCAACCACGGAGGATGGCTGCTCGCTTGTTGGCGGAATTCGTGGCTCGGCAGACGGGCACTCCGCTGGGGAAAGGTGTGGGCTATGCGGTGCGTTTTGAGAGCCGGTTTGGGCGGGAAACGGAGATTCTCTATGTCACCGATGGCGTGCTGCAGCGGATGCTTCTTGATGATCCGGAGCTAAAGGGCATTGGATCGGTGGTTTTTGATGAATTTCACGAACGTCGGCTTTCATCGGATCTGTCCTTAGGCCGGGTGCTCGATCTCCAGGAAAGTATTCGGCCTGATCTGCGGGTTGTCGTGATGTCTGCGACTCTCGAAATTGGAGGCTTGAAGGAATACCTCATGCCCTGCGAATTGGTCGAGGCGGGTGGAAGATTGTTTCCGGTGGAAATCGAATATCGTGGTGAGCGACAAGTGACGCGTCGAGGACCGACAAGAGCGGAGGACTTGTGGGATCGGGTGACATCGGCAGTGCGGGCCGAAGTGGCGGAGTTGGTCGAGGGAGATCGCATCCTCGTTTTTCTACCCGGAATGTATGAGATCCGAAAATGCCAAACCCTTTTGGAAAGAGCATCGTGGATGAATGGTTGGGAGATTCTTCCGCTCTATTCGGCGCTCGCTCCGGCGGCCCAACAAGCCGCGATTAAAGTGGATGGGAAAAAGCGGGTGATTCTCTCGACTAATGTCGCGGAAACCTCGGTGACGATCAATGGCGTGAAAGTCGTGATCGATTCAGGTTTGGCGAGGCAGTCAAAGTACGACGTTGCTCGCGGTTTCGACACCTTGGGGATTATGAAAATTTCCAGAGCGGCAGCAGAACAACGTGCGGGCAGGGCGGGGCGAACCGGGCCGGGTCGCTGTGTGCGACTGTGGAGTGAGAGCGATCACCGTGGAAGATCGGAATTTGAGACACCGGAAGTGCGGCGGGTTGATTTGGCCGAGGCCTTGTTGTTTTTGAAGCGACTGGGAGCGGATAAATTCCGTTGGCTTGATGCCCCGGAGTCGGAGCGTTATCGGGAGGCTTTGAATCTTCTGACCTGGCTGGGAGCTTTGGATGAAGGTGGTGGATTGACGAAGGCGGGAGAAGAGATGGCTCGCTATCCCATGCATCCGAGATTGGCCTGTTTGGTATTACAAGGGATACGACATGAATGTTTGGGAGAGGCTTTATTCGTGGCTGCGGCGGTGCAGGGTGAGGGGGTTTTTAAGAAAGGAGACCGGGGGACGAAGTGGGCGGAGTATTTTGAAGGAGAGCCAGGTTGGGTGAGTGATTTTGCCTCCGAATGGTTGGCGATGGAATCTGCGAGAAGAGCGAACTTTAATTCACGCGACTGCGACGCGCTGGGAGTTCTTGCCCGCGGTGCGCGGGAGACCATGAAAACATACGAGCAACTTCTTCGAGGAATGGAGAAGCGAGGCGGCCGCATCAAGGAACCCGATTTTCGACAGCGGGGAGAAGATTGCGCCAAGGCAATGCTGATTGCCTTTGGGGATCGTCTGGCGGTGCGACGTGATCAGGGGAGCGCGGTTTGCCATGTCGTCGGAGGTCGGCGTGGGAAGATGAATTCCAAGAGCGCGGTGCGAAAATCGCCGCTCTTTTTGGCCACGGAAATCTTAGAGGTCGAGGGACGAAAGCGGACGGTGAACCTTTCCCGTTGCGTTGCCATTGATGAAGCATGGTTGCCAGAGGGCGAAGTTTGTGAAACCGGTGGAGTGATTTTTGACGAGGTTGCCCGTCGGGTTTTCTCGGTGAAGCAACGCATATTCAGAGGTCTGGTTTTAGAAGAGAAGCGGGGCGGGGAAGTTGATCCTGACCTAGCCGGGATTTTGTTGGCTGAGCGGGTCATCGCCGGAGAGCTGTCGTTGAAAAAATGGGATGCCTCGGTGGAGTGCTGGATTGCACGTCTTTGTTTCTTGAGCCGGACGATGCCGGAATTGGAGTTGCCGGGATTTGCCGACGACGATCGGGAAATGGCCATTGCGCAGATCTGTGCCGGCGCAACGACATTCAAAGAGGTTAAAGAACGAGACCCCTGGCCGGTCTTGCGTGATTGGTTGTCGGGGCCCCAAGGTCAAGGTTTGGAGGCCTACGCTCCCGAGAAAATCTCTCTCGTGAACGGCATTAATACGCGGGTGAGATACGCCGCTGATTCCGAACCATGGATCGAAGAAAAAGTGCAACGTCTCTATGGCGTGACCGAAACGCCGACGATTGCCAATGGTCATCCGGTGGTGGTGAAAGTCCTTGCGCCGAATCAACGGCCCTGGCAGGTGACGAGCGATTTGCCGGGATTTTGGGAGAGGGGATTTGCACAAATGAAGAAAGATCTCGCCGGGCGGTATCCCAAACACAATTGGGACGGACCGAAGTAAACGTGCGCTTTCTTTTGAGCGGAACCGGTGCTCATAGTGAGAGACCAATTTAACGGCTCTTCCCTTTAATTAACTCAGAGGTCTCAGGAAGCCGGAACAGAAAGATGTCTTACTGAAGGTGTCTTTCTCACCAATGGTCGGGAATCATTCGGTTACGTTACACGCTGGGGCGGGAGAGATTGGGGCCCTGAAAAATCGCTCGACCGATACTTGCGGCTGATGGGGTGGCCATTGAAGGCGCGGTGAGTCCAAGTAAGGTGATCACTCCCGAGAGGAAGACTTTAAGGAGCGAGATCACGGCGGAGGACTACCCGGACATACCTATTCATTGATCCAAATATATGATCGATGGGTGGGGCGCCGTATCAAAAGTAGAATTTTCGGCGATCTTCATGACTGCGAATAAAAAAACCGGCCGTCCGCGGGAGACGACCGGTTGATGATTTTTATCGCGAAAGAATTATTCGCCGAGCTGGAAGCGGACGAAGCGGTCGATGGCGAGGGTGTCGCCGACTTCTTTGCCCTGTCCTTCGAGGAGACCCTGAACGGTGGTGTCGGGGTCCTTAACGAAGCCTTGCTCGAGGAGGCAGTGCTCGGAGTAGAACTTGCCAAGCTTTCCGCTGATGATTTTTTCGAGAATGTCAGCAGGCTTGTTCTGTCCTTCCATCTGCTTGCGGAAGATGTCCTTCTCGGCTTCGACGAGGTCGGCCGGGATGTCTTCGCGTCCGAGTCCGGCAGGAGCGGAAGCGGCGATGTGAAGAGTGAGGTCCTTGACGAGGTCGCGGAAGGCATCATTCGAAGCTGATTCAGCTTTCTCGGCATTGACGGCGATGAGAACGCCGACTTTTCCGCCGAGGTGAATGTAGGAAGCAACCGCTCCTTCACCGGAAACGTTGAGGCGTTCGAAGCGACGGAACTGAAGGTTCTCACCAAGCTCGAGAACTTTGTTTTTGATGTATCCTTCGAGAGTCTGGTCTCCTTTGGGGAGGGCCAGGGCAGCTTCGAGATCGTGGGCGTCGCTGCCGGCTACCGTAGAGGCAACCTCATCGACAAATGCCTGGAAGTTTTCATTGCGGGCCACGAAGTCGGTTTCGCAGTTCACTTCAACCAAAATGCCGGACTTGCCGTCTTCGGAGATTTGAGCTGCGACAACACCTTCTTTGGCTGTGCGGTCGGCTTTCTTGGCAGCTTTGAGGTCTCCACGCTCGCGGAGATACTTAATGGCTGCGGCGATGTCGCCTTCGGTTTCCTTGAGTGCGTTTTTACACTCCATCATACCTGCTCCGGTTTGTTCACGGAGCTCTTTTACGAGAGATGCGGTGATCATGGTCTTAAAAGATAAAGATGGTTCTTAGAGGGAGTGATTAGTTCTTGGCTCCCACGGCAATTCCGTCGACGAGGTTCTGGAGGACGATGCGGATTGAGCGCATGGCGTCGTCGTTGCCCGGGATGGGGTAGTCGATCTTGGTGGGGTCTCCGTTGGTGTCGACGATTCCGATGATGGGAATCTCAAGACGGCGGGCTTCGGCGACGGCGATGGACTCACGGGCGGTGTCGACGATGACGACGGCATCCGGCTGCTTCTCCATGTCGCGCACTCCGTTGAGGTTGCGGTGGAGCTTGTCCTTCTCACGACCAAGAGCGGAGAGTTCCTTCTTGGACATGGCCTTGTATTCGGGAGCTTTTTCGATGTCCTCAAGATACTTGAGGCGCTTCACCGAGTTCCGGATTGTGGTGAGGTTGGTGAGGGTGCCACCAAGCCAGCGGTAGTTGACGTAGTATTGCCCGGTTGCAGTTGCGGCTTCACGGACGGCGTCTTGGGCCTGGCGTTTGCAGCCGACGAAAAGGATTTTCTTGTTCTTGCTGGCGATCTTCGAGAGGAAGTCGGATGCTTTGTCGAGGCACTGAACGGTCTGTTCGACATCGATGATGTAAATTCCGCCCTTGTCCTTCATGAGGTAAGGCTTCATCTTAGGATTCCATTTCTTGGTCTGGTGTCCGTAATGGACTCCAGCCTCGACCAGCTCTTTGACGAGTTCGTTAATCATTGTATTTTTGGTCCTCCGTTAAAGCACGAAGGCGCTGTGGTTGAGGAATTGCCGCATGGACCCTTTCCAAAATTCCTCGTTGTTGACACGGCAGCAAGGGAAGGGGCGCGGTTGTTACGAGGAAAGTGCCGGGATGGCAAGGGTTTTCGATGAAGAAATCCTTACTCGAATCAGCCCCGTCAGGGGATTAAACAGACCGAGTGGCTCCGGGATCCTGCCTACGCCTTTAAGCCGAGGCCCCAAGTATCCCCATGAACAGCATTGCTGTGCTCGACGGCTCGGGGATGGCTCCGGCCAGGATGGCCACCCCGGGTTTGGTTTCCCAGGCGTAGGAAATGACGCCCTGATGGGCGCCTGGTCCTCCGCCCTCAACCAGTGCCCTAGAGAGCGAGTAATCGAAGGAGTTTCATGGGATGATGAGTGTTGTTTTTGTTGAATGAATCAGGGTGTGGCGAGGCCGCAAACTTTCAATGAGCTGACAAAGGCGGGCGGGAGGCTTTCGAGGACTATCCCGCGGTGTTGGAGAAAATCCTCGGCCGCTAAGGCTTATTTTTGCAGCGACTGGAGGTATGCGCGGATGGCTTCGAATTGTTTCTGCGCGTCGCCTTCGAGGAGGTCGGTGCGGAGACCGGTGCCGTCATCCGGGTTGGTGTAGCGTGGCATCTTGGTGTTAGAGACCATGCGGGCGGGATTGAACATCCACTGGTGGTAGTAGTCAGGGCGGAGACGCTTGTGGACTTCGCCGAAGTTGATGCCCTGGACTTCGAAGGCGGCAAGGGCGGGTTTGTCATTCTGAGCGTGGCAGGTGACACAGGCATAGCCCGTCATTGCAACGAGTTCCTCTCCGATCTTCACTTGATCAGCGGCGGGTTTTTCTTTGCCAGGTTCGGCCCTGCCCAGACCATGTTGGCGGGCCAATCCGGCGGCGAGATCTTTGGCATGGAGAGGGAAGGCGGGCATGCGCATTTCAAGCCACGGACGGGGGCGCGGGTTGGCAGTGCCCAGGAGCATGCTTTCGAAGAAGGGCGTGTTGAGCATCGCCCCCATGTGCGTGAGAGGCGGGCGGGATTGGTCGAGTCTCTCGTCGTGCCCCTCGATGTGGGCGATGAGGGATTTGGTTTCGCCGTGAACGGCCGAGAGGAGATCGGCCTTGCCGTCGTGGGTGTGGCAGGAAGCGCAGCGCAGGCTCTCAACCTGACGGGTGGCGTAGGCTTCCACGGTATCGAATTTGAGCTCGGGAACGACTTGGGGTGTGAGGGCGGCTTTTTCTTCAGCGGTGAGATTGAGGCGGGGAGCCTTACCGCGTTTTTCATCGGGGCCGAGGCAGCCCTTGGAGTTCCAGTCCTTGAAGTCGGCGAGCTTGGGCGCGCTGGTGGTGGCTTTTTCGAGTCCTTCGTGACAGGCCGCGCAATTGAGAGAGGCGGAAAGTTCCTTTCCGCGGGCGGTATCGCCGGGAGGGAATTCGGAGGGGTCGGGGGTGTGGTTTCCGGTGGATTCCTTGGTGAGGTAAGCGGCCAGTGATTTGGCCTCTTCGTCGTTGAGACGGAAGTTGGGCATCTTGATCGCTTCGTGATGCTGTTGGGGATTCTTGAGGAAGGAAATCAAGGTGCCGCCTTTGAATTTGGTGGCGATATTGTTGAGCGGGATGCGTTTGTGATCAAAGTCGGGCTCGTCGGCGGAAGGCTTGGTGTGGCAGGCGGCGCAGCCGAGTTTGTGAAAGTGAGCGCCTCCGGCTTGTGCGAGTGATTGGTCGGGAGCNGGGGAGGNGGCGCCGGTNTNGAGTGAGGCAAGGTAGGCTCCGAGGTCGGCGGCGGCTTGGGCGCCTTCGGGTTTGGTGTGATCGACCATGGCGGGCATGGTCGTCGAGGGCTTGAGTTTGTCGGGTTGGGCGATCCAGCGGGTGAGCCAGGCTTCGGTGGTGCGGTCGCCGATGCCAGTGAGATTGGGGCCGGCGTATTTTAGCTCGGGCATGGCGTGGGTTCCGAGATCTCCGGTGTCGTGGCACTGGGCGCAATTGTGATTGGCGAAAAGGTGGGCCGCATTGATTTCAGAATCACTCCTGGTGAAGACGGTGGAGGACACGGGCTCACGCAGGAACTCCGAGCGCTCTTCCCAATGAAGCCGGAATGAACCCGTGCCATTGTCGGGAGATTTGTAGTGAACCTCAATGGGGACTTCGCCCGGATTGAGGCGGAGGCGCTCGGACTTTCCGTCGG
Source organism: Verrucomicrobiales bacterium (assembly GCA_002729295.1). Classification (GTDB taxonomy): domain Bacteria; phylum Verrucomicrobiota; class Verrucomicrobiia; order Verrucomicrobiales; family Akkermansiaceae; genus SW10. The sequence goes on along the minus strand of PBTU01000012.1, from coordinate 7,848 downwards.
TGAAGGGGAGATCTTCGCCACTCACTTTCATGGTGGCTGTGCCCTCGATGTCGTAGGAAAAATAAACGCGGTAGCGCTTGGGGATAGTGAGAGTTCCTTTAAAGTCGACTGTGAACGCGCCGGGTGCGAGTCCGGCGGCGGGAGATTCTCCGGCTTCCACTTTCAAGGCGGGCATGCGGACTTGCTCCGTGACCGATTTTCCTCCCGAGCTAAAGGTCGCGGTGAGAGTGGCATTGGCAGGTGCGATGAAGTAGGAAAGAGCGATGAGTGAAATGAATCTCATTGAAGCGACTTTTACTTTTAGGATTTACGCCATGATGGCGAAAGAAGAAAAAAGCGTCTCCGGGGGGAGTGCCGGAGACGCTTTGCTGAAAATTCCGGCGATTATTTGGCGGGCACCTTGTGGATGGTGCTGTGGATATTGCCGATGAGTTCGTCGCCGTCAGCTGACTCGAGATCGTAGTCGATCTTGACCTGCTCGGCTGGCTTGTGGCCGTCCAGCTTGAGAAGGATGGTCTTCTTGTCGTCGAGGAGCTTGGCCGCGAGGACCTTGACATTATCATGCTTTCGATGGCCCTTGGATTCCTTGACGGTGGCTTTCTTTTCGGCTTCGAGATCGGGATGATCCACTGAGAACTGACCGGAGCCATACTGAACACTGCGAATGTACTTCCAGCGCTTCACGATGAAGGAGCTCGGATCGGTGGCGAGTTCGTCGTCGAGTTCGACGTCAAAGCGGAGGGCTACTCCGTCCTTGGTCACCTTCATGCCGGTAGGAAGTGGATTGGCGACGCTGTCGTTGCGACGGATGCGCTGGAAGCCAGCTTCTCTGGCGGCATTGGTTTGCCATCCGCGGAATCCGGCAACAAACATCGAGCCATCGGGGTTGAAGACCGCGCGCTGTGCGGAAGAAGCGAGCTTCACAGGGAGTTTCACGACACCGCCTTGGTAGAATCCGTCCTCGACCTTTTCACGCAGGACGTGGTAGATCGCGGATTTTCCGTAAGACAGGTGGATGAGTTCGCCGGACTTAATGCCGATCTTGGCGTGCTCGGGAACCCAGATTTGACCCCCGCCGGAGTTGTCGACTGACATTGGGAGGTAGCAGAGAGGTTCGGTGTAGGGTGACTTGTTCTCGTGACGGGCATTTTCCACTCCGAAGAAAGGCTTGCCGCGTGATGGCTCGTAATAGTTCAGCTTGCAGCAGGGCTGCCAGGTTCCTTCGTTCTCACCGGTGGTAATTTCACCATTGGGTCCGATCGCGATTCCACCCGGTGCGCGGAGTCCGGTTCCGATCACTTCGAGGTATTCACCATCAGCAGAGACTTTGACGAAGGCTCCGTTGTGTGGGAGGATACGGTCAAATCCGCGACCGCCCGGGCGGACAGGGCAGCCTTTGGCGAAGTAGAAATTTCCCTCGGCGTCGGTTTCGAGTCCAAACTGGAATTCGTGGAAGTTTGTGGTGAGAAGAACGTCGTTGTTGAAGATCTCGAACTTGTCGGCTTCACCGTCTTTGTTGACATCGGAGAGTTTCCAGATGGCATCACGTCCGGCGACATAGGGAATGTCCTTCAGGATGCGAAGACCGAGCGGCTCGAAGAATCCGGTGGCGTAACGCTTCCAGGTGATTTTCTTGAATTCCTTTAATCCCGAGGCAAGCCAAATGTCACCATCCCAAGTAGTGAGCAGTGCGCGATCTCCGTCGGAAAAGAAGTCAACATCACTCATGCGAACCTTACAGTGGTAAGGAGACTCGAGGAGAATTTTTGGAAGGGGAATATCATCGACGAGCCAAGCGGCCTTGCCTTCGGCGGGCTTGAGGTCGTAAGTGAAGCTTTCGGGTGAAATCCCTTTGCCGCTGTAGGTCATGGGGGAGAGGGCCTGTGGCGTCGGCGCCTTGGTCGCACCATTAGTGGTGTAGTTCAGCGACACGAGGCTGGTGTTTTTCGAGGGGGCGAGAGTGAGGAAGTAGGCTCCGTTCTCGTTTTTGAGGGCGGCTCCCTGACCCGCGACCTTGATGGTGAATCCTTTGTGGCTGGAGTTGTTGCTCAAGCGAACCTTGAGAGCCTTGTCGTGGGCTGTGACCTCCAAGAAGCGGCTGATGCCATGGCTGTTCTCATTAATGAGATCAAGAATACGGGTGCCGTGTACGTCGTAGTCAAGGATGATATCAGAGCCGTTGCGGAAGTATCCGTTGAACTTGAGGTGATCGAAGTTTCCGAACCCCTTGATGGTGCGCTTATCGTCGAATGAACCACTGGCGTCAGCCCAAACCGGGCCGGACGACGTGTTGAAAAGGTAGTCGTCCTTGTTTTTAAACTGGTTGACCTTTCCGTGGCCTCCGCCCCAAGGGGTATTGTCCAGGGAAATGCCGCCGTCGGTCGACGAGATGAGCGCGAGAGTCTCGGTATTGAACAGAGCTTTGCGATCCGGGTTGGCGGAGTAGGAAAGAGCGAGACCTTTGATGGCGCTTTCCCGGCGGAAATCACCTTCGTAGTAGTCGCCGAAACTCTGGAAGAAGGCCGGACCGTGGTCGGTGGCGTGATACCACTTTTTGCCGACGGGCTTGCGGATGTTCCAGTATCTTGTGAGAGCGGCGCGGGGAACGTTGAGTTCTTCGAGGGCTTTTAAAAGAGATTCGGAGGAGAGCTCCTGTACTTTGACTCCGCGGAATTGCACGGGCGAGCCATCGTCGTGATTCTGCAAACCGAAGTAGCCCCTCTGGTCGCCACGACCGGGTTGGCATTCGAAGATGTTGACGATCTTGTCGTTGAGGATGATGCAGATGTGGTCACCGGCGGTGATGATCTTGTAGGTATTCCATTCTCCCACGAAAGCACGGACATCAACGGCGGCCTGGGATTCGTAGATCGACCCAATCGACTGAATTCCGGGCTCGGTTCCAGCGATTTGGATTTCGTATCCCTGCTTGACGGCGACCCAGGGGTCATTGCCGGGATCGGGGAAGCGGACGAAGACACCGGAGTTTTGCTTGGCGTCGGTGGTTTTGAACTGCAGCTCGAAATAGGCGTTGGAGTAATCTTTTTTGCCATACCACCAAAGTCCCATGCCCCCTTTCGCGGTGGCGATGTCACCTTTAATTTCGAATGAACCGGGGCCGGCCATTTTCCAATCAGTAGGTTTGTCTTTAAAGATAAAGTCGGGCTCGGCAGCGTGGAGGCCGGTGATGAGGCTGGTGATGATTAGCAGGCGGTGCATAATGTATTGTGGAAAAAAAGCCTATTTACGAAATTCGTCAATCGGCTTTGTCAGAATAGCGTGATAAGTTCTCTTTCCATGCATCTCCTGTATGACAAATATTCCTTGGCTTTTGAGAAGAAAACTATGGGAATCGATCCAAGTTAAGGCGATGTGGGACTGGATTCTGGATTGGGGGATATGGATTGCCACGGTCAGTTTGTTGATCGCGGGGCTTTTTGGGACGATTGTGCCTTTCCTGCCGGGGCATCTTTTTATCCTGGGCGCGGCTTTCGTGCCCTTCTTTACGCTGGAGGATTCCGGCGGGGTCGAGGTCTGGGGTTTGGTCACTCTGGCGGTGGGGATCGCGGTGGCACAGGCGCTCGAGTTTTTCAGCGGGGCGATGGGGACGCGCTGGTTTGGCGGAACGAAATGGGGAGCTTTCGGGGCCATCGTCGGGGGATTTCTTGGCCTGTTCTTTTTGCCCCTCGGGTTAATCTTGGGGCCACTGATCGGATCCTTTGTCTGTGAATGGAGATTTGCAGATCAGGAGATCAAGTCCGCTGCGGTGTCGGGAGTGGGCTCGGTCGTCGGAACGCTCACTGGAATGCTCGTCAATCTCATCGTTGGAGTCTTAATGGTGATTGTTTTGGTGGTGGATATTTTCTTTTGGTGAATTCCTGAATTTCGGGTCGATTCTCGGATGGGAAGGCTTACAAATACGCCATGCGCAAGTCCGTGAAACATCTTCTGGCAAGTGAATCTGCCGAGGCTTCCGTGGAACTCAGTGGCTGGGTCCGGACCCGGCGGGATTCCAAGGAGTTTTCTTTTGTCGAATTGAATGACGGTTCTTGCCTCCAAGGGATTCAGGTCATCATCGATGCCGGGATACCGGGATCGGATCAGGTTTCCAAAATGAATACCGGTGCCTCGGTGAGCGTGGTGGGGGAATTGGTCGAGAGTCCGGGGAAGGGGCAGAGCTGGGAAGTACGGGCGACCGAAGTTTCTCTGCTCGGTGAAGCACCGGAAGATTTTCCGCTTCAGAAAAAAGGTCATTCGCCGGAGTTCCTCCGCTCGATTGCCCACTTGCGCCCACGGACAAATCTCTACGGTGCGGTCTTCCGGATGCGGAGTCGTCTCGCTTATGCGGTGCATCGATTTTTCAACGAACGGGATTTCACCTACGTCCACACGCCCATCATTACCGCGAGTGATTGCGAGGGCGCGGGCGAGATGTTTCGGGTAACGACCAATCCCACCGGCAAGCCGGAGGAGGATTTCTTTGGCAAGCAATCCTACCTCACCGTGAGTGGACAGCTCGAAGGCGAGACCTTCGCCTGTGCGCTCTCGAACATCTATACCTTCGGCCCGACTTTTCGCGCGGAGAATTCCAACACCACGCGTCATGCGGCCGAGTTCTGGATGATCGAGCCCGAGATGGCTTTTTGTGATCTCGAAGGCGATATGGATCTCGCCGAGGACTTCATGAAGTTTCTCGTTAAGGATGTTCTTGAAAACAACGAAGGTGATCTCACGATCTTTGAAAAGTTCATCGATAAAGGGCTGCGCCCTCGTTTGGAAAAACTCGCCTCAAGCGGATTCGGTCGCATGACGTATACCGAGGCCGTCGATCAGTTGTTGAAGTCGGGCAAGAAGTTCGACTATCCCGTGGAGTGGGGCGTGAACCTGCAGTCCGAGCACGAACGCTATCTCTGTGAGGAAGTGGTAAAGGGCCCGCTCACCGTTTACGACTACCCAAAATCGATCAAGCCCTTCTACATGCGGACCAATGATGATGGCAAAACGGTTACGGCGATGGATGTTCTCGTTCCCGGAGTGGGGGAGATCATTGGCGGAGCGCAACGTGAGGAACGCCATGACCTTCTTAAGGATCGTATGATCGCCGACGGTCTCGATTTGGAAGACTACGGCTGGTATCTTGATCTGCGGAAATACGGCACCGTTCCGCATGCCGGATTCGGCGCGGGCTTCGAGCGTCTCCTAATGTATGTCACCGGGATGCAGAATATCCGCGACGTCATTCCCTTTGCCCGCACGCCGGGTCATTGTGAATTCTAAGAATCGGAAATTAATTTTCGAAGCTGATTCGTCATCTTGGGCTGCGCTACCATGTCGGCCAGAGTGTGGGTATTGAGCTCGGCGAGGAGGGAACCGGGGAATTCAACTGCCTCGGCAGCCGCGAACGCAAATCCAGCGAGGCGATCCTTGAGGAAACGGTTCCAGGATACTCTTCCTAACGACCGGACTTCGTGCGAAGCTCATCGGCGAACTTCTTGCAGGCATCATTGACGGCTTCGCGGAAGGCATCACGACTGATGAATTTACTAGAGGCGAGGGTCGGGATGTCCATCGCGATGCGGGATTTGCCGAGATAGGTCCCGGTGTAGAGGACGCGAAGACCGGGTCCGTAAAGGGTGACCTCGAGTTGGACGTAGGCACTCATGAGAGGCTGTTGGTTACGCGGGTCGCTTCCATTGCGGCTGAGAAAATGGTGTTTGATTCGCACCGAAAATTGATGACGGCCCTGATCCTTCAGGCGGGGCCCAAAGAAGGGATTTGCTTTGACCTGCCCTTCGACTCTCTTGGTGACCATGGAGGTGAGATCGCTTGGGACTTTTCTACGCAGGCTGGGATAATAGGTTCCGTAGTTTTTCTTGAAGGTCGTTTTTTCATTCGCGGCGATTACGTGCCCGACGGCGTCTCCAACCATTTCGCCGATGAGGTATCCGGCGAGGTCGTTGTCCGCAGCGGTCACCCCGATCAGTCCTCCCATTAAGCCCACGCCATCGTGGGGTGATCGTCCGTCGTCGCGATATTCAAAGACGCTGGGGTGCTTGTAGGAATTGGGAGCGAGAGTCGCCTTGGGCACCGAGACCGTAGAGATGGCCGCGAGTTCCGCCTCACTGAGTCTGGAGGAACAGGAGTTCAAGGCCGCCAGCGCGAGAAGGGCGAGGGAGCTGTGAATCAAAAATTTCATGGCGTTGCTGGAAGATGTCAGGTGGAAATGAGGAAGTGAATCATGAATCTCCCAGGGCAATCAGCGCAGTCCTTGAATCTCGGTCTCAGTTTCCCATCGGGCGCCTTATTATCGGGTCACGAAGGTGTCCTCACCGTGATGAAAACCAAGAGTTGACGAGGGAATTGCCTTTCTTCGGTTTTGGCTCTCTGGCATGAAGTGTCTATGTCTATTGACGCAGCGGAGCCCCCGAACGGTCAGGATGAGGGCCCAGAAAATGTTGTGCCCTTTGATGAGGGAACGGCCGATGCCGCAGGCGAAATTTCCGACGAGTCGCTCCGCCGTTTCAACGAGATGATGGACGCTTTCCCCGGCGACAATGCAAGTGAGGAGGAGGTCGAGGCCTACATGAAGGAAGTCATGGAGAGCGATGCCGGAGCGCAAATGATCGAGAGCTTGGCGGAACAACTGAAAGAAGGCGGAATGCTCGATGAATTGCTCGACGGGGATGAAGAGAGTGGCGAGTCACAATATGAACCATTGAAAAGTCCCGCGCGGATGATTTTTAAAGTCGAACTTTGCGGGAGCGATCCGCTGCTTTGGCGAAGATTCAGTCTTCCCGGCGATGCCTCATTCTTTGATCTTCACTGTGCCATTCAGGATTCCATGGGATGGGAGGACCGACACCAGCATCAATTTGAATTCCGCTCCCAGGGAAAAGTTGAAGCCACCTTTTCGAGTAACCCGGTTGACGAGGTCAGGGAGAATGACTTCTGTGGCGTGGGGAATCGAATCGTCGATGCCATTCTCGGGAGTGAACCAAAATTCCACTACGTCTATGACTTCAGTGATGATTGGGAGCACCTCGTCACCTTCGAGAACCTCGTCGGAGCAGGGCAGGAAGAAACCTCTCTCGGTCTCACTCCCATGATGCACGCCGGCGAAGGCCTCTGCCCACCCGAAGACTGCGGTGGCATTCCCGGCTTCCTCGGGCTCCTCTCCGGCGAAAGCGAATTCATTGAAGAATATCCCGCTGAATTCCTCAAGAAACTCCGTGAAGGAGAATTTCATCCCCCCGCCGTGAAATTCCGTACCCCCGCCGATGTGCTTAAGCTGTAGTGACCAGAGTGAGGCCAAATCAAAGTGGATCTTATCAGTCTCTCTGGAGCTGGAGGATCATCGTGTATAGCTCCGGCCCCCGAACCCCGATCTTCCCGGCGGCGTGCTCCAGGCTCTTCATCTCGGCCCGGTCGATACGACCATCAGCAAGTGAGAATTGAATGAGTGATTTCAGGTTCTCCCGCTTGCTCGTCTTGGAGAGTTCCTCCCGGGCCTGTTGAGTCAGTTCGACGACTTTTGCCGTGTTCCAGCGATGGCGCTTGGTCCACTTGTTGAGCATTTTTTGTTCGGACGCGGTGATTTCACCATCCTCGGCTACCAGCTGTCGGAGTTTGATAAATTCCAGTTCTTCTAATTCGTTTTGTGAAGGAGAATGGCCAAGGGTTTTGGAGAGCTGCATTTGAACATGTGCGCGCTTCCGCTTGGCATTTTTCCAGAGGGAAAATAGTCCGGCTCCAAGGGCGAGAAGAAAAAGCGCGAGGATCAGCGGTTGGCTGGTCAGGAAAGCGATTACCAGGGTAATGAGGCTCAGGAGGAAGCCGAGAAGCATCCCA
>PBTU01000011.1 GCA_002729295.1 Verrucomicrobiales bacterium | reverse complement strand
CGACAATCGCGGGACCGCTATATCCCTTTCCGCAGACTTGCGATTGCCAAAGAAGCTTTGGCCCGCCATCGGGCCACTTTTTCAATAAACCTTTATCCGGAGAATGGTCCGTCCGAGAGCCCCCCCGGAAACTCGTCCAGCTACCTTCAGCGCCACCGGCATTTCCCTGCTTGGCGACAAATTCCTGATCAACCTTGGATAATCCAGCGAGCGGAAGTTGAACAACTTTGCCATTGGGACGTCTAACGGCAACCTTCCCGTCACTCACACTCACAAAATCTCCCGACAATGTGCGCCCTTGGTTATCGGTCCAGATTCGGGCATCTGCGGACTGAATTCCCCCGAAAGCAATAGTCGCGGCCAGGGCGAGAAAGAGTGGTGGTTTAATCGTCATGATATTGGATAATTACAATTTTCCCGCCTCAGTAAAGCGGGAGCCTTAGCAATACTTCCCGGACTCCCCTTCTCTTTCGATGATTCCAGACGGCGCTAGCCCGTTTCCGGCATGAAGGTCGGCATCACAATCCCACTCGGAGCTTCAACTTTACCCCCAAATTGCTGTGCCACGTGCAATTCGCAATTCCTCGCGCCCCGGTCATAAAGCCGCTGCACCAAGCCACTCTGTGCCGGAATCAGCATCAAAGGAGACGCGCCCTCGAACTCCGCCAGAGCCCGCGCGATGAGGGCTGCGGCAATCTCGTCGCCTCGCATCACCCCGGGACCCAGCATTCGGCTTCCCGGATGATCGACTGAAAAAAGAAAGCCGCGGATCTCCCCCCCGGCCTCGTGAACGTAGCCACGCCAAATCCCAGCTTCATTCTCGATGAAGTGCACAAAGTCCTTTCTCCGCCGAATGCCTGAAATCTCTTCTTCAAGCGCCACCAAGTCATCCACATCTCTCAATTCCGCCTGCCTTACCTCCAGATCCGAAAGCGGCATCAATTTGCCCTCGGGAAAATACATGTCCTGATATAGCGCCGTCGGGACGAAACCCATCCGGGTGTAGAGCGAATAGGAATCAAGATTCATCGCGCTCGACACCAACCTCACCGAAAGTCCCTCCGCGCGATCAATCACTTCCGCGAGCAGACGCTTTGCAACACCCTGCCCGGTGAATTTCGCCGAAGCATTCATGATCCCCAGGGACAGGTGGGATTCCCGCCGGTGATAAAAACAAGATCCCGCTATTTCACCTTCAATTTCAGCGACCAAACAACACCCCGGATCCAGAGCCTCATAAACCTCGGGAAAGATCCGGCAACCCGACGAATCATCTCCCGGAAAACAGGCGCGATTGAGATTCCGGCGATACCAGTCGTTCGTGGAATTGAAAATCAACTCTGCAAGCAAATCCCACTCTCCTTCACGAAGTTCCCGAATGATCATTTCTGGAAAATAGAGAATTCAGGATCACTCCGCAATTCCCACCTTCGATTTGTGAAGTCTCACCCCTAAAAATAACGATCTCATAAAAAATGGCCTCTCCCGAAAATAAGGGAGGAGGCCCTTTTAGTTTGTGAGAATGAGGATTACTTGCTCAAGGCCTTTTCAGCTTGAAGCCAATCCGACAGGTCGTCTCCGGGCTTTCCAGATAACTTACGCTGGAGGTAAATCTCCAGAGCTTTGGCCGTGATGGCAGCTTTGCCAGGAGTTTTCTTTCTCGCTTTTTTGGCAACCTTCTTAGTAGCTTTTTTCGCTACTTTTTTGGAGGCCACTTTTTTAGTGACGGCTTTCTTGCTCACCTTTTTAACGGCAACTTTCTTGGTGATGGATTTCTTCTTCGCGGCCATGTCCCTGATCGGCGATCAATGTCGCCGAGCGCACCTGTAGCAGGTCGCTGGCCAAGTCAAATAGTTGCACAACTGAACCCTATGAATCTCAATCACCTTGCACCATGACCACGACACTTCGTTGATGCGGATGATCCCGATGCTCGAAGAGAAAGATCCCCTGCCAGGTCCCCAGAGTCATCCGGCCATCGATAACAGGAACGACCTCACTACATCCACTCAGCACCATGCGAATGTGGGAGGGCATGTCATCCGGACCTTCGTAGGTGTGAATAAAGTATGGCGTGTCTTCCGGAACAAGATGATCAAAGAACGCATGAAGGTCCGTGCGCGCGCTGGCATCGGCATTCTCCATGATGACCAAGCTCGCACTGGTGTGCTGGACGAAAACTGTGACGGTGCCCGTCTGGATACCCGACTCGGCAACAACCCCGGAGATCTGCCGGGTGATCTCGTAAGTCCCCTTGCCCGATGAACGAAGCGAAAAGCTGGCTGGATAAGTCGCCATTGATTGATCTGTTATTTCTTCTCGACCGAGGACCCGGGATACAGAGCCGGTATCACCTTCATCGTCTTCACTTCCAATCCACGGAGAATCTTAAATTCGACCTTCTGTTTGGGAATTAAGTAATAGAAGGCATTGATCGCGGAGGAATAATCAGACACTTCCCAATCGCCAACCTGAAGGAGAACATCCCCTTTCTGAAACCCAAACTTCTTGGCCGGCGAGTCCGGACGAATCCCCTCCACAAATGCCACGGTGTTTCTGACATCAAGGTGAAGCCCCATCCAGCTGTGACCGATTGATTTTGAAACTTTGTAGTTGGCGAGATTGCGAAGAACGGCATCCGCAGGAATCGCGAAGGTCCCCTTACCCAAATCGTTGGTCGCCTGATGACAAATCGCCACGACCTCGCCCCTATCATTTTGGAGAGGATGACCTGGAATCGGATTCGTGGAATGATTGACCCGCAAAAATGTCAGCGGCAGTTGTTGATCACTAAAAGTCGCTCCCCATCCGACGACGGCGCTGGTGACCGTCTCTCCGTTCTTGCTCGGAAGGTTTTTCAGACTGTCTCCGCCCTTGAGATTTCGACCGCTTGCGAAACTGACCGGCTTTGCGCCCTTGGGTCCACGAAGCAGGGTCATCCGCGATTTCGGATCCTGAGCAAGTAATTCGTAGGATTTTCCGTCGCACTGCCCCTTCGAAACATCCGCTCCCACGACTCCAATGGTGACATACAAACCATCGGGATCAACCGGGACGAGCTCTGCTCGATGAAATCTCCCCTTGACCGAAGAAGGAAACTGGATTTCCTGCCCCGCGATCAGTGAAGGAAAGCAGGCAAAAGAAAACGCGCCGATACTGAAGCAAGCGCGCTGGAAAAGTTGGTTCAACATGACGACATTCTTAAAATTCCCGCAGTGTTGTCGAGCTGGATCCGGAATTCTCGATTTTGGGGAAATCAACCGTTGGCAGCGGGGTTCCCTTATTCGGCTGATAGCTTGCCGGCTTCAGATTGGGGTCATTCATTTTGGTCGAGTTTCCGCTTGGCCACATGAAAACAGCAGCTATCACTCCGGCGTATGCCGCACCTGCTCCTGCAACCCATTTGACGGACCTCTGTTCGCGATACCAGGTTGCCACTCGATCTTTGAACAATCCAAAAGATGATTGCTTTAGGAGTTCTCCACGCTGTCGGGTTTGAAACTCTTCGAGAAAATTATCAAAATATCCTCTGGGCGGAGATTCATGTCGCTTGAGGCGAATGAGCTTTTGCACGTCTTCTTCTTGGGATTGATTCATCTAACAGGGGCTGGGATTAACGGAGGAATTCCTCCAAATGCCCTCGTAATTGTTGGTGGGCATAAAAGAGTCGCGAGCGTACGGTTCCCTCTGAAACCGAGAGAATTTGGCTAATCTCGGCATGGGGAAGTCCTTGAATATCAAACATGGCAACCACGGCTCTATGGTCTTCAGACAGGGCTTGCATCGATTCGTTCAATTTTTTTTGAAGTTCATTAACATCGCTTTGGTGACGGGGGTTGGAGGCATGCCCGATGTCCACCATGGCCTCGTCATTCTGAATCCCCGAATCCACGTCATCCAAGCTCCAGGTTGCGCGACGTTTACGCTTTTTCAGAAAATTGAGCGTCATATTCGTCCCGATGGCATAAATCCAGGTGTAGAAGCTCGATTTTCCCCGGAATCGCTTCAAGGAACGATAGGCCTTCGCGAAAATATCCTGCATCAGATCGTTGGTATCCTCTTTGTGCGAAGTCATATGATAAACCAGCCCATAGAGACGCGGACTGTATTTCACGACCAGCTCGTCGAAGGCCCGCGTGTCTCCATCCTGCGCCAAGCGGACGAGTTCTTCATCGGATTCAGTGGCGGAGGTGGAAGACATGTGAGAGGTGCATTGACCGGAAATCCCATTCAAAGTTGAGTATAAGGACAGACCATGTCCGATGTCGTTCAAATTCTTTCGCCTCGTTTTCGTTCGATGACCACTCCGACCCAGTCGGTCTCGGGCAAAATAAACTTTTCCAGCTCAACCCGGATGGCATTGACTGGAAATTCAGCGAGTACATACCTTGCGATTTCCTGGGCCAAAGTCTCGATCAATTGCCGCTCTCCCCTCCCGACGAGCTCGCGAACCTGATCAGAGACCGCCTTGTAATCCACGGTCTGCACAATTTCGTCATCAGTGGGAAAATCCGCGACATCCAAGGTGAGGTGAGCGAGAAGATTCTGGGGCTCGGCCCGCTCCTCCACCGGCACTCCGACCTGACAGCGCAATTGCAATCCCCGGATAATAATTTGGTCAGCCATGGGCGGACTCTAGGTCCTGTGGAGACAATGGTCAACGAGTTCAAATCAGGCCAGCACTCCTTTGAAGACCTTGCCATGCACATCGGTCAGCCTGAAATGCCGCCCCTGATAACGGAAGGTCAGCCTCTCATGATCGATGCCCAANAGATGNAGGATGGTCGCATTGAAATCATGCACGTGAACCGGATCCTTTGCGATCNCATCGCCAAGTTCATCAGTCTCGNCATAGAAGTGNTCGGCATACGAGAAAGATGGATCTTCCATTAACCNCAAAAGAAGCAAGACTTCGCTGNANGNCCGATCCTATCATGAACAAGAATGACCCCCGTATTTTCAAAGCTGCTCTGGTGACANCCGCCATGCTACTGACGACCAATGCCTCGGCAAACAAACCGAACATCGTGGTCATCGTCGCTGACGATCTGGGCTACGCCGATTTGAGCTTCCTCCCTCAGTCGCCAAAAGATGTTAGCACGCCGGGGATTGATCGAATTGCCAAACTCGGCACCTATTTCTCGGACGCCTATGCGACCGCTCCAATTTGCTCACCCTCCCGGGCCGGACTGATCACCGGTCGCTACCAACAGCGTTGGGGAAATTTCTGGTATGGTCAGGGCGGGCTTCCTCTCTCCGAGTTCACCATCCCTCAGGCACTCAAGAAGCAAGGCTACTTCACCCAGAAAATCGGCAAGACCCACCTCAACGGCGGCGCAGCCCAACACCCGCTCGACCACGGCTTCGATGAGTTCCTCGGATTCATCCACCACACTTGGGATTACATCCGCCTCTCACAAAAGGATCTCGATGCCTACCGCGAACGGGCTGGTAAAGGAAAGGGATTGGGAATCCTTAATGTCGGCCCGCTGCAACGCAATCGCGGGGAAAAGGTTTCATACGAGGACGACCCATTCACCACTGAAATCTTTACTAGTGAGGCAATCAAAACCATCCGCGAAAAATCGGCGGCGAAGACGCCATTTTTCATCCAACTGGAATACAATGCGGTCCACATGCCAACCTACGTTACCGATCCCAAATACGCCAGGAAGGCTGGCTACGAGCAGCCAAAGTGGGATCGCGATACCGAGCAATGGAAGTTCCCCTTCTGGGAGCCCAAAGAAATGTCATGGGGTGAGTGGCACAAGAAATGGGGTCATCTTGGCGAAGTCGATCCCCTCGGACGTAAACGATATTTGGCCAACCTCATGGCTCTCGACGATGGGATCTCAAAGTTACTAGACAGCCTGGAGGAGGCCGATCAGTTGAATAATACCATCCTAATCTTCCTCTCCGACAACGGCGGAACGATCAACACCTACTCCAACAATGCTCCCCTACGGGGCTACAAATACATGTTTGGCGAAGGTGGGATCCGCGTCCCGCTCATCGTGGCCTGGCCAGGAAAATTTCCGGGCGGAATGAGCAACAACAGCCTCGCCTCGGCAATGGATATCTTCCCGACATTGCTTGACTTTTTGGACTCCGAAAGACCAGAGAATCTTGATGGCAAGAGTCTCGGTCCCTCGCTCAAAAACAAGGAAACCCGTGGCGTGCACGATCACCTCTGCTGGAGCGACGGGCGCGGCGCCAGTGTCATTCGCAAGGGACCTTGGAAACTGATCAGCTCAAAGGGCTGGAAGCATAGCAACTTCCAACTTGACGAACAAGGCATCGCCAAACCGGCTCCCGATTACAAGTATCCGGACGGTACGGTCTTATTCAATCTCAAACAAGACATCGGTGAAACGACCGACGTCTCCAGCAAACATCCAGAGATCGTCACGGAACTCTCCGCCCTTTACGATCAATGGCGCTCAAAAATGAAATCCAAGGGTAAGAAAGGCAAAGGCAAGAACTCCAAGTAGCCACTTTACCTCGCCTTTTTCTTTTTCGTTTTCGTCTTCTTGGACTTTGACTTCCCTGCTCCAAGGTAACCCTGCATGCGACTCACATAGTTCTGATGACTGAATTCACATGCCTTCATCGCCTCCATGTAAGGTGCCGTGCCGTCTCCAATCCAATCGATAATGTTGAAGATTTTCAACGAAGCATACGAACTCCCGGTGAGCAACTCGTTCCAGGTTGACTGCGCAATCGCCTTATCCCCTTCCCGATAGAGAATCCACGCTGCCATTGCCCGAACGTGATGGGAATCATCCTTGAGAACTTTCTTAATGAGCTTCTTATCGAGCGACACCTTCCCTTGCAGATTGAAACAACCGACGATTCCCCAATAGCGAATTCCCGCACTCTTACTGCCGAGCAGCTTATATAGAGCGGGCAAAGCAGTGGGGGCTTCAGTAAGCGCGACCGAGGAAGCTTTCTGTAAACCCTTGAGATCGTATAACTTGGGATCGCGAACCACCTCATAGATGGTTTTCCCAGCATCTTCAGAGAGCTTCACCATCTCACTCTCGGGAAGCAGTGCCGAATCAAAATTCTCCACCTGCCACTTATCGAGCGCCGCACTCAGACGAACGACCTGTTTGGCATACTCAGGATCTTTGGCCAAGTTGTCCACGTTGTCCGGATCGATCGAAGTATCGTAAAGCTCGATCATCGGTTTCGTTCCGAAAAAACGGCCAGTCACCTCGTTGGTCTTGCCAGCTTTGTGATGCGCCTCCCAAGCCTGAGTCGCTTTCATCGTCCAGAGATAGTTCAAATGCTGCCCCCAGGGCGCGTAGGGCATATAGTTTCTAATGAAGAGAAATTTTTCATCTCGAATCGCCCGGACATTGTCACAACGTTCATCCATGCGCGCCCGAAAGCTGACATGGTAGTCACGCTTCTCGGCTTTGGGACCGAGAAAGATCTTTCCCTGCATATAGTCAGGAGTCTCGGCACCACAAAGGCTCAACCAGGTCTTGGGCATATCGATGAAGCTAATCAACTCGTCGATCTTGCTGCCGGGATCGGATGGACGGAGATGCTTAAACTTCTCCGGGATACGAATGATCAAAGGACAATGTGTGCCGCTGTTGAACAGGAAACGCTTGCTCCGCGCGATCACCCCACCGTGGTCGGAATTGTGAACGACGATGGTATTTTCGGCAAGACCGGCGGACTCCAGATCGGCCAGGGCTTTTCCTATATCCGCGTCCATTTTTTTCATCTGGTCGTGGTAGTGCGCATAGTTTTTACGGATGTCAGGAATGTCCGGATGGTATTTCGCAAGACGGACCTCATCGGGGCTATGCTCAGTATTATTGACATCGCCAAAGGCCCGCGATTCGTGCGACTTGGTATTATTGATGACCATGAAGAAAGGCTCACGGTCTTTGAGGTCTTTCCAGTCAACCTTGTTCGAATCCCACGGGCTCCTGTCACTCCGCCCGCCAATATTGTAGTCGGTCTTTCCCGCATTCACCACGTAGTAGCCGGCCTTTTTCATCAAGTCGGGATAATACTGAATCTTGTCGTGCGGAATCGGATAGCGACTGCGCATCGGGTGGGTGCCCATCGACACTGCGTGCACGCCGGTGATCCAGGTCGAGCGCGATGGCGCACAAACCGGTGCATTGGCGTAACAATGTGTGTATTGGAAACCCTCACGCGCCAGTTTATCGATGTTCGGAGTTTCAGCATGAGGATTTCCGTAGCAACCAATCCAGTTAACATTGTTGTCCTCACAAGTGAGCCAGAGAATATTGGGACGGTCAGCCGCGCTCGCGATAGCGCTGCCGAGTATTAGCAATGGGATAAGGTTTTTCATCATTTACAGAGGCTTCAAACGTTCCGAATCTGCAATTACTAACGCATTGCCGCAAAAAAATGATAACGCCAGTAAAAGCTTATACTGAACCCTCAAGCCATTCGCGAAAATCGCTCAAATGGTCGAAGAGATGAGTTGGATCATTCGCGGTCAAGCGGTCCACCGGATCATAGCCGGTGGCAACAGCCACGGAATCCACCCCGCCGTGTTTTGCGGTGTGCAGATCATGAGCCATATCCCCCACGAACGCTGTCGTTGATCTGTCAAGTTGATGAGTGTCCAGGATATCGCCAATGCGGTCCCGCTTATCGATGACTCCCGCGTAGATCGATTCAAAATGTCCCGCGAGCCCGAACTCGCCGAGTTGCTTGTGAAAAATCCCCCGATCCATACTCGAGAGAATGAAACAACGAATCTCTCTCTCCTGGCACCATTCGAGCATTTCACGAGCGTGAGGCAAAACCGTTACGCCCTCTGGTGATTCGCTAAAAGCGGAACGAAAAGTATCCTCCAAGTCTGCAATCGGAACGCCGGGAAGGACCTCCTCATAAAATTCCGGATACGGCAGACGAAAACGGCGACGAAATTCCTCTCTCCCCATCGGGGCGACCCCGAACTTTTCCAGCACCGCATTGGTGGCATACAAGGTCGGCGGAAGATCATCCACCAAGGTCCCGGACCAATCCCAAAGAAACGAACGGTATTTCATCCTTATCCAATAGTCAGGCGGAGTGACTTTATATTGTCCTCGCCCAATTCCGACTGCAATTTGCGAAGCAGTCCCGGCTTGAGCTGTTCCAGATGGTAACGCATTGAGGGCTGCAGCACCTTCAGAGTGAGACAACCTTTGCGGAGACTGGCCGGTTCGGTCTGCTTGGCAACCAACTCTCCAGCCAAGGTCCGCCAGGTGGCTTTGACCTCCTCTTCATCAAGTCCCCCCCGAATCCCAATTGATTCCAGAATGGCCTCAATATGATCTGACGCCGGACTGATATTTTTGTTCAGATCCAGTGGCCTGGGCGCACCGACCCATTCACGCGTCACCTGCGCTCTCATACTGCGACGACCACGCTCTTTCTTGGAGCCCGGTTTACGTCGCATTATTTTATGAGGGGATAAATTTACTCTCCGTCATCGCCAATTGCTTCGACAGGGCAACCTTCCATGGCCTCAACGCAGTGCTCCTCCTCTTCAGGAGTCTCAGGTTGCTTGTAGAGAAATGAGTAGCCTTCGTCATCGGAACGCTGGAAATTCTTGGGAGCAGTCTCACGGCAGAGATCACAGTCGATGCACTGAGAATCAACATAATACTTACCGCCTACGTTTTCGGGATTTTTATCTTCGAGGTCAGCCATGTGCTTATATGGGTTTCTTTCGCCTAGCAGCCTCAAAGATGCAATCTCTTTTTCAGTCCCGATTCGCTCTTTTCAAGTGGCCTCCCACCCTGTTAGCTACCCCCAATCACTCATTAGCTATGAATAACAACAATTCTTCAGAGGATTTCTGGGATCTCGACGACGACGATCTCGACCTCGCCCCCCCCTCTCCCGCAGAGGAACCGACTCCTGAGCCTATCGAACAAGTAGCCCCGGAGCCTGCCGCCGCCTCGCCAGAGCCCGCTCCCACGCCGGCCCCCCCCGCTGAGAAACGGGAAAGGAAGAAGGAAAAAGGCAAAGTATCCAAACTTTCGATCATCGAAAAGATCTCCCTCCTCGCCGTAATCACCTTTCTCGGTGGAGTAGCCGCCTGGGGTGTCTCACTCTACTACAAGCATGCGCCGGAGGGCGAATTGATCACCTTTAACACCGATTTTCCAGTTAAGGGGGATTCCGTCACGGTGTCCGAGGTCGAAACCTGGTGGCGATTGCCGGTGCGCGAAGGAGACGACGCTGACCGTGGGGTCCGCCTATCAATCAACCTTATCCCCTGTGCACGCATCAAGATAGAAGATACTCAAGACGCCCTCCTCTGGGTTACTTTCCGCAATGGCGACAAAGACCTGATAGGGGACCCCATCAACCTGGCGATCTCGAATGGCAAATTCATTGAATCGGGATCAGAGGAAATTGAGATCCATTCCACTTCCGGATTCGAAAGCGCTTCAAAAATTAACGCCTATACCAATGGCGACATTACCCCTTGGTCTGTCGTCGTGATAGAAGCGAATGCTGACGAAGAATTCAGCAGTAAATCCGATCCTTTCTTAAAAGTCCGTATCGAGGCGAAAGTTCCCGAAGAAAACGAAGTAGATTAATCCATGTCAGACACACCTACTGCTCTGGTGCCCGCCGAAGGTTGGCACGTCTTACATCTCTTTTATCAGATCGACCACGGACAATGGAGTCTCCTCTCGGACAGTGAGAAACGCGAAGCAAAGACCCAACTCAGTGAGCTGGTTCAAGAAATCCGCTCTCACAAGGACACTCAACTCCTGACCTACGCCATCGCCACGCCCAAGGCTGACATCGGCTTCATGCTACTGACACCTGACCTTCATGATCTGACCAGTTTCGAAAAACGCCTCACTCTGGGTCTTGGCGTCGACATACTCACTCCGACTTACTCTTATCTCTCGCAAACCGAGCGCTCGGAATATACCACCACCAGCGAGCAATACGGCAAAGACACTCTTATTGGCGAACAAGGCCTCACCGAAGGCAGCGAAGAATACGAAGCCGGGCTCAAGGAGTTCGACGAACGCATGAAGCACTATCTCCAACACCGCATGTATCCGGTCCTCCCCGACTGGCCCGCCATTTGCTTCTACCCGATGTCCAAACGCCGGGCTACTCACGACGAATACAACTGGTATTCCCTCGAATTCAAAGACCGTGCCAAGCTAATGAAGGGGCACGCCACTACGGGCCGCCGCTACGCCGGAAAGATCCTCCAACTCATCACTGGATCGACTGGTCTGGATGAATACGAATGGGGCGTTACCCTGCTTGCCAAGGACACTCTCGACATCAAAGCAATCGTCTACGAAATGCGCTTCGATGAAGTCTCCGCCCGCTTCGCCGAATTCGGTGACTTCTACATTGGAATGCAATTGCCTCTCAACGAACTTTTCAAACGAGTCTGCCTCTAGTATCATGAAAATCGCCCTGACCTGCCTGCTTCTTGCCGTCCTCGTATCCTGCTCGCAATACCAGCGGGACTTTCAAGAAGAAGTGAAGAAGAAAGCTCCCGAGGAATCTGTCGAAGGCCCGTGGAAGGGCGAATGGAAAAGCGAAGTGAACGGACACCACGGACCAGTCTGGTGTCTCGTTTCAAAAACGCCCAACAAGGAAAAAGAGTGGATCTTTCGCTACCGCGCCGGGTGGGGTTTACTCCAATTCGGAGACTACAAACACGTGGTTGAGGCTGACAAAAAGGATAAGACTCTCCCCCTTAACGCTTCAATGAAACTCCCCGGGAACTTCGGCACCTACAACGTTAAGGGAACCTTGACGCCCAAGAAGTTTTCCACCCGGTTCAAAGGCAACGGTGACAAGGGCACGATGGTTCTGACGCGACCTTAGTCAACTCTCGCACCAAGGCTCGGCCGAACGAATCTCTTCATTATTCTCCACTGCAGCGTCCCGTAGCTCTCTGGTGGCGAAGAGAACCGCAACATAGCCGCCGTGTCCTCCACCGCAGTATTTCTGGGCCAAGGCACCTTTGACTCTTGAAAGCTCATTCATCCCCTCTTTGAGCTGAACCTGGTAAGACATCTCCACTGCTTCAGCCAACATTTCGACGGATTCCTCCATCACCGCCTGACGTGCTTTCGCCCCGGCGGCCTCAATCAAATCGTAGTCCCGTTCAAGATCAACCGACCCCGGCGTATCATGCTGACTTCCGGTCCACACGAGAGCCATCAACCCGTCTAGGAACGATCCATCACGCTTGAAGTTAAGCTGCGGCCTTTGCCCGCTTTTCCAGACACAAATTCCCGTTTCCCGAATGATCGCCGGGTCCTGCCAACCCACGCCCAAATTCAATTCCGCCTCAACGGAATCCCGACCCTCTAACAAGGCCCAAGCTCCACTCCCGCCCAGCCCCGCCTTCTTTTCGTATGGCCAATCATGCAAGCTCACCTTGGGCGAGATCGCGCAATTAACGATAAATCCACCCCTCCGTGAATGCCGCGGTACATCTAGCCAGCCACCCGCAAAATCAATTCTCAGCGGCACCTCCCTCGGCGCGGCAATCCGCTGCAGAATTTCCGTCGTCGAGATCGGCGCGATCTGCGGAGGCGTCTTCGGGAGAATCACGTAGCGACATGCGATTTCGCCGCAGAGCGCCCTCTTAATATCGCCATAGCGATCATCTTCCGTCACCGCCAAAACATCCGGCCTTAGCTTCCTGAAGATTGGCTCGAAATCCAATCCCTGCACTTCCCCGTCACCGCTGACCACTTGATCAACCATCGGCAAAGCTGCCAATAAGGCCGCCTTGTGATCATCAGGGAGAGATGGCCTTCGGGTTTTATGAGACCAAAGAATCCCCTCATTGGCAAAAGACACCGTGAGGTGATCCCCTAAAGCCCGAGCCTCGTCAAAAAACTGTAAATGTCCTGCATGCAGGAGATCATAGCAACCGGAAACAAAGACGCGGACCATCGTGCGCCTACTCAAGCAGGCCCAAATAAGCCGACAAGTATTTCTATCCTTTGCCGCTCAATTTCCTTCTAATACGCCCTCATTTGCAAACAATTTCAAGCTGGCTAAACACAGTAACAAAGCCCTCTCAACCCTCAAAGCGTTCCTCCGCCTCGGCGCCGTCCTGTTGACTGGCACAACAAGAAATTACGGGAGCGACATTATTGATAATTTCGACGGCACGAAACTAGACGCAGCTGTTTGGGAATCCACCGGTGCAAAATCATTTTCCGTCGCGGACAGCACCATTACCTAGGCAGACGACGGAGGAGACGAGGGATCTGACGACACCTCCATTCGGAAGCGTCTTTTCCTTCCTCCTCCCGTTAAAACCATCTTCTTCAAGTGGACTTTGGGACCTGCTACGATCACCAGAATACGAGTAGAGGAATTCATCATGAGATCCTCTGTAGGTCTTATACCCGCAGACTTGTCGAGAGAGATTTAATTACCCAGGGTATCCAATACATGAAACTTCTGGTCGCCACCATTCTCCTCTCGTTCACTTTATTAGGATTGGGGCAGGCTCCTCCGGCCTTTCGCTTTCAAATCGACACCCTCCACGAAGGTATCCCCCAGCCGATGCATCTGGTGTACGGTCCTGATAGCAAAATCTACTTCATCGAGATCGCCGGTAAACTCCAATGCTTCGATCTCAAGTCAAAATCTTTCACCACCCTGGGTGAAGTCGTCGTCACCAATACCGGAGGTATCAAAAACTACCAAACCTTCTCAGCCGACTTTAAGACCCCCTAAAAAAACGGACCCATTCACCTAGTCTTTACCCACCCAAAAAGAGGTCGTCTCATGTTCCTCGACTGGGTTCAATTCGACTAGATCCCTGTAATAAGACAAAACTCGAGGACCTGGCGCTCTCTAAAAAGAAGCTATTCATCGCTTGGTCTTTTATCAAAAAAGCAATACCGTCACTCCCCCGGTTGCACTTTACCGCTCCCCTTTTAGACCGTTGTCCAATACACCATGAGAGTCGCTATCATCTCCGATATCCACGCCAACCTTCAGGCGTTGCAGGCTATCTTGCTGGATATCGAGCAGAACAACATCGACTCCATCGTCTGCCTGGGTGACATCGTTGGGTACGGGCCCCGCCCTAAGCAGGTCCTTGAGGAAGTCACCTGCCGAACGGAAAACATCATCTTGGGGAACCACGACGCGGTCATTGGAAACCGCCTCAATCCAAACGAATTCAACGACAATGCCCATGAGGCCATCGATTGGACCCGCGAATGTCTCGGAGATGATTCCGCAAAGTTTTTTGGCAAAGTTCCGACCACGCTGCAATTCGACGACATTCTCTGCGTGCACGCGGAAGCCGCCGAACCTGAAAACTGGAACTACATCACCAACCCTGAATCAGCGCTTCCCTCTTTTCTCACTACCGATGCCAGCCTGATTTTCATGGGCCACACCCATTTACCCGGCATCTTCAGCTTCGACCCTGTTACTCAACAAGTCACTCAGAACCCACCCCAAGACAGCTTCTTCAATCCACACCAACGCCATCTGATCAATGTTGGGTCAGTCGGGGATCCTCGTGATGGCGACATCAACGCCTGCTACAGCATCCTCGATATGGAATCACAACATGTGAGCTTTCGGCGTATTCCATTCGACTACGAAGCATTCCGCACCGACCAACTCTCAACCGGGCTCAAGCACAAATCCTGGTTCCTGAAACTCATCGATTCCCAAGCCCAGGATATTGCCCCCATGGGTGACATGACCGCCCGGCCGACTTCGCTCGTCACCGGCCACATCAATCGTCAAATCCCCTCCATCTCGCTTTCTCCCCTGGTCAATACTCCGACCAAACTCGCTTCGGCGGAAAAGAGCCAGAACCGCCTCGCCTTCTTCGGCGTCGCTGCGATCGTTATTTGCTTCATTGGATTGGTGATGATCATTGGTTCAAATTCCAATAACCCCCCGGAGGACTCCTCCGACACTCCCGCAGTCGCCGACAAGAAAAAGAAGAGGCCCAATGACACCCCGCCGGTTAACCCATCCCCCAACCCAACAAGGGTCAAACCCGCCCCCCCTTCGATCGTCAAGATCCCGGATCCAGCTCCAGCTTTTACCGAACCTCCGGTCCCCGACCCCATTCCTGATCCGACTCCTGATCCCGAATCCAAGATCACTCCTCCTGTCGCTCAGGGCGAGATGATCGACCAACTGGCGGAAGCCTTTTTTGCGAAGGACCATGAAAAAACAAAAACCCTTGCCGAGAAAATCGATTCTGATGACTCCGAATTAAAAGAACTCACCATAAAATTCATTAACGCTGACAAAACCATTCTAGAATCCTTCCGTCCTGAAATCGGAAAAAAAACCAGCATCACCTTTACCAAAAATATCAACCGAGAAGTTCGAATTGAAAAAATCTCAGCGACCAACCTAACCTGCTCAACAATTGTCTCGGGAGAACGAAGGGTTAAGGAATTCACTCCTGCTGATTTTGACCTGCGCTTTCGAATTGCCCGCCTGGCTTCTGCCGACGACCCAATTCGCTACCTCTACGGAGGAATCGAAGCTGCCCACTCCGATAACTTCCCCCTCACCCGGGCCTCATTTGACAAACTTCCTCTTAAATTAAGATCAGCCCTGAAACGAGCCCTGATCAAGGATGTTGTCGCTGCCGGACAAGCTGAACTCTTCGCATTGTTGGACGAGAACAGCATTCCGGTCGTGGATGGAGATCTCGAGAAAACGATTGATGCGATTTGGAGTGGCTCGGTAGATCTGGAAGCCACCAAATCCCTTCCGGGGAAAATCGATCTCATTCGAAGAAAACTCACCGCGGTCGAAGCCAGCGCAAACCCCCTCGACTCGAAGCTCGCCAGTCTTCAAAAGGCATTTTCCACAGACTATCGACAAGGACTGATTGCTGAATTCTACGAAAACCGGGAGCATCAGGGACGCCCCGTTTTAACGAGGATCGATCTAATCGTGGACTTCGACTGGGGCGAGGAAGCACCTGCGCCGGATGTCGCCAAGGACTCTTTCTCCACCACCTGGACCGGATTTATCAAACCTCTTGAATCCGGCACCTACGAATTCATGGTCGAGTTAGACGACCGGGGCTCCATCGGATTCCTGCAATCCAATCCAAATTCCATCCAAGGAACCTATGAGAATAATACCGCATTCGAACTCACTCTTGAGGCCGGAACATTCTATCCCTTCGAAATCAAACACATCGAAGGTTGGGGCAAGGCCAAAGCCAAATTCCATTGGAGGCTAAAAGGCAAAAGTGGCTATACCATCGTCCCCAAGAAAGTTCTCTTCTACCGCCCACCTAGGGAATAAGCCGCTACCACATGCCATACTTGGCATAGGTCATGGCATACCAGGCCAGAGTCGCGTTAGCCACACCGTGCATCACGACGCAGGCGAGCAAGCTCCGCGTCCAAACAGCAACACCGAAGGTCAGGGACCCATAAACAAAAGCCCCCGCCCAATCGAGCGGAGCATGAGCCAGCATAAAGGCCCCGGTCACTACAAAGAATGAAATCCACGCTGGCCTTCCAAAAGGAACCTTCCAGTAATTTCCATCCATTTTCAGGAGAAACCTCATCAGAAATCCCCTCCAAAAAATCTCTTCCACCAAGGCCACGATCACTACGGCCCGAAAAACACGAAGAATCAGCGAAGCCCAATAGGCCATCGGGTCGCTAAAGACGCCCGGATCAAACCCTTCTTTGCGGGGAGCCAATCCTGAAAGCTTTTCAAAAAAGGAATCCGGCTTCCCGGTCATTTCGTAATAATCATAAAGGGTCGTCGGCAAGAGCCAGGCTGCAATTCCCACAAAACCAGCCGCAACTCCAATCCACACTTTATTCGACCACTTCAGCTCATAGTGCCGCCAGAAAAAGATCAGCACGGCCAACGTCGCGATCGTTTGCAGGGGATAAAAAAACTGTTCCGGCCAATGACGATACCACGGCGCGTGATCATGCTCCCAAAGAATCGCCTCTCCCACAAATTGGTAGAGCAGCATAAAGACCATGAAGACTGCGAATGGCACAACATGCGCTAGGGTTCGGTCTTTCCGCCAAATTTTCAGCTGCTCCATCATCAGCTTAAAGTGTTCCGATATAGCGCTCTATTGAATCCATCGCTGATTTCAAATCATCCATCCCGGTCGCGTAGCAACAACGAAGGAACCCTTCGCCACTCTCTCCAAAGGCATCACCGGGAACAGCCGCAACCTGCTCGCTTTCGAGAAGCCCCACTGCAAAATCCTTACTGCTCAGTCCAAACTTACTAATATCCGGGAAGACATAAAAGGCACCACCCGGACAATGACAATCAATCCCCATTTCGTTGAAGCGTCCCACCAGGAAATCCCGGCGTTGATGATAGCTCTCCTTCATCGAGAGATAAAGATCCTCCCCCCCAGTCAACGCCTCAAGAGCAGCAGCCTGACTGGTAATGGGAGCACAGAGAATCCCATATTGGTGGATCTTCATCATTGCTTCAATCAGAACCGTAGGAGCGCACGCATAGCCCAGACGAAACCCGGTCATTGCAAAGGCCTTTGAAAAGCCATGAAGCAAAATCGTCCGCTCCCGCATTCCCGGCAGCGCCGCGATACTCAGATGCTCTTCTTCGTCGTAACGCAACTCGCTATAGATCTCATCACTGATGACAATAAGGTCGTGCTCGATACAAAGTCTGGCGATTCCTTCTAGATCCTCACGCGACGCCACCGCACCGGTCGGATTAGTGGGGAAATTCAACATCACAATCTTGGTTCGACTTGTGATCACTGCCGCCAACGCTTCGGGCTTCAGCGAGAAGCCATCTTCTTTCTTCGTCGCCACCGCCACCGCCACGCCGTGTGACATGACAATACTGGGCGAATATGAGACATAACACGGCTCGTGATAAACGACCTCATCCCCCGGATTCACCAGGGCCCGCAACGCTAAATCAAGCGCCTCAGAAACCCCCACCGTAATGAGGACTTCATCACTGCCTCGATAAGGAACATGAAAAAATGTCTCCACGTACTCCGAAATCTTCTCGCGAAGGGACAGCAGGCCCAGATTTGAGGTGTAACTCGTCTCCCCGCGGTCCAGCGAACGCATCGCGGCCTCGCGGATCGGCCAGGGAGTGACGAAATCAGGCTCTCCCACCCCCAGTGAAATCACATCATCCCGACCAATCACCAGCTCGAAGAAATCGCGTATCCCCGAACGGGGAATGGTCTGCAGGTGGCTGGCCAATTTTGAATTCAAATCCATGGGAGCAATGAGCTTATGGCGAGACTGGAAGGCGCTCGACATCGCCATCATCCCCGAAGAGGAATCCGTTTTCTTTATACGATTTTAACCGGAAGTGAGTCGCGGTGGAAATCACCCCTTCGATCGTACTCAACTTCTCAGAAACAAAAGCTGCCACCGAGAGAAGGTCTCTCCCCTTCACGACCACCAGTAAATCGAACCCGCCACTTGAAAGGTAACAGCTCGTGACCTGGTCAAAGTGCGCGATCCTACGTGCGATGCGATCAAAGCCACCGCCCCGCTCCGGAGTCATCCGAACTTCAATAAAAGCGGTCACGTCATCCCCTTCTTCTAGGGCAGGATCGATCATGGCTTGATAGCCGCGAATGGTGCCGTCTTTTTCCCACTCTGCAATCTGCGCCTCGACATCCGCCTCGTTCAGGGAAAGTTGCGCAGCCAATTCACCAGCGGACCGCCGGGCATCCCGACGGAGAAGATTAAGGAGGTCATTCATAACTAAAATTTCTAATCGCCAAAGCAGATATCGACCGCACGAGCGGCCCGAACAACTTCGGTTTCGGGTTCAATAAGGCGCAGTTCCATCACAGCCTCTTTGATGGGCACGGAATCCACGTGGTAACTCTGATAGCTGACCATCCGGCCAAAGGCTCCTTCCTCAGCGAGCTGCGCGGCCATCACCCCAAAGCGCATTCCAAGAATCCGGTCAAGCGGAGTCGGTGTCCCGCCTCGTTGAACATGCCCCAGGGTAGTGCAGCGAGTTTCCTTGCCAGTGAGTTCGGCGATCTGCGCGGCCACTTGTTCTCCGATTCCTCCGAGACGGGCTTGTCCGCCGGAATTATCATCGATAGTAGAAATCTCGCCATCAGGACTCTTCGCGCCTTCGGCCACAACGACCAAGGAACTGGTATAACCCATGGCCTCCCGCTTCTTGAGGTGCTGGGCAACCTTCTCGTAAGAGAATGGAATTTCAGGCAGAAGAATGACATTCGCCGCGCCAGCCATCCCGCCCCAGAGAGCAATCCAACCAGCATGACGTCCCATCACCTCAAGCACCATGACCCGCTTGTGACTTTGCCCTGTCGTGTGCAGTCGATCCAATCCGTCAACCACAGAACTCACCGCACTATCGAAGCCAAAGGTCATCGCCGTCGCCTTCAAATCATTATCGATTGTCTTGGGAACCCCGATCACCGGCCATCCCTGTTCGTAGAGCTGCTGGGCCGTGGTCAACGAACCATCTCCACCCACGACGACGAGAGCCCCGATTCCAAGTTGATCCAGGGTCCGCTTGGCGCGATCGACAATTTCCTGGGGAACCTTGGCAACATCATCATCCGTGCCCAATTTTGCGGCAAAGTTTCCTTTGTTGGTCGTTCCGAGAATCGTTCCGCCCTGCTTCAAAATCCCCTCGGTGTCCTTTGGTGTGAGAAATTGGAAGTCACCCGGAGGAAGCAATCCTTCAAATCCATCTCGAAATCCAATTGCTTCCCAGCCCTTCGCTGCGGCCGCACCAACGACTCCGTGAATGACTGCATTGAGACCCGGGCAATCGCCCCCGCAATTTAATATACCAATTCGCATGCTGCTGACTGTGTTGTGTGCTTTAACTGAAATCTACTGGGGAGTCGGAACAGTGAGAATCGACTGCGGGTTGGTTACCAGCTGCCCCTGCGCCTTCCAGGCGTCATAGAGTCCCCATCCCTGAGATAAAAGCCCTTTGGTGCGGCCATACCGATCGGCGCTTCCCAGCGCGATCACGATCATCCGACGCGGCGTCAGTCTTGTCACGCCTGTTTGCAACTTCTTCACGATGGGCTTTTTCTCGGAACTCGTCGCGGCACCGGACCCTGCAAATTGTGACGTCCCGGTGATGATCCCGCTGATGCCAGCAGTTCCCAAAAGCTCATGTGTATTGCTGACCTTGAATCCACGGCTCTGACCGAAGCGTGACGATGAAATAATCCGCTGCTTTTGCTTTACGTAAAATTGAAATCCGGTGTCCCGCATCGCGTAGATACACAGCCGGGCCATGTCGCGAGCTGTCGAAAGTCCCTTTCGGCCCGTCGAATCCAATCCATGAGGGTTATAGAACCGTGTCTTTCTCATCCCCAGAACCCGTGCAAGATTGTTCATTTCACCCACAAAAGCAGCAGTTGGTGTTCCTCCCAGAAGACTTTGAGCCTGAATTGATCTTCCCACATGAGTCGCCAAAGTCAGCGCCGAGACATTATCCAAGCCCAGCAACATGGAGTACATCGCCTCCCGAAGGGCGATTTGATCCCCAGGGATCAATCCCATCGGATTCGAACCACCAATCGTCGCCGCTCCCGCCGGAACCACGGCAATCTGCCCCATTTTGGTCTGACTAAGATGAGCCCAATCAAGCACAACCATCGCAGTAGCGATTTTCGTCAGGCTGGCCACGGGGCGCTTTTGATCAGCATCCAGCTCCAAAACAATCCTCCCGCTATGGGCCTCAACCGCAAGATAACTCTCCCCCGCCTGCGCAATGGAACTCGCAATAAGTCCCAGAAAAAGAACGCTATTTCGGAAGATCGTGGAGCCCTTTTCTCTCAAGTTCATCGTGCCGCGGTGAAACTAGGGAATCTCCCGCCCCAAGACAATCCCCAATCACGAGGGGATTGTGTCCCGATCAGGAAAGATTTTGGCGGAGCCAGATCTTGCCATCGTCCCGTGCAACAAACTTCCGGCACAACATCCTTTGAACTCGCAGAATACGCTCTAATTCGACGAAATTTGTGGCTCAAGCCTTCCTGAACCGCGAAAGTGGAGAAGAAAAAACTGCTGTCAGAAGGAAAAATCAGGACCTACTCCCATCCCAACCCGATCTCCGAACCGTATTCTGCTGAACCTCGACGATTCCCTAATCCTTTCGAAATCAAAATAATCGGCGGAATGCCATTTTCCCATTGCCAAGCGATGAGATCTTCGGTGGAATACACAACGTAATGAGAAAGCTCCTACTGATCACACTCACACTCGGCATGGCTGTTCCTATTCAGGCAGACATTCAGGCCCCTCCAGGAACCAACTACACATCTTCACGCAAGCTCGGACGCGCTCTTAGCAATATCCTCTACGGCTTCATTGAAATTCCCGAGCAGATGGTTCGCAAGTCCGAATCCGAAGGTTATGTTTCCGGATACTCCCACGGGATTGTCGATGGAACCCGACGCTCTCTCAAGCGCGTTGGATACGGAGTCTACGAACTTCTCACCTTCCACTCCCCCACTTTCCACGGGACCTTCAAGCCACCCTATACCCGTTGTGGCGCTGATGACCGGATCGAAATGAACCCACGCGACGGTCTGTCCGAATTCCCACCAATGCTGGGCTACGAGAGCTACTTCCGTCACTCTCGTGGACAGAAGTGGTAATACGCTGCTTCGATTATNTTTTCCAAAAGCCGCCCTCCCTGGAGAGCGGCTTTTTTCATCTTCTCGTTGAGATTTTTCTCATCAAGATCATCCCAAGCCAACCCNCCAACCTCCACCACCAAGGACTGTTCCCAGTTTATCGAAATTGAGAGCAAACCAAAATTAGCTCTTCCAATNATCGNAAGCCAGAACCTCAAGCCAGCTTNCTGATCTCCTTCTTTTTAANCCTCTCATTTGACATATTCTAGGCACTTTTCTGCTAAGAATCCGNATGCTAACTTCGTTTTTAANAAATCGATATGCCTCATTTCCTTTTTCTCCTCCTGATCTCCCTCTCCGCACTCCCGGCCAACGCCCGCGAATGGAAGAATGTCACTGGCTCAAGCAGCTTCGATGCAGACTATATTTCCAACGACGGCAAACTGGTCACCCTCCGACGTAATGGCCGCATCCTGACCTTCTCCATCGAAAAACTCCACGTCTCCAATCAGGAATGGCTCAAAACAAACCATCCACCCACCAAAGTCACCAAACCAGGGGAATTCAAAGTGCCCGAGGGAGCGGCTTTCGACACCCTCGAATTCGGTGACACCCGGGACGTTGTGATCAAAAAACTCGACGCCAGCCCCAACGTCGACGGCTCGGTCGCTGAAGTCATGCTCGCCCGAGTTGGTCTCAATGGGGTATACCGCACCAAAAAAACCATCGGAGGCCTTCACTGCCACCTCTATTTTGACTGGACTCCCAACAACCGACTCACCGAGGTCACCTTGCGAACAAAACCACTCCCGCAGGAAAACTATAGCGGTAAGCTCAAATCAAATTGGGGGGAGCTTATCGAACTCCTCACAATGCTCCATGGTGAACCGGTTCAAGGCGCAAACTACCCTGATTCCGACGAACTCCAGGATGGCCTCATCCTGAATTCACATCTCTGGTATTCAGAAAAAGGACACTCCATCCTTCTAGGAACCGGGCAGGAAAGCACCAACTTCTCGGTAGTGGTCCGCATTACCAGTCAACACATCGTCCCCAACCGAATCGAGTAATCAAGGGAATACCGGCCATCGATTTAATTCTCTTGCCCATAGGGAAAACCCATCCAATGTGATTTAGTATTTATCAGCAGTCATGCTCCAGAAACTTACCGCGACTCTTTTGCTCTTCCTGATGATGGCGGCCTCCGCCACTTCTCAGGCTGGCGTAAAGTATTGCCTCTGTTTCCAATCCGTTTTTGTCGATGCGTGTCCCTGCGTTCAAATATCCCACTCCGATCACGACTACGAAGACGAGGACGAAGATTTTTGCTCCGATTGTGGAAATCATCAACAGGAGAATCCAACCAAGACCTTCCAATGTCTCGACTGCGTCGTTGATCTCTCGATCAAGATCGGTAACTACACCACTCCTTCCAGCGAGGATCCCTCTTCGAAAAAGAGTCCTTCTAACAATCCCATCTCACAGTCCCCTGACCCGGAAGGAAACCAATCCTCACCTGTTGACAACCGGGCCCATGAAGCCCGTGGCAGTCCTCCTCCCCAATTAGCCGTCCGGCCACTCCCCCTCTTTATTCGTCATTCCACCTTTCTGGTTTGATCCTTTGCTGAGCGCGCTCGCAGTACGATTGCGAATGCACCTCGATGCCTCGACCTGATTTTAAAGGCTCGCATCACTCTTAAGGCGCCCTTGCGGCCCCTTTATTTTCTCAGCAATAGAAATTCTACCAGAATACCCATGTCCATTGACCACCTGACCAGAAAACCCCCTTCCGATCCCAAAGGCTTTCAACCAAAACGCAAAAGATCTCTCGCATGGCTCCTGCCAGCCGGACTCCTATGCGGATTTCTTGTCATCCTCGCTTTACTCTTCGGAGAGCGACTCCTCCCGGCGATCCCCGTGAAAATAGCCCCGGTGATTACCATTCGGGCCGGAGAATCACTCACCGGACAACCAGCGGTCGACACCATTCCCCAAAAAAAGGGCGCGCCTATTTTTCAAGCATCCGGGTGGATCGAACCCGACCCTTACCCGATTTACGTTTCCACTCTCACCAATGGCGTCGTGGAAAAAGTTCATGCGCTCGAAGGGCAACAGATTAAAAAAGGAAGCCTCGTCGCCACCTTAATCGACGAGGACGCCAAACTTGACCTGCAATCGGCCCAACAAAAACACTTAAGCCTCAAGAAACAGATTACAGCCCACTGCACCGGATTCCAAATCACCAATGCCGAAATCACCGCCGCCCATCGAAAGATCGACGCGTTAAAATTTCAGCTCACCGAAGCCATCGACACCTCTTCCCGCCTGGACAACCTCAGCAAGGGATCGGTTTCCCAACAGAAAATTTTCCAAGCTCGGCTCGCCGTCGAAAAACAGCGGGCTTTTCTCGCTGAAGCGCAGGCCAAGATACCCGAACTCAACGCCCACCTTGCCCGACTAAAAGCCGAAGAAATCGCCATGGCTTCCAAGCTCAATGAACTCGCCATCGACCGGGATCGCGCCGAACTCGCCTTGGCTCGCACCAAAATCTCAGCTCCCATCGATGGGACCGTTCTACATCTTCACGCCGCGCCGGGAATGAAGCGGATGTTAAACATGGATTCGCCCAAGTCCGCCGTTATCATCGAACTTTACCAACTCGACCAACTCCAGGCTCGTATCGATGTCCCACTCAATGAAGCCGCAGCTCTCTCCGCCGGGCAATCAGTCGAACTTGTCTCCGATCTCCTCCCCGACCAATCCTTTGCCGGCACCGTGACCCGCATCAGCGGCCAAGCAGACTTACAACGAAACACCCTCCAAGCAAAAGTCGCCATCGAGAATCCCGACCCAAGGCTCCGGCCCGATATGCTTGTAAGAGCCAAGTTTTTCTCATCCGGCTCAACCGCATCATCAAAATTAAACACAAGCGGAGGCTCCGATCGCCTGGCTCTCTTTGTTCCCGAGCAGGCCCTCGTCAATGACTCACAAGTCTGGGTGGCCTCTTCAGATCTTACCGCCGAAAAGCGATCCCTCAAACTCGGAGAAGAATCCCGGGACGGCCACCGCCGCGTCCTTGAAGGACTCCTCTCCGGCGAATCCGTTATTCTCCCGCCGCACACCAAGCTCTCCGAAGGCAGCCGCGTCACCGTCAGCAACTAACTCGTCATGAACCCACTCATTTCCATCAAGTCTGTCAGCAAGACCTTCAGCAAAGGGAATACCACAATTAAACCACTCGAGGACCTCTCGCTCGACGTCCCACGAGGTGAATTCCTCTCACTCATGGGACCATCGGGCTCAGGCAAGACAACCCTCCTGAACCTAATCGCGGGGATCGACTCCCCCACCTCCGGAGAAATTCTTATCGATGGCCGGGATATCGCCCACCTCTCCCGCACCGAGCTCACCAAATGGCGTTCCGTTCATGTGGGCTACATTTTCCAGCTTTACCATCTGGTGCCGATTCTCTCTGCCTACGAAAACATCGAACTCCCTCTCCTTCTCGGCAAACTAAGCAAAGCCGGGCGGAAAGAAAAAATCCTGGCTGCCCTCGACCTCGTCGGCTTGGGAGACCGGGCCGATCACCGTCCGTCCGAACTTTCCGGAGGCCAGGAACAACGAGTCGCGATTGCGCGCGCCATCGTCCACGACCCCGACCTTCTGGTGGCCGACGAACCCACCGGCGATCTCGACCGCGAATCCGCTGACTCCATCCTCACGCTCCTCAACACTCTCGCCACCGAACACGCAAAAACCATCGTCATGGTCACCCACGATCCCAAAGCTTCTGCGGCCGCCCACCGTACAATGCAGCTCGAAAAAGGACGTCTCGTTGAAGAAAGCAGAACACCCTTCTCTTCACTGTCATGAAACTCGTGATCCTTGCCCTCAAGAATCTCACGCGAAATCGCCTGAGATCACTCCTCACCATCCTCGGTGTCGCTGCGGGAATGTTTCTCTATGCCTCGGTGCAAACGATGCAGCACTCTCTCTCGCGAGCTACCGAAACCAGCGCCGCCGACACCACGCTTGTCGTTTATCGCGAAAACCGGTTTTGCCCATCCACCTCGCGTCTCCCCGAACACTACCTCTCCACCATCGAACGCATGCCCGGAGTGCGACAGGTCATTCCCATTCAAATCGCCGTTAACAATTGCGGAGCCTCACTCGATGTCATCACCTTTCGCGGTGTCCCGCCCGAGACCCTGAAGAAATACAACCCCAACATCAAAGTCATCGCCGGCTCATACGACGAGTTCGTCAAGCGCAGCGACGGCGCACTGGTCGGGCAACATTTCGCCAACCGCCGCGGGCTTTCCCCCGGAGACAAATTCGAAGCAGTGGGAGTAAACGTCACCGTCGCCGGAATCATTTCCTCCGATTCTCCCCAGGATGAGAACGTCGCCTACGTCCACCTCCCATTCCTCCAGCAAGCCTCGCGCGTAGGACTCG
>PBTU01000010.1 GCA_002729295.1 Verrucomicrobiales bacterium | reverse complement strand
CCATAGTCGAGTCCTGCTTTGCGAACTGCGATCCGATTGGCCAGGAATCGCCCGGGGTCATTGCCCTGGAGATATACGGTCATCTCGGTGAGAATTGAGGCGGCCGAGGTCATTGGGTTGGCAAGGACGCTGTCGCCGAGATAGTGGCTGGCGATCACCTTGCTGGATTGGGAAAGGGGACCTGCTTGGGCCAATGCGGATGGAATTTGCAGGGCGTTGCCGGACATACGGTCGAATTCCTTTTGGGAAACGGCGACGCCATTGACCTCCATGACGGGTTTTCCGGCGAAACTGTTGCGGGCAGTGTCGCCGAGGAAGACGAGCCCAACAAAGAGAAGGACCAGCACAACAATCATGAGGCCGGTGTATTTGCGGATATTTTCAATCATGGCAGGAGTATCTGTGGAGCGGAATAGGTGATCTTGCTCCGGGAGCGGAGAGTTAAGGGGGAAGGTGGCCTTGGGGCAAGTCTCATGGCGGAAATTTCAGTGCAAATTTGCCTTTCGGCAACTCGGGAAGAATTAAAATTCCGTTTTTTGTGCTCCCGTGTAGGTTTTCGCCATGATTCGCAAGGTGGTCTTGATGACGTTCGTTGTTTTTTCTTCAATTGCTCCATGCTTGGGAGATGAAAAGAAGGCGAATCGCTTGGCCAAGGAAAAATCACCTTATTTGCTGCTCCATGCCCATAATCCGGTGGATTGGTATCCCTGGGGCGAGGAAGCCTTTACCAAGGCAAGGAAGGAAAATAAGCTTATCCTTCTAAGCGTGGGCTATTCGACCTGCCATTGGTGCCATGTCATGGAGCGGGAATCGTTCGAAAACGATGAGATCGCGAAATTTCTTAATGAAAATTACGTGTCGATCAAATTGGATCGGGAAGAGCGGCCGGACGTGGACAAGGTCTATATGACCGCTTTACAGGCTCTGACCCGGCAAAATGGCGGCTGGCCTCTGAATATGTTTCTCACTCCCGACCTGAAGCCGTTTTTCGGAGGGACGTATTTCCCGCCCAAGGATCAACAGGGTAGGATGGGATTCAAAACAGTGCTTTCGGAAGTCCAGAAGGTTTGGAAAACTAAGCCCGAGGAGATTTTAAACCAGGCCACGTTGGGGCATGGGCAGATGGAGGAATATTTCACCGGGGCCCTTAAGCTTTCCGCGAGTAAGGAAGATTTGAATCAAGTTTTGGTCGAGGAATCTGTCGCGCATGCCTTGGATCAAATTGATCCGGTTTGGGGTGGTTTGGGAAAAGAGATGAAATTTCCTCAGGTGAATACCTTCAGGCTGATGTTGCAATCAGTTGATAAAGAAAGCCGGCAAGCTGCCATCATGACCTGCCGGAAGATGATGAACGGCGGGATTCATGATCAGGTGGGCGGAGGATTTCACCGGTATGCCGTCGACAGGGAATGGCTGGTGCCTCATTTTGAGAAAATGCTCTATGATCAAGCCCAGCTCCTAGACTTGTATCTGGATGCCTGGTTGGTGAGTGGCGAGAAAGATTTTCAACAAGTGGCACGCGGTATTGCCGACTATGTTTTACGAGCTCTGACACATCCGGAAGGTGGTTTCTATTGTGCGGAGGATGCCCAGAGCGAAGGGAAGGAAGGTAAATATTTTTGTTGGACGCTGGAGGAATTGAAGAAGGTTCTATCGGGGGACGAAGTGAAGTTGGCGCGAGACGTTCTTGGTGTGACCGAGAAGGGGAATTTTGTGGATCATAGTGATCCCGAAGCTTTACCGAATCAGAATGTCCTCCATTATAACAAAGTGCGACAATCCCTGAGTGAAGAGGAGACTGTCGCAGTGGAGAGGATTCTGGAGGAGCTGGCAAAAGTGAGGGCGAAGCGCGTGCCGCCGCCGACGGACGACAAGATATTGGCGTCGTGGAATGGATTAATGATTGGATCGATGGCCAGAGCCGGAAGGGTGCTCGGCGAGAAGAAGTATCTGCAGGCCGCGGAAAAAGCGCATCGCTTTGTGAAGGCAAAGCTGTGGGATGCGAAGAAGCAACGTCTTTCCCACCGCTGGAGGGACGGCGAAAAGGATGAGACCTTGCAAGCGGAGAGTTATCTCTTTTTTTTGCGAGGAACCCGTCAATTGTATGAAGCGAGCCTTGATGCCGGGATACTGGCATTTGCGGTGAAGTTGGCGGAGGAATCGAAAAAGCATTTTTACGATGAGGAGAATGGGGGATTCTTTCAGGGGGAGAAGCGTGATGATTTGGTGCTCAGATTGAAAGGTCAGCACGATTCGGCCATTCCCACGGAGAGTTCGGTGGCGGTGAGGGAGTTTTTGATTCTAGCCGAAATTACCGGGAGAAAGGATTTCTCGGAAGTGGCTGAAAAGACCCTTCGGGCTTATGTCCCTCTGATTCGGGAGGCTCCGGGTGGAATGGGGGAGATGATTCGAGGAATGAGGATGTATCTCAAGAAGCCTGCCCGCCTCGTGATTGTGGGTGAGGAGGGACAGCAGGAGATGTTGGATTTGGCGGCGAAGCATCCCGATCCCAACATGATTTTGCTGAGCTCGAATGGACTGGTCAGTGAGTTTACCAAGACCTTGAAGCCGAGAGGGGACAAGGCGACAGCGTATTATTGTGAAGGGGAAACCTGTCAGCTACCGGTCAACACGCCTGAAAAGTTAGAGGCTTTGCTTCTCAAGCAGAATGCAAGGTAAGGATGA
Organism: Verrucomicrobiales bacterium; assembly: GCA_002729295.1. Taxonomy (GTDB): domain Bacteria; phylum Verrucomicrobiota; class Verrucomicrobiia; order Verrucomicrobiales; family Akkermansiaceae; genus SW10. The sequence continues at coordinate 11,869 of PBTU01000010.1, read as the reverse complement.
CGAGCTCCGGTGAGCAGGCAAAGCGGACGCGGAGGCCCACAGTGCCGATGCCTCGCCCGACCCAGAGCTGGGATTGCTCTTTTTCGTAGTGTCCGTATATATAGTTTTTGCCGTACTTCACCTTCGCTGGGGCGTATCCGATCAGAGGGACGCGGCATTGTCCTCCATGGGTATGGCCTGAGAGTTGGAGGTCGATGCGATGGTAGGGGCGTAAATGGTCGAAGGCATCCGGTTCGTGGACGAGCGCGATGACGGGCTGATGTCTTTGATGCCCGCTCCAGGTTTTTGAGGGGTCGGGGGTGCCCCCCCAAATGGAGTCGATACCAGCGATAAAAACATCCTCACCTTTAATTGAAAGGGTCGTTCCGGCATTCGCGAGATAGCTTACTCCGGATTTTTCGATGGTCTTGCGGAGAAGTGATGGGGAGCAGTGCCAGCGATCATGGTTTCCCGGGCTGGCGATGATTCCGTGCGGTGCGGAGAGGACTTTGAGTTCACGGAACAATTCGGGAAGCGAGGATTGATCTTGAATGATAAAGTCTCCGGTGAGGGCAATGAGGTCCGGAGATTCCTCTTTGAGCGCGGCGATGACTTTGGCGATGAGTTTGTCATCGGCTCCTGGTCGGTAGTGAAGGTCAGTTACCTGGGCGATCTTGAATCCGTCGAGAGCCTTGGGCCAGCGAGGCAGGGTGATTTCCCGATGGGTGGTCGAGAGTTGGTCGGGCTCGATCGCTCCAGCCCAAATGCCGCTGGGTATGCTGGCGGCAAGAAGTCCGATTGAGCTGCGGCGGGTGATTTTTTTCAGGGACTCGAGTTTCGGCTTGCTGGACATATGGTCGGGCTTTCCTTATGGTGAAACGTATGAGTGAGGCAAGATTGTCTATTCCGGAATACGCCATGGCATTGGCTGAGGTGGCGAGTTTGCGCTCCGAGGACCCGTTTCGAAAGGTGGGGGCGGCCGCGCTCGATTGGGATAACCGCGTTATTGCTACAGCCTATAACGGATTGGCGCCGGGATTTGATGCGCCTGGAGGATTCTGGGATAACCGAGATGGTCGGCAGAAATACATGCTTCATGCCGAAGTTAATCTTTGCAGCCTCTTCAAGCGCGGTGAAGCAAAATTGGTTGCGACGACAACTATGCCATGCACTGCTTGCATGCAGACCTTGTGTGCCTACGGGATCAAGGAAATCTACTATCGCGAGATTTACCGGAAGTCGGATGCTCCCGAGATTGCCAAATTATATGGCATTCATCTGGAGCAAGTTGGAACAACTTAAGTTTGAGTGATTATTCTCCGGTCGGTGGGCCGCTTTCGAGGTCTAGGTCTCCGCCGTAGAAGCTCTTGATGTAACCAAATTCAATTAAGGTGTCCTGCCAGGGACCGAGGCTCTTTGGATTGCTGAAGACACGCCGTGCCCGTGCCAGCCATTTTTCGGCCTCGGCAATATTGCCGTTGTTGTATTCGAGTGCGGCATTTCCGTAGTAGTAAATTGGCGAGTCGGAGAGGAAGTCGGTATCCGCGATGTATTTCTTTGCTCCATCGACGTCTTTTAGTTTCAATTTACAAAGGAGACTCTTGAACTTGATCAGCGGGATCATGCCGGCGTAATTGGAGTCTCCGGAGGCATCTTTGAGGAGTGATTCGAGCTCAACCAGAGACTCCTGATATTTCTGGGAGACGAACTTGATTTCGGCGATGTTGAAGCGGACGTTGAAGTTGCCTTTTTGAATTTCCAAGGCAAGTTTGAAGGCGTCCAAAGCTTTGTCGAAGTTGCGGAACTCAACGTAGCAGGCGCCCCGGAGATTTAAAATGGCGGGGTTTTGATCGTAGATTTCCTCGGCTTTTCTAATTTCCGCGAGGCATTCGAAGACTCTTTTTTGATCGAAGAGTTGTTTGCAGCGTTGGGCGCTTATCCCGTATTTTTCTTGGTCTTCTTGAGAGAGGGCTCTAATGTCAACGATCCATTGCGGGATTTTTTGTTTCTCTGCTTCAGCGGATTTTGGTTTTTGGGCCGACAGGCAGAGGGTTGAAACCAGAAGAGCGAGGGTGATTTTTTTCATAGGGAAAAGGAATTCTGTGAGAATCCTAGGCAAGCCAAGTTGACTAGGCAATGTTAGAATAGATACCTTTTTGAGCAAGATACGTTCGAATTTTTTTCGGCAGCCACCGGGGAGGAATGGCGCTGGAGATGTCTTCTCTGATTTGGGACGAGGAGGCAGGGTGATCTCCCTTGATGAAATGAGCCCGGAAATCGGGACGGGAGTCAGGGGGCCCATCTCTCCCAATCACAATAAATTCAACATCTTCCGCGAGCCGTTCGGGGTGTTTCCAGCGAGCTAGGGAATTCCATTGGTCGAGTCCCAGAATCAGGAAAAGACGGGAGTCGTCCCGAAACTTGTTCTTGAATTCGCGCAAGGTTTCCCATGTGTAGGATGGAGGTGGTTTTTTCAGCTCGAAGTCACTGACATGCGCCCAATGGATATCTTGAATTGCGATCTTGATCATTTCGAGGCGCTCTTGGCCTGAGGCACCGGGTATGTCTGTCTTGTGAGGGGACTGCCGACATGGCAGGAAAATCACTTGATCCAATTGAAGGGCGAGTTGCGCCTTGCGGGCAATTTCGAGGTGTCCTAGGTGAATGGGGTCGAAGGTTCCTCCAAAGAATGCTATGTGGGGAGGGGGGGACACGGGAATTGAGGCTTAAGGAGCGGCGGACCGGACGATCTCGATTTGACCCATCAAGTTGTCCTGTTTGGCCTTGAATTGGTTCATTTTCATGAGTTCGAGGAGGGCGAGGAAGGTGACGATGACCTCGACCTTCGAAGTGGCCTCCTTGAAGAGAGATTGCAGGGTCATTCCTTGGCCTGGTTGGAGACTGGTCAGGAGGAATTCGATCTTGTCATTGACGGTGTAGCGGTCATCGACGATGTCGCCAAAATCCCGGGCCTCTTCGAATCGTTTCAGGACATTCTGGAAGGCTCTGATGAGGTCGAAAATGGAAACTTCAGCCAAGGGAGTCGGCTCAAGATCTTCGGGTTTTGCGTTTTTCTCGGGAGTGAGGGCGAAGACAGATTCTTGCTCGACCTCCCGGCGGGCTAGGAAACCGGCGGCATCCTTGAATTTTTTGTATTCAATAAGCTGGCGGATCAATTCCCAACGAGGGTCGTCTTCGTCCGCCTCGTCCCCGGGAGGCTGTTCCCGCTTGGGAAGAAGAGTCCTGCTTTTAATATACATCAAGTTAGCCGCCATGGAGATGAATTCGGAGGCCAAATCGATGTTGAGAAGTTTGAAGGTCTCGAGGTAATCGAGATATTGGGTTGTGACCCGTTCCAGCGATATGTCGTAAATGTCCACCTCGTCTTTCCTAATGAGGTAAAGAAGCAGGTCCAGAGGGCCCTCGAATATTTCCAGGCTGACTTTGTAGTCGGCAGATTCCACGCAGGAGAGATACCCGAGGTGGCGGGGTACGGCGAGTGAAATACTAATCGAATGCTCGGATTATTTTCGATGGTCAATCGCCTATCCATTGTTTAGTTTTTCCACGTGGATAACTTTGTCGATCAGCAACGCCTTGATGAATATCAAAAACGCGTGGCTGATTGGATTGCAAAACAAGGGATCTTTTTCCAATTACGCCATGCGGGAACCATGGGTGGTGGCTCCGTGATCAAACAGCTGGGAGTGTTGTTTTTGAGAGTACTGGTAGTGCTGCTGCTGTGCCTAGGATTGGCGTTTTTTGCCCTCAATCACTATTTTGGAGGGGATGATTACCGGGGTGAAGTGACGGCTGCGCTCGGTGAGGTATTGGGGGCCAGTTCCATCGAAGCCAAGAAGTTTGAGAGAGCCAGGGGCGTTTCGACTTTTCAAGACCTTGTCATTGACGGTGGGGAGGAGAGCTTTTTCTTTCAGGCTGAAATCAATCGCTTGGCAGCAGCCTCGAGCTTTCTCACTGGAATTACCTCCAAGTGGGCACCTGAGCAGGTGAGGATCAAGGCAGCCTCTTTTGAACTTAAAGCGGGAGGGGATCAGGAGGAAATGCAGAATTCCTTTGCTTCGATTATAGCGAGCATGTCGGAGGGGAATCTGGAGTCCATTGAGATCGATGAGTTGAGTTGTGAATGGGGGTATTCCAAGATTACCTACGGGAAACTAGAAAAAGCGAAGTTTCGCGCCTCCCGGGATCAAGGGGTGTGGGAAATCTCACTCGAGGGAGGACGGTTTAGTCAGAACTGGTTGAAGAATCTCGATATCAAGGAGGCCAAGTTGCTGTGTGATTCGGATGGAATCAAAGTGGAGAAGTTGCTCTTGTCCAAGAATGGCGGGGAAATGGAACTGGCTGGTTCAATCATGGGGCCGGCGGCACGTCCGAAATTTAATTTAAAAGGATTATTTCAATCATTGCCAATTCTATCCTTGGTGAGGCTTCCGGGGGTCGACGTGAGGGAATTTATGTCGGGTTCTATTTCCGGGGATATGAAAATCTCCGGATCAACTGATTATCGCATTGTGATAGAAGCCGATGTGGAGTTGCGAGGAAATGATGTGGTTACTTTACGCGAGAAGTGGGATCTCTTGCGGGCGATTTCGGTTCTTGATGTGGACCGGACATATCGACGGGTTGATTTCGAGGAGGGCAGGTTTTCCTTCAAGACGGGGGGAGGAGAGATGGAGGTAAATGGGATTGATCTGAAGTCGGGTTCATTGGCTGCGTTGAAGGGCGAGTTTAAAACCTATTTGCCCAGTCAGAAGGAAGCTGCCGAAGCCCTGGAAATCGTGTTAACCGAAGGGATTGGCTCGGGGAGTTTTAAATCTGATAGTACTGACACTTCGGCGGCCAAGGATCTAGAAGATGAGCGGATGAGTCTGAAGACTGCGGCGGGTCTTTTGCGGGAGGAGGAAAACTATCTTAATTTCGATAATTCAGGGTTAGACGGGGTTTCGGAGGCCCAGCGTGAGGTCATGACTCCGCAGCAGATCGATGATATGCGGATGAGAGACGAGATGAAGGTCTACCGGGTTCGTGGAGATTTAAGCCTCGGAGTGGCGGCAATCGCTTTCGCGGAATACGATAACCTGACCAAGCTGTTCCCGGTCGATGCTCAAGGGTGGCGCTGGGTTCCTTTTAAAACCAAAAATACCTTTTCACGGGTCTCTGCGGGGGCTGCAAAGGCAGTTCTCGAGGAAGCGAGACGGAAAAAGGAGTATATGGAGGAATAATCTTCTACCCTGAGAGGCCCTTAAAACTCCAGTGAGTTGGCAATGGTGAGGGTCGCATTACTCTTGTTGAGAGTGTAGAGGTGTAAGCCTGAGACTCCTTCATCGATAAGTTCCTGGCATTGATGAATCGCATATTGGATTCCGGCCTGTCGGATGGCTTTGGCGTCATTACCTGCGGTGTAGAGAGCTTTTAATAGTGTTGCAGGAAATCGGCTTCCTTCGGCGAGTTCGGCCATTCTCTTCATGCCGGAAATGGTCGTGATGGGCATGATGCCCGCCACGATGGGAAGATCGATTCCTTCGAGAGCACATCGATCCCGGTAGTCCAGGAAGTCGTGGTTGTCGAAAAAGAGCTGGGTGCAAATGTAGTCTGCACCCTCATCGACTTTGGCTTTGAAGTATTCCATTTCCTTGAGCCGGTTTTGAGTGGCGGGGTGACCCTCGGGAAATCCGGCGACGCCAATTTCAATGGGGTGGTTATGGTTCTTGATGAATTTCACCAGATCGGCGGCAAACTTGAAGTCGTCTTTGCGGCGATCGTAGTTGGGCTCATTGCGCGGTGGATCGCCCCGGAGGGCCAGAATGGTACTGACATGATCCTTCGAATAGTGGTGGAGAATCTCGGATATTTCATCCTCGGAGTGTCCAATGCAGGTAAGGTGGGGGACCGTTGGGACAGAGGTTTCCTTCATGATGCGCTGAACCAGGGAGCGGGTGCGTCCCCGGGTTGTCCCGCCGGCTCCGTAGGTCACACTCACGAAGGCTGGATCTAGTTTTCCCAGATCATCGACTATCCCCAGCAAATCATCTGCTCCAGCGTCGTCTTTTGGAGGAAAAAATTCAAAAGAGAGAGTTGGCCTGGGGGCTTTGAGAAGGGAAAGTATCTCCATCTGCCGGCAGATTAAAATCTCCCCGTGTCCAGTCTACCCAAAAGCGTGATTTTTTGTGCAACTTCGCCTTCACCCCGGGGTTAATTCAGCGGAGTTAATCCTATGGCACCCACTGCTTTCATCATTCTGGTATTGCTGACCCTCAATTCTTCGGGATTTATGGGTTGTGAGGCAGAGCCCAGAAAAGGGGTCAATAAACCTGAGCGAGGTGGAGAAAGACCGTCACCCCAAGACGTGGTGAAGCGACTGGATGCCGATAAGAACGGCGAAATCTCATTTGCGGAATTTTCAGTCAGCGAGAGGATGCAAGCTCTCGATGAGGGGGTCAGGAAGAAGATTTTTGATCGTTTGGACAAGGATAGTGATGGGGTGATTTCGAGGAATGAGCTGAGACGCCCCCATGATCCAAAGGGGCTTCATGGGGGATTTGCATTTCCACCATTTGAGAAAATGGATGCCAATAAAGATCGTCAGGTAGGCATTGAGGAATTTTCAAATTCTCCCAAATTCAAAGAGATGCCGCCGGAGCGTGTTCGTCGTATTTTTGATCAAATGGATCGTAACAAGGATGGATTTTTGAGCCGTAAGGACCATTCTAAATTAGGGCACGACCGTCGTGGTAAAAAAGGCGGTAGGCCGGAAGGAGGGATGAAGGGCCTCGACTCAAATGGAGACGAGAAAGTTTCAAGAGAGGAATTCCAGAAGGGGCCATTTGTTCTTGGGGTGCCTGAGGAGGCGAGACAGAAGCTCTTCCAAAAGCTCGATAAAAACGCCGATGGCTTTCTGGATTCGAGCGAACTTCGCGCCCTCCGGAATAAGGGGCCTAAAAAATAACCTCGAACCAGAAGCCGGTGTAGAATTCATCGTCGCGGTTTGAATCGCTCAAGGAAAAGCTGGAGCCTGCGAATGGCGTGAAGGCAATTTGGTCGGATAGAGCATAGGTCAGAGTGATTCTACTGAAGACATCGTGAAAGCTGCTGTCGCCGTAGTAGTCGGATGCAAAGCTGACTCCGTTGCTGATTGCAATAAAGTTAGAGTCGGAGAGTGGTTGGCTCCACTCCAATTCAGTGTCCGCATACCACCCTTCGGCAGCAAAGTCGTAGCGTAGCTCTCCGCTGATGGTCCAATCGTCGTGAGGGCGATAGTGAAAGTAGGTTCCCAGATCTCCGCCGCTGTCGAGAGAGCTGCGATCCAATTCGCGATAAGTGATCGATCCGCCGATCCAGAGTTGCTCGGCGACCTGGTGATCCAGTTCCAAATAGGCCGAGTTTGCTGAAAAATCTCCGTCGCTTTCAGCGAGATGCCAGACTCCGAAGTTGAGCGATGATTCATCGGAGAGGGCGAACTCCGCATGAAGTTGAAATTCCAGCGATGCGTCGGCGAGATCATATCCACGATGGAGATAGCCNGAACGAATTCCCGTGACGGCTTCGATCCCNAACTTAATTTCGTTTTCGATCTCCGCCTGGACGGACGTAAACGCAATAGGACACAGGNAAAAAAGAAGCGTATTCCGAATCATNGTAGTGACTTTGCGAAAGGCGCTTGCTTTGGTCAATCTCGGAGAAATTTACTCTTCCTTGGGCTTTTCGACGTAGGTAGATTTGATGCGCAGGTCGCGGAGGGCAATCGGAGTTGCGGTTCCGGGGCTTGAGGTCATGAGTTCGGCTCCCTTGTTGTTTTTTGGGAAGGCGATGACTTCGCGGATCGAGTTTTCCTTACAGGCCAGCATCACGACGCGATCGAGACCCAGGGCAATGCCGCCGTGGGGAGGAGCGCCGTATTTGAAGGCGTCGAGGATGTGCTCGAATTCCTCGGCAGCTTCCTCTTCGCTAATTCCGAGCGCCGTGAACATCGAACTCTGCAAGTCGGCTTCGTGGATTCGGATCGAACCGCCGCCCAATTCATAGCCGTTGAGAACGACGTCGTAGGCCTGGGCACGAAGTCCATCGAGTTCGCCATTGCGAAGCTTTTCCTCGTCTTCTTTGAGGGGGCGGGTGAAGGGATGGTGCACCGCGACGTGGCGGCCTTCTTCTTCGTCATAGGCGAGGAGAGGGAATTCTGTGACCCAAAGGAAATCGAGCTCTTCGTTCCCTTTGAGTAGTTCCTTGAGGCTGGCAACCTCAAGGCGGATGCGTCCGAGGACGTCGCAGGCAGGCTCCCAGCTGTCGGCTGCGAAGAGGATGAGGTCTCCGGGTTCGATGTTGAGTTTGCTGCGAAGAGCTTCCACTTCGCTGTCGGTCATCCGTTTCACGAAGGGCGAACGCCAGGTTTTACGGTCGGTGTCGCGGGCCTGAATGTAGGCGAGTCCTTTGGCTCCGGCCTCCTGGGCCAGCTTGGTGAGCTTGTCGATTTGGCCGGTGGAAATATCCGCAAAGCCTTTCGCGTTGATTGCTTTGACAACGCCACCGTTGGCAACAGTGCCGGAGAAGACGCGAAATTCGCAGTCCTTGAGGTCTTCGGTAAGGTCAACCATCTCCATGCCGATGCGCCGTTCGGGTTTATCTGAGCCATACCGATCCATGGCGTCTCTCCAGGTGAGACGCTCGAAGGGAGTGGGGACTTCCACTCCACGGGCTTGGGAGAACATCGAGGATAGCATTCCTTCGATCATACCGATGATGTCGTCTTGTGAGATAAAGGAGGCCTCGATGTCGATTTGGCTAAATTCAGGCTGTCGGTCTGCTCGCAGATCTTCGTCGCGGAAGCAACGGGCTATCTGAAAATACTTTTCGACGCCGGCAACCATGAGCATTTGCTTGTATTGTTGCGGTGCTTGCGGAAGAGCGTAGAATTTTCCGGGGTTGATGCGCGAAGGCACGAGAAAGTCCCGGGCTCCCTCTGGAGTGGCTTTGGAGAGGATGGGTGTTTCAACCTCGAGGAAACCCTCGGCCGAGAGGAAGTCACGGGCGGCTTTGGTGATGATGTGACGCTGCTTGAGGTTCTCGGTCAGGCGCGGGCGGCGAAGGTCGAGATAGCGATGCTTCAGACGGAGGTCTTCGTTGGAGAGTTCTTTGTCGAGCTGGAAGGGGAGTACCTCTGCCTTGTTGACGATGGTGAGCTCCTTGGCGACTAGTTCAACTTGTCCGGTGGCGAGATCGTCGTTGGTGGCGTCCACCTCCTCGGTTATAAGCCGGGCAGTGACCGTCCCTGTGACTTGAATCACGTCTTCTTCACGAAGTGAGTGGGAAAGCTTGGCTGCTTCGATGGAGTCATCGGGACGGAAAACTACCTGGGTCAGGCCTTCGCGGTCGCGGAGGTCGATAAAGATCACGCCTCCGTGGTCACGCGTCGAATTCACCCAACCAATCAAGGTGACGGTTTGTCCAATATGCTCGGAGCGAATTTCGCTACAGTGGTGTGTTCTCATGATGTGGTGTTGAGTCGTTTTAGGATAGAGTCCGCGATGTCGTCGCTGGCCGTAATCGTTTCTTCAGTTCTCGAGGAGAGGGTTTTGATTACGAGCTCGGGGTATTCATTTCCTACGACGAGAGCCAGTTGGGCCCCCGATCGTTCGGCTTGTTTGAATTGCTTGCCGACTTTGGTTGGAGCCAGCGGATAGGTCACCGCGATTCCGGCGCTGCGGAGTTTTGAGGCCAGGCCGAGAGCGTCGAGTTGTTTCGATTCGTCGGCAAGGACGATGAAAACCCCGCAGGCTTTCTCTGCTTCGAGTGCTTCTTGCATCTTTGCGGCAGCGTGTGGTGTTTCATCGATGAGATGACGAATTACAACGTCGCCAATCGCAAATCCGGCGGCGGGAAGGTCAACCGAACCATCGGAGAGGCTGGAGATGAGGGTGTCGTAACGTCCGCCCCCTGCGACGGCGCGGAGAGATTTTCTGGCATCAAAGACTTCGAAGACCACGCCGGTGTAGTAGGCGAGGCCGCGCACGATAGAAAGATCGACTTCGACTTCGTCCCGCATGCCCCGGGCTTCGAGATTGGCAAGGATGTTGTCGAGGTTTTCGCCGAGAGCTTCAGGCTGCTCGATGGCGGTGTTGACTTCGTCGGCGGTGAGGCCGAGAGACAAGAGGTTTTCCTCTGTGACCTCGGGCTTGTTGCGCTCGAGCTTGTCGACGATCTGGAGAAGTTCGGCGGTTTGCTCTTTGCTGAGACCTTTCTTTTCACCGAAGGCCTGCCAGTAGCTACGATCGGAAAGACGGATGACGTAGTCGCCGCGCTGGAAGCCCAGTTCACGCATCAATTCGATCGAGAGGGCGATGAGTTCGGCGTCTGCTCCGGAATTTGATTCACCGAGGAGGTCGACATTGAATTGGTAAAACTCGCGGGTGCGGCCTTTCTGGGGCTTTTCGTAGCGAAAGCACTGGCCGATTTCGAACCAACGCATCGGCTTTTGGTAATTCCGCTGCACGGTGGCGGCGAGGCGACCAAGAGAGGCGGTGACTTCGGGACGAAGGGTGATGTCGCGTCCGCCCTGGTCTTCGAAGCGGAAGAGCTGGCTGCTCAATTCGCCGCCCGACTTCTTGAGGTAGAGTTCGGTAGGTTCGAGAAGGGGAGTTTCGTATTCGAGGAAGCCATAGCGCCTCGCCACTTCACGAAAAGTCCGGAAGAGATAATTGCGCACCGCGCAGTCTTCGGGACGAAAATCACGAAAACCGGGGAGACTTTGAAAACCTTTGGCCATGGAATATTTGGGGTTTGGTCGCGGGCGCGCGAGAATAGGACCCGATTTCCACTTGTCGAGAGGGGATTGTCATGAGGTCTTAATAGATTTTTTTCGGGTGTGGGAAATTGGGCTAAAAATCACCAATTATTAAGGGGCGATTGTGGCAAAAATGGCAGGTTTATTTACATCGATGAATAATTGGTAATTCCAAAGGAGCTGTGGATCCCACTGTGGTTATCCACAATTTCTCGTAAAATTATGGCGAAACATGAAAGGAGGAATAGGTGGTAGACGCTTCAAAATGTTTTTGTAGCCAGGTAGTGGGCAATCTGCATACTCCGTTCCGGCATGCCGGAGCTAACAACGACTTCACGTATCGTCTACCCTACCCGTCGCAATTTTATTGCGGCAACCACCGTCGCTGCGGCAGGCCTTGCCGCCTCTGTGCGAACCAGCCAAGCATTTCTTTTCCGCCGCTCCACTCCACTCGATATGAGTGAGCTTCCGCCTAGCTGGATTGCCGATCAGGGGGTGCGTAGTATTCAAAGCTATGCTGACTATCTTGCGGGGCTTCGTTTGAAGTATGTAACACCGATGCAAGTTATCAAAGCGCATGCCAAGAAAAAGGGGAGTGTTTGGAATGCCCTTCCTGTTCGCTCAATGTGGCGAGATATGGGAAGTAGCTTGAAAGTGACCGACAAGATTGCGGCTGAGGTTGGATCTCCGGTTAGAGAAGTTACGTCTGCTTATCGTAGTGCGGCATACAACCGTCGTTGCCCCGGCGCAAAGAGCGAGTCCTGGCATATGAAAAATTGCGCGCTTGATCTTAAGTTCGGCACTTCCACTTCCAGGGTTGCTGCCGCCGCCCGTTACCTGCGCAGCAAGGGTCTCTTCAAAGGTGGCGTGGGACAATACAGTTCTTTCACCCATGTTGATACCCGCGGTCACAACGTAGATTGGTAGTCTGTTTCTTAATTTGGATTTTTAAAAAGGCCGTCTCGTGATGAGGTGGCCTTTTTTATTATGGCGCACCGCCGATCGCTGCGGCTTGCTCTTGGTGGCTTTGAGCTATGGCGATAACCGCGTTTTGACTTGCGGAAGCGAAGATATAATGTCCGTAGGTAATACCGG
>PBTU01000009.1 GCA_002729295.1 Verrucomicrobiales bacterium | reverse complement strand
TTGTTATCGCGGCCATCACGGGAGCCCATGGTGCGGTCGTAGTCCCAAATGGGACCAGCGACGATCTTGCCGCCGCGATCCTTGTAGAAAAACTGGCTGAGGCGTCCCCAATCAGGATCCATGGCAAGGATATTGAGCCAGAAATGATCGATGAAGGCATCGACATCAAGGTATTCCGAGAAGTGTAATCCGGTAGTAGGGTGAATACCATTGGGCTGCCGCAGGGCGACAGTGATTTCGTTGGCGTGGGTTGTGATGTAGGATTTTTGAGTGGAGGTAATTTCAATACCGTCGGGATCGCCGTGGACCAGGGCGCGTTGGAACCCACTGACATTGAAGGTCGGCTCACCGGGATCAGGGCGGTCGTTTTTGAAGACATAGCCGCCGGTCACTTCTTCGGGTGAGTTTTCCCAGGGATCGAGTTTGCTGATATCGAGACGATTATTATCGGGTTCGATTTTCTCCATGAAGGTGTAGACGCCGAAGTAGTCGGCGGAAGTGACATTCCCTCCATTGACGTCGTTGTAGAGTTCGACGAAGCGGGTTTTCACGGCCCATTGCCCGATCTGGTTACTGAGTTCATAGAGGAAAGGATTGCGGATGAGGGAGTAGTCGAAAGTGTAGCGGGCGTTGAGAATCCAATCGGCTTCAGCGGACAGGCCAAGGGGTTTGATATTCTGATCCTCGTTGAATTCATCCCATGATTCGAGCGACATGGCATACTTGGGGAAGCCTGCTGAGCTGGAGCCACGCTTGCGAATACCGCTGCGAGTGGAAATGGAAGGCGTTGCGGAAAACGAAGCCCGTCCGGTTTCGGGATCGGGTTCGTAGATGAGCATGAAGCTTTCCTTTCGAGTGGTCGAGCCGGAGGCCGGTGGCGAGCCTCCTCCGTAAGTCGAGAGGAGAACGATGGGGAGGTTCGAGCTAAATTCGGCCTCGGAAGGGTCCAGAAGGAAGTATCCTTCGGTGCACCCTTCTCCGGGAAGAGATCCAGGGAGATAGGCACGCGCGCGCACGAGGGTAGTGCTGTCTATTGTGATAGGATCGCTGTAGACCGGAGAGGGTTCGTTGGTTGAGTTGGAGGGGAGGCTGCCATCGATAGTGTAGTGAATGACGGCTCCGGATTCGGGGACGCTGAGGCTCAGATCGAACTCTTCGGTGAAGGCACGGCTGGTGATGTCGAAGTCGACTTTGCCCGGAGGGGCGAGACTGGGAATGCCGTTGGTGTTGTTGGGAGTGGGTGTTGAGAGGTAGGCGGGGCCGGGGAGGGGAGTGGTACTTTGCACCTCTCCAACTAATTCAGGAATGAGCAGGAAGTCGGAGCTGCCCGGTGAGTCATTGAGTCCGTGGAGAGCGAGGATGTTTTCACCTGCCTGAAGACGGCCTGCGAAATTGAGGGTGAAGGATTCGAACTGATCACCGGCTCTGATTTCTTCACGCTGGGTGGACTTGGAATTGTAGACCAGTGGATTGGCTTTGTTTTTCGAGGCAACTTCAAATCCATTCAAGTAGGCGACAAAGCCGTCATCTACTTTCATTTTGAGCACAAGTCCGTTGATTCCGGCGGGGTCATCGATTTGGAAAGGAAGGCGAAGATACACCGAGGCGTTTTTGCCTCTCATCGGTGTGGTCAAATTTCCATCCTCGGGAATGATGTCGTCGAACAAGGAATTATATCCCCAACCAACGGCGGAATGTCCGGCAGTCCAGAGGTCGTCATTGAAAGCGGGCGTTTGCCAAGTGCTGCCAATGTCTTCGGTGGGAACGAGATAAGTAAGAGGATCGCCGATGGCGTGGAGGGTGGTGTTGAAGACGGGGCCACCGAGTGCGTTGCCGTAGGAGATATCGGGATATTGCTCGGGATACTCCGAGCTGAAAAGGGTCACGGTGGAGGTGCCGTCGGGTTTGACCAAGGCGAGGAATTCCCCATCAATATCGAGGCTGAAGTTAGCGTGAAGAGGTTGTCCGGTCGCGGTGCGATCTTTGCCGGTCGCGTAGACGAGGAGGTATCCATTGGCGGGAATAGTGACGTTGGGGAAGGTCCACTTGGTGAGATTGGTGGGGTCGTCAGTGAGGTGGTATCCATTGATCGAGGCCGCCGGGCCGGGATTGTGAATTTCGATCCAGTCGGCGGGGAATCCGTCTTCATCGTTGAGGAAGCTGCCGGTGTTTTCGGCGAGGAATTCGTTGATTAGAAATTCGGCCCGGGAAAATGGAGCGAGAAAAAGCGTCAGCGCGAGAGCGGTAAATGAGGTTCTTAACTGAATCATCGTGTGTTGTGCGTATTCTTTAACTATCGACATTGTTGCAGACTTTTCCAGCGGGAATCTCGAAAAGGGTCGTTCCTTCGCCCTTCTTTACTTAGGGATATTGGGAAGATAGGGTTATGTCATGAAAGTTGCCATTCTCGGGGCGAGTCCGAAGCCGGTGCGTTATTCGTATCAGGCTCAGTTGTTGCTGTCCGAGCATGGTCATGAGGTCTTTCCTGTGAGTCCGACAGGCCGGGAGATTCTGGGGGTTGCGGGAATGACAAAGGTGCCGTCGGAGATGGATACGGTGACGCTTTATCTCGGTCCTGATCGCTTATTGCCGATGTTGGATGCTCTGATCGAAGCCGCGCCACGACGGGTGATTTTTAATCCGGGGACGGAGAGTTCGGAAGCCAAGGAAAGATTGGAGGCCGCCGGAATCGAAACTGAGGAAGCTTGTACTTTGGTGATGCTCCGGACGGGCTCCTTTTAAGCAATGGGATCAGGACAGGTATTGCGGCGTTGGCAGTTTTGGCAGAACTCGCCGAGGTAGAGTTGGTCGATCCATTCCATCATCGGGCCGAGGTGTTTCTTCTCGTCGGTGACGAAGCCGGCTTCGAAATTTCGGCGGAGCGGGCTCTTGGCTCCCACGCCGGCTCCGGTGAGATTTGCCGAGCCAATGAAGCCTTCTTTCCCATCGACGATGATCGCTTTGGTGTGAATGCGAGGGCAGAGGATGCGCTCGAAGAGATCGCTCTCGATGAGCGAAGGATAGCGATCGAAGTCCTCGCGAAAGCGCGGTCCCGGTTCCTTGGCATGGAAGAGGTGAACGGCAATTCCTTCGTTGACGAGGTCTGAGAGAATCTCCAGAAGCGGGACAAAGCGACGGCCTTTCTTGACGTGGAGATCCTTGAGGTCGGCGGTGACGATCCAGAGGTATCGCTCCGCCCGGGGGAGCATTTCCACGATCACCCGTTGGTGGATGTCTTCGTTGAGAACTAAATCGATCACGGGCACCAGTGTATCGGATAAAATTAAAAACCGCCACCCTGTGACTTGAAGATCGATGATGACGGTTCATGGGTGAACTCAGCGCTCAAAATCGACAAGGACAGATTGTTCGGATTTTCTTTGAGAAAAATGTCGTTCTCCGTTGTCTGTTCCAGGCTGTTCTGGTCCTTCAGGTTTTGGTTTTTAATTGTGGAAGTCGAAGATCTTGAGGCATTCCCGATTATTTTTCATATCCCGACCTGCGCTTATCTGCGAATAATCCGCCCCATCCAAGCTTTCCATCCCCAGTCCATGACCATCATCGAATTATTAGAAAATCTTCCGCCCGAGGGGGAAGAGGATCTCATCCCTGAAATCCATCAACAACTGGAGGACTCCGGGAAGACGCTGGTCATTCTCGATGACGATCCGACGGGAACCCAGACGGTTTTTGATGTCCCTGTTCTGACGTCGCTTGATCCGGTTGATGTTGAAGCGGCTCTCGATGAAGAGCCACCGGTGCTTTTTATTCTTACGAATTCGCGGGCGCTGACACCGGAGCAGACGACGGTATTGCATCGTAAGCTGGGAGCGGTCCTCAAGAAATTTTCGGATGATCTCATCGTTGTTTCACGGTCCGATTCAACTCTTTGCGGGCACTTTCCTCTCGAAACCAACATTCTTCGAGAGGCTCTTGCTCTTCCGAATGCGCCCACTCTGTTCATTCCATTCTGCGGGGCCGGAGGTCGATTGACCGTGAACGACATTCATTACGTGGTGGAAGGTGATACTGCCACGCCGGCGCACCTCACGCCTTTCGCCAGGGACAAGTTTTTCCCATTCTCCCATTCGTATTTGCCGGATTATATCGCTGAAAAGGCCGGAGGCGCGGTGGATGTGCAGAGCATTTCGCTGGAGCAACTCCGGTCCGGAGATATCACGGCCGAGCTCGCGGCCCTTCCCGATGGTTGCACCTGTATTATCAATGCCACATCGCGCAAGGACCTCGATGTTCTCTCGCATGCTCTCTACCAAAGCGAGCGTCAGTTTATCTTCCGCTCGGCGGCATCTTTCGTGCAGTCCTTCGCAGGGATTACTTCACGCCCCCCTCTCGAGTCCTGGCAGATGCAGGATCTTGATCCCAACCCCAACGGCGGCTTGATCGTGGTCGGTTCCCTTGATTCCAAGACTTCGGACCAACTCGCTGATCTTCTGGAAAACGCCCCTGATGCCGTGGTGATGGAGTTGGATGTGCCCTCTCTGGTGTCCGGAGAGACTCCGGAACTGCCATTGCACGAAACAATCGCCTCGGGGAAGACCGTTATTATTCACACCTCCCGGGAACGCATTGAGGTCGATGACAATCTCGCGCTTTCAGAGACTGTTTCCAAGGCCCTGGTTGCTCTCGTGAAGTCGGTGAAGGCCCGTCCATCCTTCATCATTGCCAACGGAGGAATGACTGCATCCGAGATCGCGACCCAAGCACTCGGTATTAAGAATGCCCGCGTTCTGGGTCAAATCCTGCCAGGCGTCCCGGTCTGGACAATGGGAAATGAAACCCGTCATCCCGGACTCGTTTATGTCATTTTTCCTAGCAATGTCGGAGGCGACGATGAGCTCACTCAGGCTTATTTGAAGTTGAAGTAGATCATCATGCGAAAGATGAAAAACCCCGAAGAAGTCATTGTTGGCGCGCCGAGTTTTAGCGACTTCCTCCGAAAGCGTTTTGCCGAGAGATACAAAAACCCCCGGGAGTTGCGCCCGGGGATCTTATTCGGTTGAGAATTGGAGAGGGTTTATCCCTTAGCGAGAAGCTTGGTGACGACTGCTTCGACTTCCTTCTTGCCATAGCGATGGCCGTCGATGGTCTGGACGAGTTTGCCATCTTTGTCGTTGGCGATGATGCCGTGGCCTTTGAGTTTGGCTTTTTTAATTTCCTCGGTGCTCTTGCCGGATCCGACGAGAACGTTCTGGAATTTAACCTTATCTCCCTTTGTCTTTTTGAGATCATTCACGATGACCTTAATTTTCGCACACATCGGTCATCCATCGTAGTAGTAGAATGACAGAGTCGGCGTTTTTGCGGCGGCAGCTTTCGTGGCCTTGGGGGCGGAGGACTCCTGGGCGGAGACTGGATTGATTAAGAGGACCGGCGCCAGTGCGACTGCCAGCCAGAGCATGGATTTTTTCATCGCCTGAAGTTACGAAATTTGAGGAAGAGCACAATGAAAGACTCTGCGTGACTCGTGCTTCGGGAAATCGCCGGGTTGCTTTATCCCAGCGCTTCCGAAGCCGGACGACTTCTCGCCCGGCAGTTGGCGGACCAACTCTCAAGGAAACCCAACTTCAAGCGGCTCATGAAAGAGGCGCGCAAGGAGTGGGGGAGGAGGTGAGTTGGGGTTATCTTCCGCCTCCGCGTCCACCACGACCCCGGAAGTCGAAGCCGCCTCCGCGGCCCGATTCGGTAATTCTTTTAACCGTTTCCTCAGGAAGGTTGGCGGCGGCGATCCATTCGTTGGCGGCGGTTTTGTCATCGCGATACCAATCGCGTGCGACGTCGATTTTAGTTTCCAGTTTGAGATCGGCGTTGGAAATCGTATCGGCCCATTCCATGGCAGCGACGGGATCATCGTTGGCGACGCGTTCAGCGAAGGCTCCCACCGCAGAGTCACGCTCGGGCGAGGGATCGAGGTCGCCGATAAATTCAGCGACTTCTTCCGGGCTTTCACGAACCCAGGATTCGACGGCTTCTTCGTAGGCTTCGGCTTTGGCTTTTCCAGAGAGGTCATCCGCCCATTTAAGGACTGCTTCCGGGTCTTCGCGGGCCCAGGAATCGGCGAGACGGTTCGCGGCAGTAGCGATGGCTTCGTCTTCATTATTTTTAACGATGTATTCGGCTGCCGCTTCGCGATCGTCGCGCATGAGCTCTCTGGTGACTTCGGTGAAGGCTCCGGAGCGAAGCTTGGGGTCCGTGACGGTGCTGGCCCAGGTTTTAGCGGTGTCGAGTCCCTGCTCGATCATTTCGCTGGCGATCATCGACATATAGTAGCCTTTTTCGCGGCCATCGCCTTCACCCTCGGGGAGGGATTGCACGAAGCCCATCGCATCGTCAACGCCATTGACAAGCATGCCCTGGATGATTCCGGCGGCGCCAAATCGTTTTTCCATTCCGTCCTCCAATCCCTCGAAATGGGCAATGGCGGCTCCACTATCGGCGGTGGCCCAACCGGAGAGGGCGGAGATCATTTCCCGACCAAGACCACCAGGGCCTCCGCGACCACCAGGGCCTCCGCGACCACCACGGCCGCCTTCGTCTCCCATTGCTTCGGATATTTCCTTGAGCGCTGCGATGGCGCCGGCACCGTCGATACGTCCCCAGGCATTGGCGAGGAAGCGGAGCTCGTCTTCGCCTCCGCGACCCATCGGTCCGCCGCGTCGATTTTTCTGCAGAGCAAGGAAGGCGTCCTTGGCATTTTCGGGAGTGAGTTTTTCGAGGAGAAGAGCGAGCATCTTCTGTCGCAGGAGGGGATCGTTGGTTTCCGAGAGCTCCTTCATAGCGGCTGCCATGTCTTCAGGAGAAATTTCGCCCTCCTGGAGGTATTTCGAGAGAAAGCGGCTTTCGGCGCTGCCGCCTGGTGCGCTCCCCCCTGATCCGCGATTGTCGCTGGAAATGACACGTTGCCGGGTGTTGGCATCGTCGAGATTGGCTGCTTGATCGGAATCCGCGGAGTCCGGACGGGCGACCCATCCGAGGCCAAAAGCAGCGGCCGACGTAAGGGCGACGAGAGGGATGATGGTAGAGTTTTTCATAATGAGATGAACTTGAATCAGTTCTCAAACCCGTGAGGAGCGGAGTGGTTGCGCTTTTTTTGGGATTTTAGATTGTGCTTCCTGCCCTGTGCGCCCTTTCCCTTGTTTCCGTGTCTATCAGCCAGCGCGTGGAAGCTACTTCCAAGCCCTCGACGGCTTTGCTCTCGATTTTTTTGGCTCGGCGGGATTGCTTTCCCGCCGGCGTAAGTAGGCTGAATGAGAGAGCCTTACTTTATTGGCTGATTTTTTTCTGAAGGGCGGTAGGGTCTCCCCTATGAGATTCTTTGGCTTGGTCCCTTTGTTCGCGATAGCGTTGCTCGCCTCGGCGAAGGCTGATTTGGTGGCCCATTATGCTCTGGATGAGGCGGGAGGCGGAAGTGTCGTGACTGATTCGTTGGGAAATAATCCTGGGGCTTTGATTGGATCGGGGACCGCAACGAAAGGAGTCTCCGCGCCCCACGGGACGGGCTATGATTTTGAGCTGAGATCCGGGTTTAATATTCCGCCGACTGCGGCGGTGCAGCCGAGCGATCAATTCACCATTACCTGGTGGTTCAAGCCCAGCACGCTGAATGCCTTTGATCGCATGTATGAATCGCTCGCGGGAACGGGAAATGATGGGAACGGCATCCGCATCGATTTAGGGGGGTCACCGGGGAATAAAGTGCGCGCTCTTTTGCGCGATGGCAATGGCTCGACGAATACCGCTGTGACCAATCCGCTCGTGCTTTCGACAGGCAATTGGTATTTCTTTGCGCTGCGTTACGATTCGCTCCTTGGGCAATGTAAAGTGACTGTTCTTCAGGATACCGGAGGGAATATCACGGGTTCGGCGATCACGGGAGCAACGCAGACCAGCACGTCCCTGGGGACGAATGCTATCACTCATGCCACAGGAGTCTTTATCGCGGCCGATGAAGGCAGTGCGGCGGGGAGCAACGACTTTGGCGGGGCGATGGATGATATCGCGATTTTTCAAACCGGCGATGCCTTTGGTGTGCTGACTGATGCGGAGTTGGCGGAAGTCTACAATGTTGGAGCGTTGGCTTTTGCCCCCCCCGCTCCGCGGCCGACGATCAATTCGTTTTCAGCCGACTCGACTTTAGTGAGCAGCGGGCAACTTGTGACGCTGAGCTGGGATGTGGCCATGGCGGACACGATTGAAATTACTCCTGGATTTGGTCTTGTCAGCGGGGCCACGGGGTCGGTTGTTTTCAATGCTTCGTCGACCGAGATTCATACTCTTACCGCGACGAATGCCGAGGGCAGCGTGAGTCAGAATTTGCAGATTACCGTCGACGGTTTCGATCTCGCTCCGCAGATCAGCGAATTCGTTGCAAGCAATTCCGAGTTCGACGATGGTGATGGCAATTCGATGGATTGGATTGAGATTCATAATCGCAATGTCACGTCCTTTGATCTCAGCGGGTATTATTTAACGGACGACGCGACCCAACTTTCGAAGTGGGCCTTTCCGGCCGGGACCATGTTGACTGGAGAAGAGTATTTCGTGGTCTTTGCCTCCGGTACGAACGCGCCTGACAGCGCTGGGAATTTGCATACCAACTTTAGCTTGAAATCCGGCGGGGAATACCTCGCGCTCGTTGCGCCGAATGGCACCACGGTGATACAGGAATTTTCGCCGACGTATCCGGAGCAGAAGACAAATGCGAGTTATACTTCGGCGGGATATCTTTTGGAGCCCACGCCGCGAGGCGCAAATATTGGAACAGCGCAGGCCGGATTTGTGAAGGATACTTCTTTTGATGTTGACCGCGGGCATTACATCGCCGCGTTTGATGTCACGATTACGACCTCCACGCTTGGGGCGGACATTTATTACACCACCGACGGTACTGTTCCGTCGCCCGGCAGTGGCACCTTGTATACCGGCCCGGTGACTATCGCCACCACCACTGTCTTGAAAGCGGCGGCGTATCAGAGCGGGTTTATTCCGACCGATGTCGATACGCAGAGTTATCTTTTCCTCAATGATGTTCTCACGCAGCCA
Source organism: Verrucomicrobiales bacterium (assembly GCA_002729295.1). Taxonomy (GTDB): domain Bacteria; phylum Verrucomicrobiota; class Verrucomicrobiia; order Verrucomicrobiales; family Akkermansiaceae; genus SW10. Next base: position 59,750 of record PBTU01000009.1, on the reverse strand, counting down.
AATAATCCGCCCAATACCACGACGACCTGGGCGGGTAAGATTGCTGATTACGAAATGGATCCCGATATCGTGACCGATCCGGCGTACGCCAGCGACATGATCCCGGCTTTGCAGAAATTTCCTTCCTTGTCGCTGACTTTGGATCCCGATGATTTTTATGGTCCACAAGGAATTTACCAAAACCCGCAAAGCGATGGCTCGAATTGGGAACGCGCGGTTTCGGCGGAATTGCTCCCACACGACGGAAGTGAAGCGGGATTCCAAATCGACGCCGGGATTCGGATTCAAGGTGGCAGCAGTCGGAATCCCGATACGCCGAAGCACAGTATGAGCCTGCGCTTTCGCAATGACTATGGCGCGGGGAAATTGAACTACCCGCTCTTCCGTGATTCGCCGGATGGCCGGGATGCTGTGGAGAAATTCGATACGCTACAACTTCGTTCAGGGTACAACTACGGCTGGACCCACCGTCATCCCTGGCAGTCGGACTACGCGCAATACAACCGGGATCAATTTTCAAACGACCTTTTTCGGGCGATGGGAAATCATGGCACCCACGGTCGATGGGTGCATCTCTACATCAACGGAATCTATTGGGGGATTTACCACATTCACGAACGTCCCGATCAAGATTACATGACGTCCTACTTTGGCGGGGAACCTGATGATTATGATGCCATCAATTCAGGGGCGGCGAAATCGGGAACGACGACGGCCTACAATGCCATGGTGAATGTCGCCAAAGGAAATATTTCCGATTCTGCGGTATACGCCACGATGAAAACGCATCTCGATGTCGATGCCATGATTGACTACATGCTCATGAATTTCTTTGTCGGGAACAACGACTGGGATGGTCACAACTGGCGGGCCGCGGGAACCGGTCCGACCGGAGTTCCATTCCAGTTTTTTGCCTGGGATACCGAATTCGCGATCTCTCAAAACCGGAATGGAACTACTCCGATCAGTGGAGCCTTGACGATGAATAATACCGGAAAAAACGGAAACAATCGCCCGACCGGAGTGCATCAGGATCTCACTGGTAATGCGGAATATGTGATGCAATTTGCTGATCGGGCCCACGCGATGTTTTTCAATGGCGGTTTGTTTACTCCGACGGGAGCAGAGGCGATTTGGCGTCGACGATCCGACGAAATGGATGTTGCTATTGTGGCCGAATCCGCGCGTTGGGGAGACTATCGGGTTCACGTACAGGCGGCGAGTAATTGGAGTCAATCGGACTACGATCTTTATACCAGAGATGATCATTATTTTCCGAATCAGACCTGGATTACGGGAACTTATTTGCAACAACGTCCGGCGATCGTCCTCCAGCAACTCCGGGACCGAAATCTCTATCCAGATGTCGATGCGCCGGTATACGGTCAGGTTGGAACTGTCCTGACGATGACCAACCCCAACGGCTCTGGCATTATTTACTATACCACCGATGGCTCCGATCCGCGTGATCAGGGTTCGCCGACCTATGGTGCGCCGATCAATCTCGCGACCAGTGCGACCTACAATTCGCGGGTTCTTGAAGGGGGAGTTTGGTCGGCACTGCAGTCGATGGATATTCTTACCGGTATTCCTGCTGACGCCACGAACCTCGTCATCTCCGAAATCTATTACAACGAGCCCGGTTCCGGAGAGGCCAATGAATTTATCGAACTGACGAACATCTCGGGAGTGGAAATCAACTTGAGCAATCTTTCCTTCACCGAAGGGCTGACCTATACCTTCCCAGTAGGTAATGTTTTGGCACCCGGTGCACAACTTGTGCTTCGCCCAACCGACTACATCGGCAGTCTCGATAACGGTGGCGAGATCATCACTTTAAATGATGCAAGTGGCGCGATCATAGAAAGCTTCGCTTATGGCGATTCTCTGCCTTGGCCGGAAGCGGCTGACGGAGGCGGGCACAGTCTCGTGCGCATCAGTCCGGCTTCGCAACTCAACCCTCACGATGCATCAAGCTGGCGCGCTAGCACCGCGGTGGGAGGAAATGCCGGAACTACGGATTTCACGTCCTTCGCCGGTGGTGATGATGCGGCGTTGTTGTCTTATGTTTTCGGGGGAAGTGATATTGGTTTGGGCGCAGTCCTCGGAACCGTGGTGGTGCCAAGAAATCTTGCGGCCGATGATGTCATCGTCACGGTGCAGACTTCCATTGATCTTATCAACTGGACCGATCTCACAGAGGTCTTGGATGAAACTTTCCCTGCTGCCGGCTTCAGTTCACAAACCTACGTTGTGAATCCCGGAGGCTCAGAAAGATTCTTTAGGGTGGGGATGCAGTTGCGTTAGTGAATATGGATCGGTAGGTCAAGATGGCCGCTATCGATATGATTGGGCTCGCCTGGCCCCAGAATTTCCATCACAATGACCAGACGATGATTCGTTTAATTTGTTTATTTTTGGCTGTGACAGTGGGAACAGCCACAGCTGCTGAACCCATCCGTGATGTGAAGTACGATGACAAGCATCAGCGTAATGTGCTTGATTTCTGGCCAGCCCTGAAGAAGGAGAAGGCGGCTCCAGTTTTTGTGTGGTTCCACGGCGGAGGATTTCGCAATGGGGATAAATCCCAGTTGGAGAAAAGGCGCCGATCGTCCCTGGATGCCTACCTAAAGGCGGGCTATGCGGTGGTGAGTTGCAATTATCCCTTCCTAGCCAAGGACATGGACTATCGGCAGATCGCACATCATTGCGCACGGGCGGTGCAGTTTATCCGGTCAAAATCAGGGGAGTGGAATATCGATCCGAAGCGCCTTTGTTGCGGTGGAGTTTCGGCAGGCGCATTGATCAGTGAATTCCTGGGCTACCACGATGACTTCGCTGATCCCAAGGCGAAGGATGTGGTGACCCGTCAAAGTTCACGCCCTGGAGTGGTGGTGAGCATCATGCAGCCAATCGGAACCAAGGACTTTGCCTTACGCTATATGGACAAGGGGGAGGCTCCGATTTTCATTTATTCCGACGCCAGACCCAATGACCGAATTCACCCGCCGCAGCAGGCAGCCTTGCTTCATGAAAAAGCGAAAGCGCTGGGGATTCCCTCGGTTGTATATGGTGGAGGGCGTAATGACTTACCGAAAATCGACGAAGGGAAAACCTGGCTGGAGTTACAGTTGGAATTTTGTCGGAAGCATCTTTTGGAAAAGGTAGCGAATTAAGTATGAAGAATTTCCTGCTCGGCATTTTTGCTTGTTTGATTTCTCTGGGAAATGCTGCTGAGAAGAATTTACCTCTAAAGGGAGGTGAGGTGTTTGAGGTGGATGGTCGGACCGCCTTTTTAATTCTGCCGAAAAAGAAGGCCGAGCCAATTCCGTGGGTGTGGTATGCCCCGACCTTGCCGAGGTTGCCGGGGAAGGAAGAGGTCTGGATGTTTGAGCAGTTTTTGGCGAAGGGAATTGCGATCGCGGGGATTGATGTGGGGGAGTCATTTGGGAGCCCGGATGGACGGGCCCATTATTCGAAGTTCCATAAACATCTGGTTGAAAAGCGTGGAATGGCGAAGAAGGCTTGTCTGATGGCGCGGAGCCGGGGAGGGCTCATGCTTTACAATTGGGCGGTCGAGCACCCTGAGTTGGTGGCCTGCATTGTGGGAGTCTATCCGGTGGGAAATTTGACGAGCTACCCAGGATTAACGAGGGCTGCGGGAGCTTACAAGATAAGCGCGGAGCAACTCGGTGCGAAGTTGCAAGTACATAACCCCGTCGAGAGACTGGCTCCATTGGCTAAAGCCAAGGTGCCGATTTTTCACATTCACGGTGACAGAGACAAGGTGGTTCCTTTGAAGGAGAATTCAGGATTAATCAAGGAGCGCTACGAAGCACTAGGTGGCAAGATGATTCTGGAAGTTGTTCCGGGAAAAGGTCACGATATGTGGGCCGGGTGGTTTCAAAGCCAAACGCTGGTCGATTTCTTGATCGCAAATGCGAGTTAGAACTTTAGGGAAATCCCGGTGCTCACGGTGGTGTCGTCTTTTCCGCGATCGACGGCCGGGGCGTTGTCGTAGGTCCAGGTGGCTGCAATTTGCCAGAAGAGCATAGCAGAGATCTTGAGATTCAGTTGAGCGTCGGCAGCGAGAGAATAGTTGCCGCTGTTAGATGGATCGAGAATGGCGGAGAGGGATTGTTTGATTTCTGTAGTCTCGTTGATGGACCAAGTGAATTTTTCGGCGGCCGAGACTGAAAAGTAGTCATCAGTGATTCCGCCGACCTTTTCGAAGGTTACCCCGGGGCCAGCTTCGACGCTTAAGGTCAAATCGTCTTCCTTGACGAGATAGTGACCCAAAGTGACAGAGGGAGTGATGCGATGGCTGATGTCGGAGAGTTGATTGCGGAGGTAGCCGAGTCCGGCTCCGAGATAGGACTTTTTACCGAAAAGGTGATTGTATTGGGCATTAGCCCGGAGCGTGTCGGTGTCGGTCGAATTGTCGTTTTCGGCGAAGTTATATTTACTGCTGAGGAGAACTTCGCGTTTACTTTCTTTGTAGGAGCTATCGAACGAGAGCACGATGGTTTTGCTCTCCGAGTTTCCACTATTAAGACCGAGGCCGAGGGAGGTAGCGGTGCTCCAGGAATTGGCAATAAATTTGGAGCCAGTTGGTTTCACATCATCAAATCCTGCCAATGAATAGGACAGTCCCATGAGGAGGGTGGTGTCGTCGGACTGGCGTCCGGCGGCAGGGGTGCTGTCGTATTGATAGCGAATCGAGCTGCGGAGAGCCCAGTGCTCGGAAATTGTGGTGTCGATGCCTGCCTCGGCGATGAGATTGTAGTCGTTGAAGTCATCGAACTTGGGTGTGAAGGCGATGCTTTGCCAAATCTTGGCGCGTTTTTTGAGCTGGTGCTCAAAGCGTTGGGCGAAGCGGTTAATCACGAGGTCGTGGCTCTTGCCCCCTTGTTCTTCCCAGGCCATGCCGGGACCGATTTCGAGGGAGAGGGAGGTGTCGTCGTTCTTGATCAAATTATACCCCAGACTCAATCCGATCTCGGTGCGGTAGTCGAGATCGGCGACGCGGTCGGTGAAATAGGAACCATTGATACCATGGAAAAATCTCTCGGTAACCTGCCGGTTGTATTGTCCCTGGATTCGAAATGAGTCGGTAGAGGTGTCGCCGTTACTTTCCGAGTAGAGCAAGTCCGCATCCAAGAATACTTCGTTTTTGTCTTTGGCATACTCGGCGGACAACTGCAGCGAATGGCTGGTGTTGTCCGAATTCCCGCTGGCGTAACCAAGGGAGGCCGCGCCGGTAACCTTCCATGGCGAGTCCGGCTGTGTCTTTTCGGAATATACAAGATTTGAAAAGCTAAGAATGGTCAGGAGAGTGAGGGATTTGTTCATCGAGAGAATGTATGGCCGAGAATGTCTTAATGCCTCGACACAGCAACTGATCGTGAGACTCTTTGCAAGAACACTCAAATGCGGATTGGCGATTTATTGATCCTTTTTGTACTGGCCGGTCTGTGGGGAGCTTCTTTTCTCTTCATGCGAATTTCCGCGCCGGATTTTGGACCGGTGCCTTTGGTGGCGTTGCGGATGACCTTGGCGGGGGTGTTTCTGTCTCCGGTTTTTCTCAGAAAAGAGGCCCGGGAAATGGCAAAGAAGTATTGGTGGCAATTACTGGTGAGCGGCGTGATGGGGTCGGCGATTTCCTTTGTGCTGCTCTCGTACGCTTCGTTGACCTTGAGCGCGGGCTTCACCTCATTGATGAATTCCAGCGTGCCCATTTTTAGCGCGGTAATCGCGGCGGTTTGGTTGGGCGAAAATTTGCGGGTATCGCAGATTATTGGTTTGGGGTTTGGCATTCTCGGAGTGGTTATTTTGGTGTGGGATAAATTGGATTTTAGTGACGCCGGACTGGGTTGGCCTATTGGGGCATGTATCTTGTCCTGTGCGTGTTACGGCTTCGGAGCGAGCTGGATGAAAAGCAGGCTTCAAAAAGTGCGCCCTCTGGTCGGTTCGGCCGGGAGTCTTTTAGGTGCGGGATTTGTGATGATTCCCTTGGCCTTGGTTCGGTTACCCGAGACGATGCCGTCAGCCAAGAGCTGGTTCAGTGTCATGATCCTGGCGCTCTTTTGCACTGCCTTGGCCTTTGTGATATTTTTCAAACTCATTCAGCGGTCCGGTGCCACCGTAGCGACCTCGGTAACGTTCCTGATTCCTTTCTTCGGAATCTTCTGGGGCTGGTTGATTTTGGATGAGGTCGTGACCGGGAGAATGGTATTGGGTTTGTTGGTTACGCTCTTTGGGACTTCGCTGATTACCGGGATAGTTGGTTCCCGAATCTCCCGGCAATAAACCGAAGGGGTAACTCTTCCTGACATTGGTGGTGGCTTGGCGAGGAGGCCGAGAGTGGAGCAAGCCAGAACGAAGAGGATGCGTTTCACTAAATCTGATCCTGAATTCGGTTCCCGAGGCATGCTCGCCGGCATACATCCCCCAGAGCTTCCTCGGTCCTTTGGAGGAGCTGTTAGGAGCGGGATTGCGTTAGTGTTCGCTCGGTTTCTGTGAGGTGGATTGCGCCATGACGGAGGTCGGGAATATCCTGAATGATTCAAGAGGTTCACCAGTTAATGTCGCTCAGTCCAAATTTTGACAAAAAACGATTAAATACTTTTTGGTGAATGCGTATCCCCGAGGATGTTTCCGTCGTCGGAGTTGATGGCATTCCCATGGCGGAGCAATTGGTTGTCTCTCTTTCCACCGTGGCACAGCAGCACGAAGAGATGGCAGCGAAGGCTATCGAATTTTTACTCACGAGAATCGAGAGCAAGGAAGTGTTGCCTCCCCAGGTGGCGAGCTTCCCGACGAACTTCATGGAACGCGAGTCCGTTGGACCGGTGAGTTAGTCAATCGAGGTGAAAGGTCAAGAAGCCTTATAAGTTGACAGGGTGCTCCGTTTCAAGTTGCCTTTCACGGAACGATCCGGAAGGCGCCGGAAGTCAGCGTGAATTTCCATGACTGAAAAGACGATAGAGCGAGTTCATTCTGCGCTTGATGATTTTCGCATCGAGCTCCCGTCGTGGGGGTTTGCTGATACAGGCACGCGCTTTGGGAAATTTCTTCAGGATGGCGCGGCGATTGATTTGGCGGACAAATTATCCGACGCGGAGCGCCTTTTGAAGCAGGCATTTGGGACCNACGTCAGCGGAGCGATTNCCAAATGGCGTCAAGGCCGAGGTCTGGAGGAAGATCCGCTTATTTCCTTCCGTAGAAGTGGCTACCTTNAGCAGATTGAAGCCGACCNAAAAGCCCGCCGCAAGGAACTCGGCATTGTCGCGGGCGGAAGCTACGCCTAAGCTCCCTAATTCACCANATTTCCCTATTATTCAATGTCATTTGATCCATCCGACTACCGCCACGTAAATTATCATTGGGACGACGAAAAGGTCGCCAAGATGAGCCCCATCGAGCGCCTCGTTTTTCGCTCCAACATTCTGGGAGACGACCTGCGCATCACGAATACCGGAGGAGGAAATACTTCCTCGAAGGCGATCGAAAAAGATCCCTTGAGCGGTGAGGACGTGAATGTGCTCTGGGTCAAAGGCTCTGGAGGAGATCTCCGGACCTCCACTGTGGAAAACTTTTCTTCGCTCTATCAGGACAAACTCATCGCACTCCAGGGGATTTACCACGCCACAACCCCGAACGGACTCAAGACGCAAATCGAAGACGATATGGTGGGGATGTATCGCCATACCACTTTCAATTTGAATCCACGTGCTTCGTCCATCGATACGCCGCTCCATTCCTTCATTCCCTACAAGCATGTCGATCACATGCACCCGAATGACTTCATATCGATTTGTGCAACGAGGCGCTCGGAGGAAATCACGAAAGAGATTTTTGGCGATGAAGTGGTTTATACATTGTGGCAACGTCCGGGCTTTGATCTTGGCTTGCTTTTTCAGGATGTTTGCGAAAAGCATCCTGCCGCCAAAGGAATCAACATGGGGCAGCACGGGCTCATTAATTGGGCTGACGATGACAAGGAATGTTACGAGCTGACTCTTTCGCTGATCGAGCGCGCCGGACGTTACATCGAGGAGCGCGACAAGGGTGATCAGACGTTTGAAGGAGCCAAATACGGAAACCTTGCCAGCGAACAGCAAAAGGAATTGGTGAGCGAACTCGTTCCCTGGCTGCGTGGGCAGGTCAGTCAACAGAATCGTTTCATTGCGACGATCGAGAGTACCGAGTCGGTCTTGGAATTCGTCAACAGCAACGCGGCGGAACGTCTCGCCGAGCTGGGAACATCCTGCCCCGATCATTTCCTGCGCACCAAGATTAAGCCGCTTTATATCGATTGGGATCCGCAAAACGAAGGGCTTGATATTCTTCGCGAAAAACTCACAGGCGGGCTCGAGAAGTATCGTGCGGATTACGCCGTGTACTACGAGGCGAACAAGGAAGTGCACTCGCCTGCGATGCGTGACCCAAATCCGACCGTGGTCTTGATTCCCGGAATCGGCATGATCGCCTTCGGGAAGAATAAGAGTGAGTCACGCGTGACTGCTGAGTTTTACAACTGTGCCATTGCCGTGATGCGCGGAGCTGAGGCCATCGATGAATACATTGGGCTACCCCAGAAAGAAGCCTTCGATATCGAATACTGGGCGCTCGAGGAAGCGAAGCTTCAGCGCATGCCACCCGAGCGTGAATTTGCGCGCAAGGTCGTGATTGTTGTCGGTGCCGGGAGTGGCATTGGCAAAGAAATGGCGCACACCATGATCGATCAAGGCGCGCATGTCGTTTGTGCCGATCTCAATTTGGAGGCTGCTCAAGCGACTGCTGAAGAACTCATTGCCAAAGTCGGACAAGGGATCGGCGTAGCGGGAACCGGGATCTCCGGGAGTGGAAATGCTATTGGGGTCGCGTGCAACGTTACAGATCGCTCCAGTATCAAGGCCATGCTGGACGAGGTAATCTATGCGTATGGCGGATTTGACCACATCGCGGTAACTGCCGGGATCTTCGTGCCGCCCGATCGGACCGGACACATTCCCGATGATCGTTGGGGACTGACTTTCGACATCAACGTCGCCGGTCCTTACTTCGTCGCTGATGAAGCCGCCAAGATATGGAACGAGCAGGGTTTGAAGGGCAGTATGGTTGTCACCACCAGTGCCAATGCGGTGGTCTCCAAAAAGGGGAGTCTCGCTTATGATACCTCCAAGGCTGCGGCGAATCATCTTCTACGTGAACTTGCCATCGAACTATCTCCATTGGTGCGGGTGAATGGCGTGGCGCCTGCCACGGTGGTGGCCGGGAGCGGAATGTTCCCTCGGGATCGCGTCATTGCTTCCCTGACGAAGTATGACATTCCTTTTAGTGACAATGAGGAGACCGAAGAATTGCGCAACAAGCTTGCTCAATTCTATGCCGACCGCACCTTGACCAAGGCTCCGATCACTCCAACTGATCAGGCCGAGGGTATGCTTTTCATGCTCAGCGATGCTTCCTCGAAAACAACCGGACAGATTCTCGCGGTTGACGGTGGCCTTCACGAAGCCTTCTTACGATAGTTCTTCAGATGAAAACCGACGTAGTTCTCATTGGTTCGGGGATCATGTCCTCGACTCTTGGGGTGATGCTCAAGGAGTTGAAGCCGGGTTTATCGATTCAGCTATTCGAAGTGACCGACCGACCGGCTCAGGAAGCCTCGAATGGATGGCACAACGCGGGCACCGGGCATGCCGGGATCTGCGAGCTTTCCTATACTCCGGATATGGAAGAAGACGGCACGGTCGATGTCACCAAAGCGATTTCGGTTTTTGAAGACTTCGAGCATTCCCTTCAGTTCTGGGCCCACGGGGTTCGGAAGGGCATTATCAAGGAGCCGGGTGATTGCCTCCAGCCGCTTCCACACATTTCGCTCGTTCATACCGAAGAACAGGTGCCTTATTTAAAGGCTCGCTTTGAGGGCTTGAAGAAGCATCACTTTTTCGAGCCCATGGAATACTCCACGGACCGGGAGAAAATTCGTTCCTGGGCTCCGCTACTTGTCGAAGGTCGCGATGAAGATCAACCCATCGCGGCGACCCACATGGATGGTGGCACGGATGTGAATTTTGGCGCGATCTCAGAGAATTTCTGCGACTGGCTCGGGGAGCAGAAGGATTGCGAGACCCATTTCGGCCATCGCGTCGTCGATCTGACCAAAAACGGCAAAGGATGGATCGTGACCGTGTGCGATGAGCTGAGCGGAGAGAATCGAACGGTCGAGGCCGATTTTGTTTTCATCGGGGCGGGCGGTGGTTCGCTACCCCTTCTCCAAAAATCCGGCATTCCCGAAGCGAAAGGCTATGGGGCTTTTCCAATCGGAGGCCAGTGGATGATCACCGGGAATCCCGAGGTCGTTGAAAAACACACGGCGAAGGTCTACGGCCAAGCTCTTGGTGCGGCTCCAACGATGGCCGTTCCCCATCTTGATGCGCGGGTCATTGACGGCGAAAAATATCTCCTCTTCGGTCCTTTCGCGGCCTGGACTGGGAAGTTTTTGCACGAAGGCGGGAGCCATACCGATCTCCCTTTTTCCATTCGTCCGAACAACATTCTCTCGCTGATCAAAGTCGGGCTCTTCAATCTCGATCTGGTGAAATATCTCGTCGAACAGGGGCTGCAATCGAAGTCATCTCGTATGCGGGAGCTTTACAACTTCTACCCCGATGCCCGGGAGGAAGATTGGGAGGTAATCGATGCCGGGATTCGTGTGCAGGCAATCAAGCAGGAGCCCGGTGAAGAACCGGGGATCGTGCATTACGGCACCGAAGTTCTCACCAGCGAAGACCGAAGCATCTCCGCTTTGCTTGGTGCTTCACCGGGAGCTTCGGTTTCGACGCAGGTCATGTTGGAGTGTGTCGAGAAGTGTTTTCCGGAGCTTCTCGAGAGCGAGGAAGGAAAGTCCCGCATGTCAGACATCATTCCAAACTGGAATGAGGATTTGATTGGCGCGGAGTCGCGTGACCGATATCTTGATCTTCACGCGAAGGCGATGAAGGATCTCAATCTTCTCTAGGCATGTCAGTTTATCTCGCGATCGATCTCGGAGCTGGCAGTGGCCGGGTCATCGCTGGAGTGGTGTCTGGAGGAAAGTTTTCGCTCGATGAAATTAACCGCTTCGAGAATNTTCNNGATGAACGGGACGGCGGGTTGTTTTGGAATTTCGAAAGTCTTTGGAGCGGCGTTGTCGAGGGGTTGAAAATTTCGGTGGCGAAGTATGGCGCTGAAACAATCCGCTCGATTGGGGTGGATGCCTGGGGAGTGGATTACGGGTTGATTGATGAAAACGGGGAGCTCATCGCGGTGCCCCGCCATTATCGTGATGCCCGAAATAAGCAGGCGATGGATGAGGTTTGTGAGGCGGTTTCCCGGAAAGAAATTTTCGAGAAGACCGGCCTGCAGTTCATGCAGATCAACACCTTGTTCCAAATGGCCGCGGCCAGGAAGCACGAGCCGGAATTGTTGGATGATGCCGCGCAATTTTTGCTCATTCCCGACCTCATTAATCTACGGCTGACCGGGAAGGCTCTCTGCGAGCGAACCAATGCCAGCACGACCCAGTTTTACAATCCGGTGAAGAAGCGGTGGTCGGTTAAGCTCTTCGAAAAGATCGGAGCTTCTTTGGAAAAGACGCCGCAGTTGATTGAGGCTGGTGAATCTCTCGGGCCGGTCAAGGGCGACATTGCCACTGAAACCGGGCTGTTTTCGCATACTCAGGTCGTCACAGTGGGGAGCCACGATACCGCCTCCGCCGTCGCGGCGGTTCCTGCTGATGGCGACAAGAATTTCGCTTACCTGAGTTCGGGGAGCTGGTCATTACTCGGCGTGGAATTGGATCAGCCAATTTTGAGCGAGCTTGCCCGGAAGCATAATTTTACTAATGAAGTGGGGGTCTTCGATACCATTCGTTTGCTGAAGAACATCAACGGAATGTGGTTGGTGCAGGAATGCCGCAGGGTGTGGGCCGAGAATGGAGACGTCTGGAGCTTTGAAGAGTTGGCGGGCATGGCACGAACAGCTGAGCCGCTGAGGTCCCTGGTGGATCCCGACGATCAACGCTTTTCTACTCGAGCCGACATGCCTCAAATGATCGTCGATTTTTGTCAGGAAAGCGGTCAGGCCATTCCGGAAACTCCGGCGCAAATTCTTCGCACGCTGATGGATAGCCTGGCGATGAAGTGCGCCCATGTTCTCGAGCGACTGGAAGAAGTGATCGGCCACCGAGTTGAAGTGTTACACATCATTGGTGGCGGTGGCAGGAATGACATGCTTAGCCAATGTATTGCCAATAGCATTAACCGCCCGGTTGTGGTCGGTCCATATGAAGCGACCGCCGCCGGAAATCTCATGATGCAAATGGTGGCCTGTGGTGAATTGGATTCTCTCGCCGAAGGCCGGGCCATGATCCGTTCTTCATTCGAAACTAAATGCTTCGAGCCTCAGGATGATGCGGAGTGGAAACAAGCCTACGAACGGTTTTGTCAGCTAGTTCCGACTTGATCCGATTTTGTGCATGATCCACTCAAGATCGATTTGATCTCCAACTGGAAAGCCGTATTCGCCGACTTGTTTGAAGCCGTGGCTTTCATAGAAGCGAATGGCGCGTTCGTTTTCGCTGAACACACTGACATAAATATCGGCGGCTTTTCGGGCTGCGAATTGCTCCTCGGCCCAAGCCATGAGCTTTTGCCCGAGTCCCTGTCCGAGGAATTCCTGACGAACGTAGAGCTGCCAGAGCTCCATCGCCGAGGGGTCCGGATTTTCAGCTGGGACGTGGACCGGGCCGATTTTGGCGAAGCCGACGAGTTCTTCTTCTTGAGTGAGGACCTGGAATTGAAGGTCGGGATTGTTGAGTTCTTCCGAAACTGATTTTTCGCTATAGACTCCGGTGAGGAAGGCGTGGAGATCTTCAGGCGTGTAAAGATCTCCGAAAGTTTCGACGAAGGTGGCTCTTCCCAACTCTGCCAGCGCGCCGAGGTCGTCGAGACTTGGCGTGCGAAGTTCGAAGGGGGCGGGCATATCTGCCTAGATCCCTCTGAGTTCGCGAGAGGCTTCGCCGACGTTTTGCTTGGAGACGCCGAGGCGCTTGAGCATGCCGACGTAGAGACTGCTCAGGTCTGCTCCGCTGGTTTCGAGGTGCCGGCCGGTCTTGAGCTGGCCCTTTGCACCACCCCCGAGAACGATGGGAATGTCTTTGGTGGCGTGGGCGTTTCCGTCGCGAATGCCGGAACCGAAGAGAACCATCGAGTTGTCGAGCAAGGTCGCGCTTCCTTCCGGGATCTCTTTCATACGCTGAAGCATATAGGCGTATTGCTCGGTGTGCCAGGTGTTGATAATCTGGTACTGGTCGAGCTGTTTTTTGTCGTTCTTGTGGTGCGAAATCGAGTGGTGGCTTCCGCTCACTCCGTCGAGGAAGGAAAAGTTCTTTCCGGAGACCGCGTTGCCGAACATGAAGGTGGAGACGCGTGTGGAATCGGTCCAGAAAGCGAGGACCATGATGTCCATCATGAGGCGAACGTGTTCGGTTGGGTTGAGGCGTTGCAGCGACCCGAAGTCGTTCTTGCTTCCGCCGCCTGCTTTATTGATGCGTTCGCTGAGAGCGGCCAGTTGCTTGAGCGCTTCGGGCGTGAGGTTTTGTCCGGCGCCGAGTTGGGAGGCCTCGTTTTCAATGCGACGTTCGACCTCGCGCACGCTTTCGAGATACTGGTCGAGCTTGTGGGTGTCTTCGTCGCCAAGGGAACGCTTCAAGCTGTTGGCGTCATCGAGAACGATATCGAGAATCGACTTGTCGGGATTCCCGGCAGCGGAGCTTCCGGACTTGTTGCGATTTCGGAAAAGGCGATCAAAAGCGATGCGTGGATTGATTTCGCAAGGAAGAGGAACATCGGGCTTTTTCCAGGAAATGTGAGAGCCATAGAGTCGCGTCAAATTGACGTTGCGGTCGATGCCGCTGGTGATCGGCTCGGTACCCAACTCCATGGAAGGAAGACGGGTGCTGTTACCAATTTCTTGGGCCGCGACCTGGTCAATGGAGATTCCATTCGAGCTGACATTGGACCCTACGGTTTTTTCAATCGTGGTGCAGGTCAACCAACTGGCGGTTTTGAAGTAGTGTCCGTCGCCGCCGTGGGAGGCTTTGTTGGTCAGGCCGCTGATCACCATGATCTCTTCCTTGAGCTCTTCGAGCGGAGAGAGGATGGGGGAAAGCTTGTAGGTTTTTCCCGAGCCGGTGGGTGTCCACTTGTCTGGCCGCACGCCATTGGGCATGAAGAGGCAAGCCATGCGGACTGGATCGCCGGACGAAGTGGATTGCCCGTGAAGCGGGCGCATCGCTTCCAAAAAAGGAAGCGCCATGGTGGCGCCGAGGCCTTTGAGCGTTTGGCGTCGGGAAATCTGCCAGCGGTTGGATTGAATGTTGGCCATGGTTATCGGGTGCTTGAGCGGTTGAGGAAAGGGCGGGAGTTTACGATCTCGTGAACGAGTGCTTGGACAGAGTAGCCGTTTTTCTCGAGTTTGGCGACGATCTTTGTCACGACGGCTTCGTCGTAGTATTCGAGGCCGCGGCCGGTGGCGTAGGAGAGCATCTTGCGCGTCACGTTGGCGGCGAACTTGTTCTTGGCCGACATCAGAAGCGTCTTGAGTTCAGCGGGTGAGGAAAACTCGATGTCACCGGGGAGGATGGCGGAGGCGTCGATGGGTTTGCCGTTGGCATCCTTTTCGCGCCAGCGACCGATGGCATCGAAGTTCTCCAAACTGTAGCCGAGAGGGTCGATACGGTTGTGGCAATTGGCGCATTTGGGTGCTTTGCGGTGAATGTCGAGTTGCTGACGGAAGGTGAGACCGTCGGCTTTGGTGTCGTCGGCAGGAAGTTCGCCGGCGTCGGGCGGAGGAGGCGGCGCGGGATCGCCGAGGAGCGTATCGAGAATCCAGACGCCTCGCAGAACCGGGCTGGTGCGGAGCGGAAGTGAGGTCGAAGTAAGGACACTGCCCATCCCGATGATGCCGCCGCGGGATTTGTCGTGGAGCGCAACTTTTTTCATCTCGCTGCCGGTCACTTTTTCCTTGAGTCCGTAGTGTCGTGCGAGCGTGGCGTTGGCAAAGGTGTAGTCGCTCTCAATGAGATCGGTGAGCGGTTGGTCTTTGCGAAGGAGGTGGGAAAAGAATTCCACGCTTTCGTAATACATCGCTTTTCGCAGGTTGTCGTTGAAGGTGGGGAAGCGTTTTTGGTCGGGATCAACGGTGCTGATCATTTTCTCGAAACCAATCCACTGTCCAGCGAAGTGACGGGCGAGGGCGGTGGACTTCGGACTGGCAATCATACGCTGCGCTTGTTCGCGCAGCACTTTCGGGTCACTGAGTTTCCCAGTATCGGCGAGACGGAAGAGCTCGCGGTCGGGCATGGACGACCAGAGGAAATAGGAAAGACGGGTGGCGATTTCGAAATCGTTGAGCTTCCATTCGTCTTTGCCTGCTTGGTTGTGTTCGGCGCGGAAAAGAAAGCGCGGATTGATGAGGAGGGCGGTGAACGGAGCGCGAAGGGAATCGGCGAAGGACTTGCCGCTCTTCGTTTCGCGCTGAAAGGCATTCATGAGCGGAGCCATGTCGTCTTTGCTCACACGCCGGCGATAAGCAAGGGTGGCGTGGTAGCTGAGAATCTCCTTTGCCGTTGCTTCGGTGTCCTTGGGCGTTTCCGGCTGCTTGAAGATGGCGCGCTTTTTGAGTCCGGGATTGAGGTAGACCGAAGCGATGACTTTTTTGGCGGCGGCGAGATATTTTTCGAGAAGAGTAGGGCTGGAAAAGAGCGCGGCGGCGGTGTTGTCGAATCCTTCCCCGCCTGCCCCATCGGCCGGGAAGTCCTGGCTCGGGTTGAAATTCACTCCGAAGAGATCGCGCACGGTGTAGTGGTATTCGTTTCGGTTGAGACGGCGCAGGGTGACGCGGCCGGCTTTCTGGGGAACGTCGCCGGTTTTGATGCGGTTATTGACATTCGAGAGGGCATCGATGAGTTGCTTGCGCTCGGCATCGGTTGGGAGAACGTCTCCGTCATCGGGTGGCATGTCGCCGGACTCGATTTGATCGATGATATTGTCGAGCAGGGCGTGCTTTTGAAAGGCGGCCTCTAGGCTGTCGAGGTCATGTAAGGTGATGTCGCCCTTTTGCTTTTTTTCACCGTGGCAAGAGTAGCAATGCTTTTTAAAAAGGGCGCGCGTGGCGTCGGCAAACTCATCGGCCCAGAGGGGCGGGGAGATGAGTGAGAGCAAGCCAAGGGTGAGAAGGAGACGCATTGGGAGAAGATACCGGTTGGGACAAGGGTATTTGTCAGAGAATGAGCGCCTTTTCAAGAGCGAGAAATTTAGGTTGAAACCTTAGGGGAATTCGGGAGGTAATGCCCCACCATGATGCTCCGATGCCTTCTCTCGCTTTCCTGTCTGGCTATTTCAGGAGCCTCCTTGATCGCCAAGCAGCCCAACGTCCTGATTCTTTATGCCGACGATTTGGGCTTTGGAGATCTGGGTTGTTACAATTCAAAGAGCAAGATTCCCACACCGCATCTGGATCAGTTGGCCAAGGAGGGGATGCGCTTTACCGACGGGCATTCGTCCTCCGGCATTTGTACGCCATCGCGCTATGCCTTGCTGACGGGACGTCACCACTGGCGGGACTTCCATGGCATTGTGAATGCCTTTGGCGGGTCGGTGTTCAAACCCGAGCGCTTGACGATGCCGGAGATGTTCAAGGAGAAAGGATACGACACGGCGGTGATCGGAAAGTGGCATCTCGGCTGGGATTGGGAGGTGCTGAAGAAGCCAGATGCTAAACCGACGGAGGTGACGCAGTGGAATCGCAAGAAGAAGCAATGGGGTCCGGAGGCCTTTGACTGGAGTAAGAAGATTCCCGATGGACCGCTGGCGCATGGTTTTGATTATTACTTCGGGGATACCGTGATCAATTTCCCGCCATACTGCTGGATTGAAAACGACAAAGTGGTGAGACCGCCGGATGCCATCATGGATACTTCGAAGTTCAAAAAAATTAAGGAAGGGAACTGGGAATTTCGGCCTGGTCCAATGATCAAGGGATGGGATCCTTATGAGAATATCCCGGTGACCACGAGGAAGGGCGTGGAGTACATCAAGGAGAAGGCCAAGACGGATAAGCCCTTCTTTCTCTTCTTCGCCTACCCGTCGCCGCATGCGCCGATCATTCCCAATGACGAATTCGACGGGAAATCGGGAGCGGGTCCCTACGGGGATTTTGTTCATGAAACGGATCACTCGATTGGGCAGCTTCTCAAAGCGTTGAAGGAATCTGGCCAAGCCGAGAATACGCTGGTGATCTTCACGGCAGACAATGGGCCCGAGCACTATGCTTATGCACGGGATGAGAAATACGATCATTGGTCGTCGTATCCGCTGAGGGGATTGAAGCGCGATATCTACGAGGGCGGACATCACGTGCCGTTTATCATCAAGTACCCCGGCGTGATCAAAACGGGGACGTTGAATGAGTCGCTCGTTTCGCAGATCGACTTCATGGCGACGCTGGCGGCGGTGGTGAACTATGAGCTTCCGAAGAAAAACGCAGCCGAAGATTCGCATAATCTATTGCCTCTTCTGAAGGGCGAGATGAAGTCGGTACGTTCGACACACATTCACAATACGAGCAGCGGTCGCTACGCCATTCGTGATGGCGATTGGGTCCTGGTCGATACCAAGAGCGGATACGTTTCTCGTCGAGATAAGAACTGGGAGAAGAAGCACGGCTACGCCGAAAAGGAAAATGCGGAAGCGAAGCTCTTTAATTTGAAGGAAGACATTGGGCAGAGAAACGATCTCGCTGCGAGACATCCGGGGAAGGTGAAGGAGATGCAGGCGCTTTTGAAAAAAATCCGCGAACAAGGCCATTCCGCGCCGAGGCTGGCGAAGTAGATGCAGCCACAGCGCCATCGTGGCAAATCTGGAAAGGGGATTCTCCCCTCCGGTCGGGCTGGAAGCGCTGAGCTCCTTGGCGGGTTGCCAGGATTGTTCTGAGGGTTTTATCCAAGAATTGAGTCGATTCTTTTGCGGTAGTCTGACGGGGAACAGTGCATGATGCGCTGGAAGCTGCGGCTGAAGTGGGCGTGGTCGTGAAAGCCGCAGTCAAGGGCGATGGTGGAGACGGTTTGATTGCTTTCCTGTAGCTTCCGGACTGCTGCGTCGACCCGGATTTGCAAGAGGTATTGTCGGGCGCTTGTTCCGAAGGCCTGACGGAAGCGGCGGTTGAACTGGCTCTCCGAGATGCCTGCCATGTGGGCTAGGTGCGGGGTGGCAATGGGTTCGCCGTAGTGATTGTGCAGATGGGAGACTACCTTCGCAAAGCGGCCGATCATGCCGGAGTGATCCCGGAACTCCTCGACGCGGCGGGAGAATCCAGCGACGCCGATCACGTTTCCTTTGGCGTCACGCACGGGGATTTTACTGGTGATGACGAGACGGGGAGAGCGGATGGATTCGGGCAGGGCTTCGATGCGATTGAACACGGGTTCTCCCGATGTCATGACAGCGTAATCGTCTTCCTGATAGGCCTTCGCCCGGTCAGGTTGGAAGAAGTCGTAGTCCGTTTTGCCAATGGCCCCGGATTCGCTCGAGACTCCGCAGAATTCGCATCCCTGACGGTTCAAGGCGATGAATTGCCCCTGGGTATTCTTGAGGAAGAAAGAGGCATTGGGAACGAGATCAAAGAGCATCAACAACTGTTCCTGGGGAAGTTCCTTCAGAAAGGTGGTTCGTAATTTTTTTGTATGATTCATGCGTGAAATTTACACAAACAAGATCCTGGGATGCAAGACGATTGCGACCTTTCGTGGCAAACTGTCCCATCATGTCGAGAGTCAGCCTCTTCTTTTTAACCTCATTTGGAATTGCGATTGATTCCGGTCAGGCGGCGGTGAATTTCAATCGCGACATTCGTCCTATTCTTTCGGCGAACTGTTTCGCCTGTCATGGACCGGACAAGGAGTCCCGCGAAGGCGGGCTTCGGCTTGATACGGCCAAGGGCGCGAAGGATGCCCTAGGGCCGGTGGAAGACAGTGAGTTGATTTATCGGATCGAAACGAATGATGAAGAGGACCTCATGCCGCCGCAGGACACGGGTCATGTTCTCACCGAGGCTCAAAAAAAACTGCTGCGGACCTGGGTCGCTTCAGGAGGAGAATACGACACGCACTGGTCCTTTGAGCCCCCCGTCAAAGCTGCCGTGCCGGAGGGCAGGCATCCCATCGATTATTTTGTCGGTGAGCAACTAAAGAAAACGACCGGGCTTGCGCCTGCAGACGAGGCGGATCGTTACGCGTTGATCCGCCGGGTGTCGCTCGACCTCACTGGGCTACCGCCTACGATTGAGGACGCGGATGCCTTCGTTAAATCAGGCGACTTTGAAGCAGTGGTTGATCAATTGTTGGAGGCTGAGGATTTCGGTGAACATTGGGCACGGATGTGGCTCGACTTGGCGCGCTTTGCGGACACGAAAGGTTACGAGAAAGACCGTCACCGCGACATGTGGCGCTACCGCGATTGGGTGATCAAGGCGCTGAACCGCGATCTTCCCTACGACCAGTTCACCATCGAACAACTCGCCGGTGACCTCTTGTCCAAGCCTAGGACTGAACAAATTCTGGCAACCGCTTTTCATCGTAACACGATGGAAAATGACGAGGGAGGCACGGACGATGAGGAGTTTCGCGTTGCCGCTGTCAAGGACCGGGTAGACACCACGATGCAGGTTTGGATGGGGCTCACGATGGGATGCGCCAAGTGTCACACGCACAAGTATGACCCAATCACGATCGAAGAATATTACTCATTCTACAGTTTCTTCAACCAAACTGAAGACGCCGATCGGGTCACGCCTGTGATGCCCACTCCCACGGCCGAGCAAAGCAAACAAGTCGCGAAGTTCGAAGTGGAAATTGCGGCCCTTAATCAACAGCTAAAAGCAAACCCAGCGGGTTACGCGAAGGCTTTTTCCAAGTGGAAAGAGACCTTTAAAAAGACACCGCTCTGGCAACCGTTGAAGCTGGCCGGGATGGAGTCCAAGCAGGGTGTGACGCTGAAGCAGGCAGCCGACGGGGCGCTCAAAGTCAGCTCGGAAAATCCGGAGAAGGACACATGGACCCTGACGCTTAATCTGCCGACTGGGGGAGACTCAACCGCCTTGCGTATCGATGCGTTACCCAAAAAAGCGGGCGGCAAGTGGCAGGATAAGAACGTGGCCTTGCGTGAGCTCACCGCGGAGTTTCTTGTCCCGGGTGCCAAACCCAAGAAGCTCAAACTCGTCAACCCGCGCGCTGATTTTTCGCAACGCGGTTGGGATGTCGCCAGGGCGATTGACGGCAAGCCGGAAGCGGGCTGGGCGTTTTCCCCCAGGGCCTCCGAGCCACACGCTGCGGTCTTCGATTTTGCCAAGCCAATCTCCGGCGGGCAACTGCGCCTGACTTTGGACATGGAATACGGCCAAGGGCTGATTTTCGAATCCTTCCGCTTGTCAGCAAGTACACATTCAGTGAAATGGCTAACGGCGGATATCAACCCGGTCGCGGGTCTGGAAAAAATGTTTTTCGAACAGGTCCACGGACCGACGCGCGAACTGCACGCGAAATTGACAGCAACACAGAAGATCCTCAAGGGTGTGCAATCCAAAATTTCCAAGACCGCGATCATGCGAGAGCTCGTTGGGGCGAAGCGTCGTATGACTCGCGTTCACAACCGCGGCAATTTTCTCGATCAAGGCGACGAAGTCGAAGCGGGCGTGCCGAAGGTGTTCGGTAAGCTTCCCAGCGCATCGCCAGCGAACAGATTGGGCGTTGCGCAGTGGCTGATGCAGCCGGGGAACCCGCTCACCGCACGAGTCATGGTAAACCGAGTCTGGGCGCGGCTTTTCGGCATCGGCATCGTCGAGACCGAGGAGGACTTCGGCTCGCAGGGGTCGGTGCCGTCGCATCCCGAATTACTCGATTGGCTGGCGGTGGATTACCGTGAGAAGGGTTGGTCACTCAAACAACTGCTGAAAACCATCGTGATGTCGGAGACCTATCGTCAAAGCACGGTAGTGACGCCCGAAAGACTTGCCGCCGACCCACGCAACCGGCTGCTCAGCCGAGGATCGCGCTTTCGTCTCTCAGCGGAAATGGTGCGCGATCAATCGCTCGCCGTTTCCGGCTTGCTAACGCGAAAAATCGGTGGCCCATCAGTAATGCCACCGCAACCAGATGGTGTATGGAAGTCAACCTACAGTGGAGAACGATGGGAAAACGCGACCGGGCCGGATCGCTACCGGCGCGGGCTCTACACCTACGCCAAACGCACCAGTCCACATCCAGCAATGACCTCCTTTGATGCCGGCAGCGGTGAAGTTTGCCAAATCCGGCGGGTCCGCACCAACACGCCACTGCAAGCACTCGTGACCCTAAACGACACGGCCTTCGTCGAAGCAGCCGGGGCCTTAGCAAAGCGGATGAACGACATCGAACACGGCTTCCGGCTTGTCCTGACGCGTCCGCCGACCGCGGAGGAAGCGAAACGACTGAACGCGCTCTACAAGACAATGAAAGCCGACTTCTCATCGAAACCGGAAGAGGCTCAGGCGCTGCTCCAGTCCGCCGGACTCAAAGAAGGCGACGCGGCCCGGGTGTGCGTGGCGAGCGTCATCCTCAACCTTGATGAAACTTTGATGAAACCATGAATCTCAAACTCGAGCAACTTCGCGCAAATACACGGCGCCACTTTTTCAAGCAATCCGGTCTTGGATTCGGTGCAATCGCCCTGCAGCAAATGCTCTCGGCTGAAACGGCGACACCCACCAAACCGCGGTTCCGCATTCCCGCCAGGGCCAAGTCGATCATCTATCTGCACATGGCGGGTTCGCCATCGCAGATTGACTTGTTTGAGAATAAGCCTGCCTTGACCAAGTATCACGGCAAGGTCTGCCCGGATGAATACCTCGAGGGAAAACGCTTCGCCTTCATCAAGGGGAAACCAAAGATGATGGGGTCGGTTTTCGACTACGCCCAGCATGGCGAGAGTGGCCAGTGGATCAGCAGTCTGCTTCCCGGTCTCAGTTCTGTGATCGATGATGTCTGCGTTATCCGCTCAATGCATACCGAGCAGTTCAACCACTCGCCCGCGCAGCTTCTTTTGCAAACCGGAAGCCAACTCCTTGGTTCTCCATCGATGGGGTCGTGGGTGACCTACGGACTGGGCAGCGAGAACCAGAACCTGCCCGGTTTTGTGGTGCTTGCCTCAGGCGGTAAAACTCCGAGTGCCGGCAAATCCTTGTGGGGTTCGGGATTCCTACCCACCGTTTACCAGGGCGTGCAGTGCCGCACCGACGGTGGTGATCCGATCCTGTATCTTTCGGACCCGAAAGGCATGAGTCGTCAAATGCGTCGGAAGACCCTTGATGCGCTCAATGATCTGAACGAGCTCCAGCACAAGCAAATCGGCGACCCGGAAACCCTCACCCGCATCTCGCAGTATGAGTTGGCTTTCCGCATGCAAATGTCGGTGCCGGAGGTGATGGACATCACCAAGGAACCAAAGCACATCCTGGATCTTTATGGTGCGCAACCGGGTCACATTTCTGCCGCCGAGACCGCCGCCGACCCTCGCCAGATTTACAAGGGCGACGATCCGACCTTCGCCAACAACTGTCTCCTGGCACGGCGACTGGTCGAAAACGGCGTGCGCTTCGTGCAGCTCTACGATTGGGGTTGGGACCACCACGGTTCGTCGCTGGGCGAATCAATCGATGAGACTTTGCCGATTAAATGTCAGCAGATTGACAAGGCCATCGCAGGCCTCATCAAAGATCTGAAACAACGTGGGCTTTTTGAGGAAACCCTCATCGTCTGGGGCGGCGAGTTTGGACGCACGCCGATGATGCAGAACAACGTGCGCAACGAATTAAAAAAAGGCTTTTACGGCCGAGACCACCACCCGCACGCCTTCACGATGTGGATGGCAGGAGCGGGAATCAAGCCAGGTGCTTTCGGTCAGACCGACGATATTGGATATTACATCGGAGAGGATCCGGTGGGTATTCGAGACCTGCAAGCGACTATTCTGCACCTTCTCGGACTTGACCCGAACCGCTTCAGCTTTCCCTATCAGGGCTTGAACCAGCGCCTCATCGGCCCGACTGATGACGGTGAGATAATCAAGGGAGTGCTGGCGTAGGTCTGGTTTTGAGCAAAGGCAAAGTTAGCTTTTTCTCATGATTCCCGTAGATCGTATTTGCCCGTTTTCTCAGAGCCTTCCTTGATGATGAGCTCAGCCTCCAGGAGAGGGTTGAGAACATTCATCAGGTCTTTATTTTCCGGGTTTCCACCAAGCGTCGAGGGACTTTCTGAGGGCCGTGATTTTTTCGGGGTGTTTGTCGGCGAGGTTGGTTTTTTCGTGTGGGTCTGTGGCGAGGTTGTAAAGTTCGGCTTTGCCCGCCTCATTGCCGGGGCGTCCGGTGTAGCGTCCGTTGTATCTCTTTGCGAAGGAGGTGTTGTTGATGTGATCGATGAGTTTCCAGTCGCCTTCGACGATGTAGCGGGACTCGCAGTTGGAGGTGGTATTGTTGACGTCCTGCATGTCGTGGTTTCCGTCGTAGCCGAAGATCACGTTGCGTCTAGCGAGGGCTGCGGTGTTGCGGAGGTCGAGGCCGGTCATGGCTTTGGGCACTTCAAGGCCGCAGGCTTTCAAGATGGTGGGCGCAATGTCGATGGAGGAAACGAGGGTTTTCTGGTCCATGACGGCAGGGACTTTGTCGGGCCACTTGACCATAATGGGAGTTCGGATGCCGCCTTCGTGTGGTTCTTGTTTGGATTGTGGGGCATACTTCCCCGAGTCGCCGGATTGGATCCAGCCGTTGTCGCATACATAGACGATGATGGTGTTTTTGCCGAGGCCGCGGGAGTCGAGTTCGTCGAAAAGTTCACCGCAGGTCTGGTCGAACCATTCGACCATGGCGTAGTAGCGGGCGATGAATTTGTTGGGCTCGAGTTTGAGGTATTTATCGTAGAGTTTTTTGGGCGGATTGTGCGGAGTGTGGGGAAGGAAGGGGGCGTGCCAAATGAAGAAGGGTTTTTCCTCTTTCTTGGCTTCATCGAGGAAGGACTCGATGGGGGCAATGCCGGTGCGGGAGATCTTCAAGCCGACGTCACCGTGGCGACCGCCTTTTTTGGGATCGGCGTGTGTCATGGCATTGGAGAAACCGTGGCGTTGTGGTTTTCCTTCCCAGAATTTTCCGGTCTGTAAGGAGAGGTATCCGGCGTCTCCGAGGAGGCGGGCTAGGTTGGCTTGCTTTTGGAATCCGGCATAAATTTGTTCGTGGAAGGGAGCTGTTTTGGGAGCTGAGCGTGAGGAGCGACCTTTGAGTCCTTCGACAAGAAGATCGTTTCCGGTGATGCCGTGCACAGGGGTGTGGAGTCCGGTGAAGATGGAGGCGAGAGAAGGTCGGCAAAGCGGAGAAGTGACGTAGCCGCGGGTGTAGGTAAGGGACTCGGAGGCGAACTTGTCGATCCGCGGAGTTTTGATGATTTTGTGTCCGGTAAACCCGTAGTCGGTCCAGGATTGGTCATCGGAGAGAATGAGGACGACATTGGGCTTCTCTGCGAGACCGAGTTGGGTCAGGCAGATTGTGAGAATGATGAAGATGTGTTTCATGAGTGGATTCAAGTGAGACTTTGAGAGAGGAAGAGATCGTTTGGAGAGCTTTCCGGGCGGCAAAATACGATATTATTCTTGTGAAATTTTCAAAAATAGGCGGTTGATGGGGGATTTGTCCTACCGGTCCAGAGAAATGGCTTCGGCGTAGGCGAGATCCCCGGTGCGGCCGTCGTAGTATTGGAAGATGACCTGCGGGTGCGGGTAGGCGACGAGTCGATTGTCGCCGAGCTTCTTGGGCATGTTGAAGACGTTGTTGACCTGAACGACGCAGAAGTGCGGGTAGAGGCGTTCGAGGCGCGGAAGGTCGGGGAGGATGTAGGAGCTCCAGCGGATGTCGCATTTGCGCGGACCCCAGTCGAAGATGCCGGTGGCGGGGCGATCCATCTCGTCGTTTTTGGGGACGTGGTTCACGCTGTTGTGAGGCCCGCAGCAAAACTCCCAGACGTTATCGGTGATCTTGATGGCGAAGCTGTTGTGGAGGTCGCCGGTGAGGACGAAGACTTTCTTTCCGAGCTTGTCCCATTCGTTAATGAGCTTTTCGCGTTCGTGGAAAAACCCGGTCCAGGCTTCCTCTTTGTTGCCGGCGGCTTCGAATCCGCCCGCGCCGCTGTGAGGGATCATGAAGGGGACCGAGGAAGTGAGGAAAAAGAAATCGGCGTCGCTTTCCTTCATTGATTTGAGAAGCCATTCGCGCTGGGATTTCCCGATCATGGAAATGCCTTCCTTTCCGCGGTCGGTGACGTCGTGCATGTCGCGTGAGCTGCGGGTATCGAGGAGGAAGAACTCGCAATTCGCGACGCGAAAATTTCCGTAGGAACGTCGGGCGATGGAGTAGCTCACGGTGTCGCTGACCTTGGCGGGCATGTGGAGCTGCAAGGTGTGTTTATCAACGACCTTGGCGATGTCGTAGACGTAAGAATTCTTGTGGCCCTCGTCGTTGTCGAATTTGAGGTCGTTGACCCCGGCTTCGGGCGTGCCCCAGTGGACGTGGAGGTTGCCCATTTCATCGAGCGGGAGTTTGGTGAAGTCGGTGTTGGAATCGATAAGAAGGTCGCTGCCTTCTTTCATTTGGCCGCGGCCAATGTGGACTTTGTTGGAGTGAGCGACGGGATTGGCCCAACCGAGGTAGTCGTAAAAGGCGCGCGTTCCGATATCGCGGAAGACGGTGCGGCGGTGGCGCTTGCCGGTTTCGGCTGAGCCCCAGATGTCGTTGACGAGTTCGTGGTCATCGAAGGTAAAGTAGCTCGGGACGTTGCGATGCCATTTGGCGCGTTCGACGCCGCGGCTCATGTAGAGTTTGTAGTTTTCCCAAACTCCGACGATGGATGGAGCGTTTTCGACGACGGGCGGGAGGGCATTGACACCCTGGGTGAGGCGCCAGGCTTCGGCGGGATAGGTGCGGAGCTCTTCGTAAAGCCAATCCCCGTTCATGATGTGGAAGTGAGTCTTGTCGGCCCAGTCCTGGTTGAGGTTTTCGTAGACGGGTGCGCGGTGGCCGATGCCGTGGATCGGGTTTTGGTTGGCGCAGGAACCGACTTCGAATCGGAAATTAAAGAGGCCTTCGGGATTGTGTTCGGGGTGGATGCTGTCTTTCTTGGAGGGAAGAGTGAGGAAGGATCCGGGGAGGCCGTGAGGGTTTCCCTCGACGAAGATTTGGTAATGGTAACGGGTGTCGCCCTTCAGTCCGGAGAGCTGGGTGAAGCCGGTGAGGTCGTGTCCGATCTTGGTGGTGGCCGGTTGGCTGGTTTGATTGAGGGCGTTTTCGGCGAGGCCGTATTTGACGACGAATTCGCCTTCCTCGGAAGTCCGGCCCCAGACGAGGACGGAGTCGGTGGTGGGCTTTCCGAGCATCGGTCCGTGGGTCAGGCGGATGGGATCGCGGTGGTCTTGCGCCGAGGCGGAGAGAGAGAGGAAGGAAAAGAGAAGAACGATGGGCCTGAACATTTTGCTACTCTGAATAGCTTGCCGAAGAATGCACTGTCATTTTTTAGGAGTTGAATTTGGGGTAGGAATCTGGAGCGATGAAGTAAGGGGTTGGGTCGTCGCCAGCATGGATCATGAGGCAGCGATCGATTGGTTCATCGGGCTGCCAAGATTCGAGGGGGATGTCGGTGAGAAGATTAAATGGGACGGGCCAGAGGTATTTTGGGATGAGATGGAATTGGGTTTCTTTGGGGAAATGAGAGGAGAGTTCGTATTGGTGAAGCCAGCGGCCCCGTCGGCAGGTGGGGGAAATGAATTCGGGGTTTGCCAATTGGTCGCCATGAATATGATCGAAGAGGCAGCCGTAGATGAGTTGCTTCGTTTCGATGGATTCGTTGCGATAAGTTTCGGGGAGATGATCCGGGAAGCGTGAAGAAAGGGTGAGTTGGTGATTTCGGAGTCGGGTAAGTTTTCGGTGGTAGTTGTCGCGGGCATCGGGGCCGGGGAGGGTGAGACCGTCCCAAGTGTCGACGGCGAGGTAGAACTTGGTGGCGAGTTCGAGGTGGATGAGATTACCGGTGGATTTTTCGCGGAGGAGGAAATCCAACTCGCCGATGGTAGTGTGGATGTCTTTACGGATTTGGAGGTTTTCATTCAGGAGATCAAGGGTGGGTGATTCCCGCAGGAGGATGGCAAGGGCGTCTTCATAGAGGTGACCGAGTTTCTGTTGAAGATTGAAAGCTGGTTTTGGGTCGGGAAGGGCGAGATGAGAGCGGGAAAAGGAGGGAGCTTCGAGGAGGTCGTCGATGAGGAGTGGGCTCTCGAGGAGTGATCGCAGGAGGGCATTCGCGATGGGTTCGGAGTCGGTCTTCATCGGGAAGAGGGTCCGCTAATCTTCGTGAATTGTCGCCAATGTATTTTAATTCGTTTTTATGAAAATGAAGCGGTGTCGATTGTCGTGACTTTTCACCTGAGGTGAGGTAATGACCTCCCTATGGTGAGTCGATTGATGCTTCGTTTAATTTTATTGCTTCCTGTCGCATCCGCCGACGAGCGGATTGAGGAGTTGAACACCTATTGGGCGGAGGTTTCGCGGGCGGTGAAAGCGGGGGATTTTGAGGGATATAAAGCGACTTGTCATCCGGACGGGGTCTTGATTTCAGGGAAGAAAAAGACGAGTTACCTTTTGGCGAAGGCGCTTGAGATCTGGAAGCCGGGGATCGATGCGACGAAGGCCGGGAAGGTGGAGGCGGCGGTGGATTTTCGTTTTTCGAAAAGATGGGGCGATCCCAAGACGGCGCATGAAATTGGGATGTTTCGCTATCAACACGTCGATGAGAAAGGCGTGGCGAAGACGGAATACATTCACCTCGAAGCTTTGTTGGTAAAGAAGGGTCGCTGGCTCATTCTGATGGAAAATCAGAAGAGCAGCGGGACTAAGGAGGAGTGGGAGCGCTTAAAGAAATAGGCCGGAGATCTTTGTCTGTCTTTTGAATGGTAGGAGGCAGCGGCCTGTGTTTGCTTTCTTTTCATGAATCGACGCTCATTTCTCAGGACCTCGGCCGCTACTTCTATTTTTGCGGGAACTGCCAACACCCTCAGCGCACTCGCCGCGGATAATAAATACCGCGCGAACATCGGGATTCAGCTTTATACCATGCGCGATGCCATGAAGAAGAACACCGCTGGCACGATCAAGGCGATTGCCGAGGCGGGTTACAAGCAGGGCGAAATGTATGGCTTTCCGAATTGCGATGACATGATCAAGGCCTCGCAGGATCATGGACTGGCGATGAATTCGACTCACTTCGAATGGGAGACCGCCGTGAATCCTTCGGACGAGGGCTTCTCTGATTTCAAGAAGATCGTCGAGAAGGCCAATAAGATTAAACTGACCCATCTCGTAATACCTTACCTCCATGGCAAGGACCGCAAGAACCTCGATGGCTATAAGCGGGTTGCAGGGAATTTGAATAAGGCCGCCGTGATCGCGAAGAAGGCCGGGATTCAGTTGGCCTATCACAATCATTCGTTCGAATATCAGCCGATGGGTGGTTCGAATGGCTTTGAGGTGTTCATCAAGGAATTTGCTCCGGAGATGAAGTTTGAGCTCGATGTCTTCTGGGTGAAGGCGGGGGGTGTGGATCCGGTCGGTTTGATTAAGAAATTGAGCGGGCGGGTTTCCCAATTGCATCTGAAGGATCTCAAGGCGGGGTTGAAGCTTCCGATTTACGGAGGGATGCCGAAGGAGGCCTTCAAGGAACTGGGCAATGGCATGATTCCGATGGAGCCCATCATTGAGGCCGGTAAGGCTGCCGGAGTGGCGCATTGCCACGTGGAGCAGGATCACTCACCCAATCCGCTTGCGAGCATTAAGGAGAGTGCCGCATATCTGAAGGGCCTGTAGAGGTAAAATAAAGGACCAGGGCATTTGAAAGCCCACGCTCATGGTTTCATAGTTTGCCTTCCCCCGGAGGCAAACCGCTGAGCCTCGGACGCTACCCCACGATCCTTAGCGGAGGAGGAAATCGGGAGATGAATTTCAGTTCTCGTCAGATTTAAGAGGGCGCAGTAAAACTCGCCGATGAGACGATTTTTTCTCCCTCAGGCACTTTGCCTACTATTACTCACTTCGCTTCAGGCCCAGGATGCGGGATCCTTCGATATCCCTCAAACCGACGAGGGGCTGCCGGGAGCGGGTCCGATCAGGCGATATGATTGGTTTCAAAAATTGTGGATAAGGAAGCGCAGCGCTTGGGCCAGGGAGGTGGATGTAAAGCAGGGAGCTTTGGTGTTTGTTGGCGATTCAATCACGCAGGGTTGGGGCGATAATATCGGCGGCGCTTTCGATGCCAAAGTGGCCAACCGGGGGATCAGCGGAGACACCACGCGTGGGATTTTGCTTCGTCTCAAGGAAGATGTCCTATCGCTCAAGCCATCGGGCGTGGTGATGTTGATGGGAACGAATGATCTGGAGGAAGGCGCCGAGCCGGCGGTAATCGCGGGAAATCTCAAGTTGATCATTGCGGAGCTAAAGGCGGCGGATAGTGAGATGCCAATTGTCTTGTGTAATGTCTTCCCGAGTCACGAATCAAAGAAGCGACCGGCGGAGAAGATCAAGGAGATCAATAAGCTTTACGGGTCGGCGGTGAAGGGGGACCGGCAGATCACGGTGATCAATACCTGGGCGATGTTTGGGAATGAAAAGGGGAATGCCCGTGAGGCCGAGTTCAACGATCTTCTTCACCCGAATAAAGTCGGTTATCAAATGTGGGGGAATACTTTGCGTCCGGTATTGGAGACGCTTGACTTGGTAAAAGTTCCCGTCGATGACTTCAAACCCGAGCCGGGATATGAGATGTTATTCAATGGCAAGGATCTCACCGGCTGGGGATATCGGCAGAAAAAAACGCTGAAAAAGACGGATAACTTTGATGGGAAGATCGACAGTAAGGAGCATCGCTACCTCGCGAAGCATGGTCGCTTGATCGTGACCACTCCACCGGAAGGTCGGGCCTTTACGCGGCTTTGGACGCATCAGGAATTTGGAGGCGACTTTACTCTGAGGCTGGAATTTCGTGCCAATGCCGGGGCGGATAGCGGTGTCTTTATTCGGAAGCCACAGCTACAATGCCGCGACTATTTGGTAGCTGGTCCGTATAAGGAGTTAAAGAAATACAAAGCAGGTGATTGGAATGAAATCGTCGTTGAAGTTAAAGGCCGGGTGGCGCAATGTACCTGCAATGGCGAAGTCCTCGAAGCGGAATTCAAGCTGCCACCGAGCGGACCGATTGGGCTCGAGGGCGACCGCGGGCAGATGGAATACCGCCGGATTCGGTTGAAGAAAAACTAGGGCTTCGCATCAAAAGCAAAGCTTTTGGCTACTTTTTTAGGAGTTGGTGGTTGGCTTCGGCGAAAGCTTTGCCGATTTGGCCGAGGATTTTGGCGGATCCTTTGTAGTGGTAGTCGGCGTTGGTGATGCCTGTGAGGAGTTTTTCGTCGCGCTCGGTGAGAGTTTCTGCGGTGAACTTTTCAAGCTCTGCGGCTTGCTCCTTTTTGGAAAGTTGCCCCTTCTGGAGTTCCTTTTTCTTATTGTTGATGAGGTTTCTCTTTTCGGCGGCGGCATCGAGTTCGGGGTCCCAGCTGTTCTCGGTGAGGACCGCGATGACATTGTCTTTGAACTCAGGCATGGAGGCCGGAGCAGCCATGGCTTGGCGGAATCCATCGTGCGTTGATTTGTAGCGTTGCTGGTTCTTGCCGTAATCTTTGGTGGGCCCTCCGGCTCCCATCACGCCGATAACAAAGGGCATTTTGGGTGCGGTAAGATCCTTGCGGACGTCGCGGATGAAGTGGGCGAGGACTTCGCTGTATTTATCGTATCCACCGGGCTGGCTGCGGTTGGGGTAGGTGCCGGAATCGACCATGTCGTTCCATCCCTGGAGCCAGACGAAGCCCGCGAGCTCATAGCCGTCCTTGGCATTGTAGGCGGGATGCACTTTGCCGGGATCGGCCAGGGTCTTTTTGACGTGGTCCATCATGTATTTGTAGTAAACACCGACTGCTTCGTTCCGTGCTGCAAGCTCGGCTTTCACGTCCTTGTTTTGTTTCTTATAATTTTCGATTTGTTTGTCGTTGAATACGTAGGGCCCGGCGCTGGGAGGACGGAAGTTGGTGTTGATGGACTTGCCACCCCAGGCGGTCTTGATGATGAGGATGGGTTCGCTGAGGAGCTTTTCCATGTAGATACCGAAGGTGAATTCGGGCCCGATTTTTTCGCCGTTTTGGGTTGGGTCTTTTCGTGATCCGAACCCTGCCGTGAGTGGACCGGTGCCGACGCCATTTACTTTTCCGCCGGTGAGGTAGGAGACGCGAACATTATCGAGAACGCGAGGGTTGCCGTCTTTGTCGCGCATCTCCTTGAGCATGGGCGCAGTCTTGGGATCCATTCCGATGTGATCGAAGGAAGAGATCTTGGCGTGACCTTCCATGTTGGATTGTCCGGCAAGAATGAAGACTTTGAGCGGTTTGGCGCAGGCGGTGGAGGTACAAAGAATGAGCGAAAGAAAAAGCGGTTTCATCCCCGCGATCGTGGACTCTTAAAGATTGAAGCCAATCAATAAATTGGCAATCTGGATTGCTCGCTCTAAATCATTTTATGAAGCTACTTTTCACGCTCATCCTCTTTCCAGCCCTCGTGATGGCTCAGGCCAAGCCGAAGAGGAAAAAGAAATTCAGTCTCAAGCTCGGTGCCGGGGTGGCTGCGGATCGCTTGCATCCGCTCGTGAAATTGGAAAACGTATATCCGCGTGATGAGGTGGAGTTGTAGATCTCCGCGATGGCGTTTTACGGTGGACCATGATTACTTTCTTCCTTCCATCGCCACTCCGTTGGCCGAGACCCCGGAGGGCTATCCGCCCGCGATGCCTGCGCTTAATCTTTCCGTGGCGGAGCAGAAGGCGCTCGTCGAGTGGATCAAGACCTTGAAGTAATACGGGTTTGCCGAGCCCGGTGGGATCGGCTAGAAGATCTTCATGGGAAAATTATTGCTGACGTGTCTCTTGGTCGGAGTGGTTGCGGGCCTAGCCGGGGCTCTGTGTGGCGTGGGCGGAGGCATCATCATGGTGCCTGCTTTCGTGTTGATATTGGGGATGACTCAAAAGACCGCGGTGGCGACTTCGCTGGCTGTCGTGGTAGTGTCCGGACTTTCGGCGACGGCGAATAATGTCACCTCCAAATCTAATTTAATCGACTGGAAGATCGTTGGGATTACCGCTTTGGGTGCGGTCGTGGCGGCTTGGTATGGTTCGGATCTGATGAGGAGCCTGAGTAATCAACAGCTGACGAAGATCTTTGGAGTGCTCATGATCGTGGTGGGTGCGAGAATGCTCATCATGAAGTGATCGAGGGCTGACAAATCGGAAACCTGCCCTATTTTCCCGCCGTGGATTCCATTACACAAGCCGCCTTGGGTGGCGTCGTTGGCGAGCTTGTTCTTGGTCGTAAACTGGGCTGGAAGGGGATGGTCTGGGGGCTGTTTTTCGGGACGCTGCCGGATCTCGATATTATTGCCTATCCGTGGTTGGATGAGGTCGAGAGATTGAAATGGCATCGCGGGATTTCCCATTCGTTGCTCGTCATGATTGTGGCGAGTTTTTCTTTTGCGAAACCGCTGGAGCGGCTGCATCGCAAGAAAGGAGTTTCCGCAAGGCGGGCCGGGTGGTTTGTGTTTCTCGTTTGGAGCACCCATGTCTTGATCGATGTCTTCACGACTTATGGCACGCAGATCTACGAACCCTTTTCGGATCGCCGGGTTTCTCTTAACAATATGGCGATCATCGATCTCTTTTTCACCCTGCCATTGTTGTTCTGTCTGATGATTCGTCCGATCAAAGGCTTGGTGTATTTTCCAAAAAGAATCATCTGGGGAAGAAAGTGGTCCAAGGCGCGGGCGGATTTTTCTGAATCCGATGAGATCGGGTTGTCACCCGAGATGGAGGAACTGGTGGAACAGAAACCTGAAATCGAACCGACGAGCCAACGAATGGCGAAGATCGGGATTTCGTTGAGCTGTCTCTATGTGGTCTTCAGTTTTGTGATGAAAGGTTGGGCCTACAGCCAGGTAAGCAGCCGAATAGAGGAAGAGATTCCCGGCGCGAACATCGTGTCGGTTTCACCGACCTTCGCGAACGTGATTTTGTGGCGGGCCTTGGTTGAGACTGAAAAGGGATACTGGGTGACTTATTGGTCACCTTTTGACCGGGAGCCCGGGACGTATGATTATTACGAGAAGAGACACGAGCTCGCGGAAGCCTTCGAGGGACAGGAATTATTCGGGGCATTGAAGTGGTTTGCGAGGGACCATTGGCTTGCTCGACGGGGGCCGGATGGGAAGGTCATTCTGGTCGATATGCGCTTCTCCGAGCGACGAGATCCGAGCCACGATTACCAGATGCCGGTCTTCCAGTGGCATCTCAGCTACGACGATGAGGGCAAGATGGTTGCGCCTTCCTATCGCCCCGGCAGGATGGATTACAAGGGGGCCCTGGGCTTGGTTCTAGAGCGTCTCTGGGGGAATCAGCGCCGTTGGGAGGAAATGAAGCCGTTTTGAGATTGGCAATGGGTAAATAGATGACCTAGGAATGGCTCGCTGTGGGGAGGATATTGGCCATAGGTGATGTGCATGGTTGTTTATCATCGTTGAAACAACTTGTAGATTGGGTGAAACCTAAAAAGGGGGACACCGTGGTCATGTTGGGTGATTACGTGGACCGGGGGCCGAATTCCAAGGGCGTGGTCGAATACCTCCTCGATTGGAAGCTGGNATCAGATTTGGTTCTCATCANAGGCAACCATGAGCAGATCATGGAAGAGGCCACGAAGTCNTCGGAGNACTTTNGATATTGGTGCGATGTCGGCGGTCTCGAGACAGTCATTTCCTATGGCGCCAAACTGGATAATGTTCCNANAANNCACTGGNNCTTCATTAAAAACGGTCTGCCNTACTACGAAACCGGNCACTNTATTTTTGTGCATGGAGGNNTGGACCCCGANCNTCCCTTGGAGAAGCAGGANNNTGAGGAAATGGCCTGGCGTCGATTCCCCGATGCCNGGCCNCATATGTCAGGCAAGCGGGTNATCTGCGGACACACGGTGCAACGTTCCGGCTATCCNAACGACCTAGGTCACAGTACCTGCATCGATACCGGGGCCTGCCGCCCGGGCGGCTGGCTGACCTGTCTCAATCCGATGACCNGTCACTACTGGCAGGTGAATGAAAAAGGAAAAACACGCGATGGGGTTTTGGATACCTGATGGGCTTGACGTGAGACCAAAAAAGAGTGGGAGGTAGTCACAGAGACCCAGTTCATCGACCCTACAGGTGGATGAGGCAATAAGATGGTTTTAGCGGGAAAAAGAAGGTGCGATTAGAGTTCCTCCATCAGGGCATCGACGGCTTCATCCATGGCCTTTCCTCGGGTATTCTTATATCGGATCACGCCTTTGGTATCGAGGATGTAGATCGTGGGCCAACCCCGGACGGCCCAATCGGTGGCGATGGGGCCACCGGTTTTTCCGCCGTCCCAAAATGAAGGCCAGGTGATTTCGTTTTCTTTGATGGCGGTTTTATACCTTTTGGCAGAATCACTGTTCACACCCAGAATGGTGAAAGGCTTGTCTTTCATCCGCGCAACGAGCGACCGCTCGTGGGGATACATTGCTCTGCAGGGGCCTCACCAGTCACCCCAAAAGTCGAGGACGACGATCTTCCCCCGATAGTCGGAAAGTTTCATTTCCTTGCCATCAACATCTTTTCCAATGATCTCCGGAGCCACTTTCCCGATGGCGAGTTTCTCTTCGGCCTCGCGTTTTGCTTTGATGGATTTGGTGACGTTGCGGCCATTGATGATGAGATCGGGATGCTCGGCGAATAATTTTTTGGAAAGCGCTGTATGTTCGTCTTTTTTTTCTTTGTCGCGCTCGATTCTTTTCATGAGGGAGAGAATTGCGGCACCACGGACATCTTTAATTTTGCTTTTCTCGCTGACCGTGGTGAGAAAGTTTTGCGTTTCGGGAGTTCGACTCCGGGCCATTTTCAGGACAATAGCTTGGAGCTTTTCGCTGTGGAGGTGATGTGTTTCGAGCACATTGTAGAGGGCGGGATCGAGCCCTTTTTGGCTTGAGTATCTCAGAAGCCAATCGATGCCATCGAGGCTGGCGGAGCCTCCCGGATTTGCGGTGACGAGAGCGGTGATTGATTCGATTGCTTGGCCAGGTTTGGGGTATTCGGCCTTGTAGAGCTTTTGTTGTTCTTCTCTGGATTTGCCGCGCATCTTCTCATAAAGGACCTCGATGGCGTCTTCGTGAGTTTTAATGATTTCGGAGATCGTTGGACCGGAGGTGTCTTGAGCCATGGACGCGACCGGAAGGAACCCGATCATCATCGCGATGGTCAAGGGAATGACTGTTCTTATCATACTGTTCTTGTAGGGACAGATGGAATTGGTGTCGATGAGAGAGTTGGGATCGAATTGAATTCGATATTGCGAATGGGACGGTATTTCGTCATGAAGCGATTTTGCAATGATGAGTAGATTGCTCTTTTTAAGCTGGATGGTGTTTTCAACGATAGGGGGAAATGCAGATCCGATTCCCAAGGAGATGCTGGGTGATTGGTCGCTCAATCTTAAATCGGGTGAAGCGGGATGGCTGAGCGTGAGTGAAAAAGATGGGCTACCAAGTGTCGCGATGGCGGTGGATGTGGGGAGTATCAAGCCACTCGCCAATGTGACGGTGAAGGAAGAAAAGATTCACATTCCCATCAAGAAATTTCGCAAGGGCGGGAAGAATGGGAAATTGGTCCGAACGACACGAGCGGTGGTGTGGTCTGAGAATGGCAAGCTTGTCGGAGAGGTGATTTCG
Source organism: Verrucomicrobiales bacterium (assembly GCA_002729295.1). Classification (GTDB taxonomy): domain Bacteria; phylum Verrucomicrobiota; class Verrucomicrobiia; order Verrucomicrobiales; family Akkermansiaceae; genus SW10. Next base: position 23,703 of record PBTU01000009.1, on the reverse strand, counting down.
TTATTTTCGGATGGTCGTGAGGAGAAGGATCCCTTCACGGGAAAGTTTGTTCCGCCCATGCCGCCTGAGCCTGATCTTGCCAAGGTGAAATTTGGAAAGCCCCTTACGCTCTTCAATGGCAAAGATCTCACCGGTTGGAAATTGCGCCGCCCCGAAAAGCTCAACGGCTGGTCCGTGAAAGATGGCTTGTTGGTGAACGAAACACCCAAGACGGATTTCTCGGCAACGGGCGTTTATGGAAATCTGCGCACCGAAGCGGTTTTCGAAGATTTCAAATTACACGTCGAATTTCTCATCGAGAAGGATCGCAACAGCGGCGTCTATCTTCGTGGTATGTATGAGGCCCAGGTCGTGGACCGTGACAGCCGGATGCAGGGTCTTCAGGGTGTGGGCGCGGTTTTTGGTCGGGTGGCTCCATCGAAGAATGCGGGCTACGAGGGAGGAAAGTGGCAGACCTATGATCTTACCTTGGTGGACCGCCATATCACGGTGATTCTCAATGGGGAGAAAGTTGTCGATAACCAGCCCGTGCCCGGCCCGACAGGAGGTGCGATGCATACCGACGCGATGGCTCCGGGACCGATCTATCTACAAGGCGATCATACCTCGGTAAAGTATCGCAACATCGTCTTGATGCCTGCGGAGTAGATTTTTGATCTTATCTCCTTTGTTCAGTAATTTATGGGGGATGATATATTATCTCGATAAATACTTGCCAAAGAGCCTTTAGATTTGAGATCCTGTCGGGGTGCTGTCTCCAAAGCCATGAAAAAATCTTTAATAACCTTCCTTGGATGCCTGGCCATGGGCCTCCCCGCAAGCGCTGTGGAACAGCGCACCTTCACAAGTTCAGATGGTTCGAAAACTTTTGAGGCCACTCTCACAGGTTACAATGCCAAAGAGGGGACGGTGACCGTTCGAAAGTCACGTAGCAAGCTTCTGACATTCCAGTTGAGTCGCCTCAGCGTCAAGGATATCGCCTATGTCAAAGAGAATGCAAATGCCGTGGCCGCCTCCAATGCGATCCGCGTTGACTTTGATCTTTGGGAAGAAAAGCCAACAACTACCCGGTCGGATACCGAGCGCACTAAAACGACTCCGGCAGGATACACCGTGGAGCTTCGAAACTGGAGCAAGCAGAACGTCAAGAATGTGAAAGTTCGCTACACCATTTTTCATCGTAAAGATGCCGAGAATGGTGCCGGTTCAATTGCTCAAACAAAAGGAACCCTTAGTGTAGCCACTCTTTATGCGAGTAGCACTGATCCTCAGAGAACCGCTCCCGTGAACTTAGTCCGATACTCCCGTCAAAAATCGGGTGGTGGATGAGGCGGCGCACCTTGCAAGCCTGGCGGTCGCCGGGTTGACGGACTCCTCGGATGTGTTGCTGAAATCATCGTTGATGGTGTTGTTGTGGGCGTTGAAGCTACCGACGATAAGCTCCTTAATGAGCTTTCACAAAGCTAAGAGGGGAGCGCCAAAGATCCTTTACTGGTCTGTCCCGATGGACAGGCCATTTTTTGTCCAGATCACTGGGAACACCGCAAAGGGGGGTTAGTAAATGATGCGGTTATAGGCTAAACTTCTTTTACTGCCTTGAATGAAAAGCAAGAGAGCTGCCGTAGTCTCAGGGCTTGTGTTGTTTGGTTAAAATGAATAGAACTGGGGAAATGGTCCGAAGAGCTTTTGGAATTTTTCTGGTTCTGGCTTTTACCTGGGGTCTGCAGGCTGCCGGGGGTGTGCTGGGGGTATTTCAGGAGAACTGTATTTCCTGTCATGGCAAGGACGGGAAGGTTAAGGGGAAGGTGAATTTGTTGGAGATTGGGAGTTTGGAGGAGCTGAAGGCGCAGCCGAAGTTGCTGGAGAGTATTGTGGAGGCAATCGATTTTGAGGAAATGCCGCCGGAGGATGAACCGCAGCTGAAACCGGAGGCGCGGAAGAAGTTTTTGGGAGATCTGGAAGATTTGCTCCATCAATCGGTGGCGGGGAAGAAGGAGTATCTCCAATCTCCGATTCGGCGGATGAACCGCTTTCAGTATAACAATGCGGTGACGGATTTGTTTGGCCTGAAATGTAATGTCTTCACGCTGCCGGAGCGCATGATGCGGGAACACAAGGGATACTTCAAACCGGAGACCGGGAAGATGGCGGACCGGGTGACGGTGGGGAGTCGTCCGCTCGGGAAGTCCCAAATGATCGAGCCACGCCTGGCGGGAGTGGCCGCTTTTCCACAGGATCTGAGAGCAGAGCATGGTTATGATAATCAAGCGGATCACCTTTCGCTTTCTCCGCTCTTAATGGAGTCTTTTTTGAAGTTGGGTCAATCCATTGTCGAGAGTAAGGACTTCGGTCCGAGGCGGGTGGGGATATGGAAGGAGTTTTTCTTGCTCCCTCCCAAAGAGACAAATCCCGAAGCGTTGGTGCGGCCGAGATTGGAGAAATTTTTGACCAAAGCCTTTCGCCGCCCGGTGACTTCAGAGCTGTTGGATCGGTATGCGGGTTATGTCGTGGGTCAGATGAAGAAGGGGTTGGACTACACCCAGGCGATGAAGATGATTTCGTCGGCGGTGATTTCCTCGCCGAAGTTTTTGTATCTCTACGATGGCGCGAGCGAAGGAAGCCGGAAGGTGGACGGCTATGACCTGGCCTCGCGTTTGTCTTTTTTCCTCTGGGGAAGCCTGCCGGATGAAGAATTGCTCGCGCTGGCGAAGTCTGGCGAGTTGATGAGGGAAGATGTTCTCTCGGGACAGGTCACGAGAATGTTGAAGGACCGGAAAGTGAAGCGATTTTGCGATAGCTTTCCATCGCAGTGGCTGCAATTGGAGCGGATTATTTCCTCGGTGCCGGACCTCAAGAAGTTCCCGAAGTTTTACTTCAGCAGGTATCGCGACAGCATGCACATGATGCTGGAGCCCTTGCTTTTGTTCGAGACCGTCTTGATCGAGAACCAGTCGATCACGCAGTTGATTGATTCGGACTTCACCTATCGATCAGGCCATCTCGAAGAGTCCTATGGCGAGTTGGGTGAGGTCGCTAAAAAGAAGCGGGGCGGAGTTGGTGTGTTGAGTTTTGATCGTGTTCCTGTCACTGACCGTCGAACCGGTGGAGTCATTACCAATGCCGCCGTGATGACGATGACTTCGGGTCCGGAGAGGACCCAACCTATTACGCGCGGGGCGTGGATCGCGGGAGTGATTTTCAATAATCCGCCCGAGCCACCGCCGGCTGACGTGCCTCCGCTCGGCGAGGAGCCGAAAGACGGTGAAGAACACCTGACCTTGCGGGAGCGTTTGGCAATGCACCGGGAACGGGCGGATTGTCGGGGGTGTCATGAACAGATCGATCCACTGGGCTTTGCACTGGAGAACTACGATGCCGTGGGGCAATGGCGGGAGAAGTATGAGAATGGCCGTAAGGTCGATATGGAGGGAGTTCTTTTCAGGAAGCATACCTTTTCCAACGTGGTGGAATTTAAGGATGCCGTTCTCGCTGAGAAAGATCGCTTTACCCGGGGGCTGGCGGGGCATTTGTTGGCATTCAGTTTGGGGCGCGAGTTGGGGGTCACGGATGGAATGGCCCTGGATAAGATCTCGGAAGTGACCGCGAAGGACGGTTACCGGATACAAACGCTTTTGAGAGAAATCGTGACGAGCGAGCCGTTTTTGAGTAAGATGAACCCCAAGAGGAAATAAATTATGAGAGGGAATACACGACGGGATTTTCTGCGTGGAATTGGTGGCGCGGCTCTGGCCTTGCCATGGTTGGAGAGTATTGCGGCTCCTGCGGCGGCTTCCCGAGTAGCGAAGCGCATGGCGCATTTCTATGTCCCGATTGGTGTGGTGCGGCGGGGGTTTTTCCCGGGCGAAGCAGATGATGTCATTCCGAAGGGAAATCTGGGGCAGTTGGGCAGATCTCTCGGAAAGCAGGATCCGAATTATTCCGTCAAGAAATTGGAGCAGCTCACTCCGACGATGCAGCCGCTGGAGCGGTTCAAATCCGAGATTAACCTCATCACCGGAATGGACCGGACCTTTCAACAAGGGACAGATGTTCACGCGCAATGTGCCTCCTGTTACCTGAGTAGCGCCCCGCCTTACACGATCAAAGGGACGGCGTGGCCATTGGACCGGACGCTCGATCATTTGGTGGCTGATGTGGTGGGGACAAAGACGCCCTTTTCGACTCTTGAGTTCAGTTGCAACAGCCACAAGGACAACAAGGAGTCGATCTACTTTGACAATATTTCTTGGTATGGGACCGGGCATCTCGCGCCGTCGATTCGTGATCCTCGCAAGATGTATCACCGTTTGTTTTCAACTCGGGAGATTGACAAGTATCGTGATGTCACCGATCTCGTGTTGGAAGACGCGCACTCCTTGAAGCGGGACCTGGGATATGAGGACGGGCAAAAGTTTGCGGAATACTTTGATTCCATCCGTGCCATTGAAGTGCAGATGGATCGTCTTGAACAAATGAAGGTTGAGCTGTCGAAAGTGAAATTCGATGAGCCGCCCGAAGCGTATTTGCCACGTGGTGAGTATATTCGACTCATGGGCGATCTCATGGTGGTGGCTTTGCAGACGGGGCTGACCAATGTGACGACCTTCATGGTCGGGCCGGAGCGATGGGATACGCCTTATAAGTTTGAAGGTTTGTTTGACAAGCCGCGGAGTCACCACGGGATGTCACACAATCAAACGAAGATGATTGATGATCTTCTCCAAGTAGATCGCTTTCACATGGAGCAATACGTTTATCTTTTGGAAAGGATGAAGAGTGTTGGGGAAGCGGATGGGTCGACCTTGCTCGACAATACGCTCTTCACTTATGGCTCGGGCTTGGGCGATGGCTCGACTCATCAGTATAATGACCTCCCGATCATTGTTGCCGGTGGCGGGAAAGAGACCAAGAGCGGGCAACACATTAATATGCCCGAGGGCACGCCGTTGGCGAATCTCTGGTTGACCCAGGCTAAGATGATGGGAGTTGAGAAAGAGCGCTTCGCGGATAGTACGGGCGAGATAGGGGCGATGAAGGTATAGGGGGAAGAGTTCCCGTCTGGGTGGTTTGGTACTCCCGGGGTCGATAAGAACTGGAAAGGTGCCGTAATTCCGAAGTGCGAGCGAATCTTTCAGGTAAAATGAAATTCTAGTGCCTCGGCTCGACGCCAAGGAGGTGTCTGACGAAGTAGTCTTTCTGGCGGCGGCGGCCGTATTTCGTCCCGGCGGCTCCGTGACCGGCGCCAGGGATGACGAGGAGGTCGAAGTCTTTGTCGGCTTTGACGAGGGCGTTGACGACTTGCATCGTGGAGGCGGGATCGACGTTGGTATCGAGTTCGCCGACGATGAGGAGAAGCTTTCCTTCCATGCGGTGGGCCTGGGCGGTGTTGGAGGAGGCTTTGTAGTGTTCCCCGAGTGGATAGCCCATCCATTGTTCATTCCACCATATCTTGTCCATGGCATTGTCGTGGCAACCGCAGTCGGCGACAGCGATTTTATAAAAATCGTGGTGTGTAATGAGGGCGCGCATGGCGTTCTGTCCTCCGGCGGAGCCTCCGTAAATCCCAACCCGGCTGAGGTCCATCCAGGAACGGTCTTTCCCTGCGGCTTTGATCCAAAGAACGCGGTCGGGGAAGCCGGCGTCGCCGATGTTTTGCCAACAGACGTCGTGGAAGGCTTTCGAGCGGAGCGAGGTGCCCATACCGTCGATTTGCACCACGATGAACCCAAGTTCCGCAATCGCGTGGCCGCGTGAGGAGAACCGTTTAGGGACGTGCGCATCGTGAGGTCCAGCGTAGATTTGTTCGATGACAGGATATCTTTTCCTGGGGTCAAAATTGCTCGGGCGGCGGATGATGCCGTGGATGTCTGTTTTGCCATCACGGCCTTTGGCGACGAAGCGTTCGGGGGTTTTCCAACCAGCCTTTTTGAGAGCTGAATGATCAGCCTTTTCGAGGACGGTGACTAGCGAGCCGTCTTTGGTGCGTCGCAGTTCGGTGACGGGCGGGAGGTCGACGCGGGAGTAGGTGTCGATGAAAAATTTTCCATCGGGCGAGTAGTCAATATTGTGAGTCCCGTCGCCTGCCGTTAGTTTTACCAGATTAGTACCGTCGAAATTAATACGGGCGAAGTGGACGTGGTAAGGATCCTGATTGGGATAAATCCCTCCGAGTTGAAACCAGATCTGGCGCTTTTCGTGGTCGATACGATCGACTTTGTGGACGACCCATTTGCCTTTGGTGATTTGGTTTTTGGGCGAGCCGGTTTTACTGTTGAAGAGGTAGAGATGATTCCATCCGTCGCGTTCGGACATCCAGATGATTTCCTTGGTTTCCTCAAGCCGATGGTAGTATTTTTTTCGGGAGTAGCAGACGAAAGTCTCCGGGGTCTCGGCGATGAGCGAGGAGGCCTTGCCGGATTTCGCATTGATGGCGACGACGCGGAGGACCTGATGTCCGCGCTGGTTGTAGAGGAAGGTGAATTGCGAGGAGTCGGAATCCCAGTTAAAATCCGAGAGGCTCCAGGGATTCTTGAAGAGCTCGTTGTTGAGGGGAATTTCTTTTTGGGTGCTAAGATCGAAGAGGTGTGGGCGGGGGTGGTCGATGGTGTCACCGGGTTTGACGTAGGTGATGGTTTTGAGTTTGGGTTGCGCTTGGTCTTTGGGGGAGGATTCCACGATATGAACCCTCCGCTTGTCTGCATTTTTACGCTGGATGGCGACGATTTTACTACGGTCAGGCGACCAATAGATTTGGCCGGTGAAGGGATTGTCTTTGGTGCCGGATTTGGAGAGGGAGATGGTTTTATTTGTTTCGAGATTGGTGAGAGTGAGATTGTAATTTGAAATTACGGCGCGCCATTTTCCGTCGGGCGGGGTCTCGCTTTTTTTGCGACGTTTGGGATGATCCTTTTTTTCTTTTGACGGTTTCCAGGAACCATCGATTACGGCGAGGCCCGGCTTGGCGGTGGCTTCAAAGACGCCAAGGGTTTTGTTTTTTGGTCCTTTGGCGATCCAGACGTGACCGGCATAAGTATGCTGGTCGATTTGCTTTTCAGGTTCCGCTTTTCCGTAGGGCGTCGGGCTGTTGAGATTGCCTAGCCAGAGGAATTGCACCGGCTGTTTGGTTTTATTTAGAAAGGTGATGGTGGTGGAGTCGCCAGAGGATTTGTGAGTGCGTGGGGCGGGAAGTACTATGACGGTCGAGCCATTCGTGGAGGGCTTATTTTTCTTGGGGAGGAGTCGGTCGAGCTTGTCTGCTTCCTTGCGGGCGCCGGTGGTAGAATCGATGAGGACATATTTTTCGGACTTGGGCCCGGTGCGGACGCGATACCAGAATTTTTTGGTGCCCTTGACCCACTTGGGATCAACACGGTCGCGGAAGACTTTTCCGGAGAAGCGTTTTCCGAGGTCGTCGGCGCGTTGGTAGTCTTCCTTGGAGCCCTGAGCGAGAACCGGGAAGGTGAAGATCAGGATAAGGCTGAGTGCGCGTGAAATCATAAGGGTCAAGCTACGGAGTGACGGGAAGCTGTCTTTCCTTTGATTCGAAAGAGTTAATTCGATCTTTGCCAAATCAACAGCCGCCGAGCAGCAGCGTTTCCTATCCCATTGTCTCCCGGTTTTTTTGGCTGCTGTGGGTCAGGAGCGGTGGAGTTGAAGCAAAGGAAGGAAATCGGTGGAGGTGAATTGACAAAGGCGGCGCGATGCGTTTTCTTCGGCCTGTGAAGAAAGTATTGGCCCTTCTTTTAGGTTTGCGACTCGGATTCTAAAGTCTGATGTCGCTTTTTGTTCTTGGGCCAACTTTCCGGGACTGCGTTGAGTGCGGAACCCCCACCGATCCGAGGATCAGAAGACTTAGAATCAGGATCATCCCCTCATTCAACTCCATCTCTCCAAGACGATGAAAACTGAAACCATATCCAAATACCGTCCCTTTCCGGCCGTCGAATTATCCGACCGGACCTGGCCGGATCGCACTATCGACGCAGCTCCGATTTGGTGTTCCGTCGACTTACGGGATGGCAACCAGGCACTGCCTATTCCGATGAGTGTTGAGGAAAAACTGGAGATGTTCGATCTGTTAGTGGAGGTTGGATTCAAGGAGATCGAGATTGGCTTTCCCTCGGCGAGCGACACCGAGTTTTCCTTCATGCGTCGCTTGATTGAGGAAGACCGCATTCCTGACAACGTTACGGTGCAGGTCTTGGTGCAGACGCGCCGTCATTTGATCGAGCGGACTTTCGAGGCCATCAAGGGAGCTCGTCGTGTCATCGTGCACATTTATAATTCCACCAGCACGCTGCAGCGTCGGGTGACTTTCCACGATGCCTCCCGTGAGGACATCAAGGCGATTGCGGTGGAGGGTGCGAAGGTGGTGAAGGAATTAGTGGCGACGATTCCTGAGACTGAAATCGTGCTACAATATTCGCCCGAGAGTTTTTCCGATACCGAATTGGACTTCGCACTTGAGTGTTGCGAGGGCGTGATAGCGGTGTGGAAACCAACTCCGGAGAAGAAGATGATTTTGAATCTCCCTGCAACGGTGGAGTGGACTACTCCCAATGTGCATGCCGATCAGATCGAGTGGATGTGTCGTAATATCTCGGCGCGGGATTCGGTGATTATTTCCCTGCATACACATAATGATCGTGGGACGGGCGTTGCTGCGACAGAGCTGGGCCTGATGGCTGGTGCGGATCGGGTGGAGGGAACTTTATTCGGCTGTGGCGAGCGGACGGGGAATCTCGATATCGTAATCGTGTCGTTAAATATGAATAGTCATGGTATCGAGACGGGTTTGGATTTTTCGAATCTTTCGCGGATGCGCGAAGTGTATGAGCGGACCACCCGCATGACCGTTCCTGATCGTCAGCCTTATGCCGGGGAGCTAGTGTTCACGGCTTTCTCGGGAAGTCATCAGGATGCGATTAAGAAAGGTCTCGATCGGCGGAAAAAAGAAGAGGCTGGAAATTGGGGCGTGCCTTACCTGACAATTGACCCCCACGATATTGGTCGGAGTTACGAAGCGATCGTCCGAATCAATTCGCAGTCCGGGAAAGGCGGGGTGGCCTACATTCTCGATCAAGAGCACGGCTTTGATTTACCCAAGACAATGCATCCCCAGGTTGGGAAGCGCGTTTATGATTTGGCGGACGAACGGGGTAAGGAGCTTTCGGCGGAGGAGGTCGGGAAGGTGTTCCTGGAAGAGTTTGCCAATGTGTCATCCGAGATGAATCTCGTGGATTACGTGTTGGACCACCATGCTGCCGGACGCGGAGAGGTTTCTTGCAAGGCTCAGGTCGAAGTAGGTGGCAAGTCGCGGACCCTGGAGGGAATTGGAAACGGCCCCATCAATGCCTACGTGCAGGCGCTCGAGGGAGGCGGGCTGAAGGATTTCACTTTAACCGATTACCGCTCGCACGCGGTGCGTGGAGGTTCGAGTTCTGATGCGGCGGCGTATGTGCAGCTCCGTCATGACGACGGGCGTATTCTCTGGGGGGTCGGGGTTGACCCATCGATCGAGATGGCAGGCGTGAAGGCTCTCGTGTGTGCGTGGAATTTGCTCCGTTAGGAATGGTGCTTGGTGAAGAGTTCGATGGTGCTCTCCCCGAGCAAACAGGCTGATGACGCAGGGGTAGCCATTTATGGTCTTCCTAAAGACTATAAGGGCGTGATCAAGACCGCAATTTACGACAATGGCAAAGAGTTCGCCTACCACCACATCTTGAAGGATCTCTTCGGAATCGACTCATTTTTCGCTTACCCCTACCACTCATCAGAGAGAGGACTGAACGAAAATACAAATTGAATTATTCGGTAATATTTCCCCAAGAAATCGGATTTCTCAGAGCTGACTAAAGGTAAGGTATTGCAAGTTTAAAGCCTTCTCAATTCCAGAACAAGAAAAACGCTAGAATACGCGACATAAAGTGATATGTTCTTAAATCAAGCCGGTGTTGCGCTACCAAGTTGCATCCGTCTCCGTTATTGTTTCCGATTATCAACGCATACTCCCCAGTCGTTTAATTTTTATCCCAGCTACCATTTGAGGACTTTATCATTATCTGTTTGGGCATTTTGGGGGACGTGTGCGTTTGCGGTTGATATNGATAGTGATGGTCTTTCTGACATTTGGCAGCAGAAATTCGGAGCGCAGNACCTGCTGGCGACGGCGGACGATGATGGCGATGGGTATACCAATGNAGAGGAAGCGACGGCGGCAACGGATCCCTTCGATTCATCGGATTATCCCAAGCAAAGAGGTATGACGGCAGGGCCGGGGGGAAATCCCAAGATATTGGAATTCCCGACGAAGGTGGGGAAGTGGTATCAATTGTCGGAGTCGCGTGACTTGCAGAATTTCGTTTCGGTAGGTCCTCTTTTGAGTGGAACCGGGCAGATGATGCATCTTCAGGTGGATTCGCAAAATGCTTCGAAGCGGGCGGCCCAGATAAATCACGAGCTTTGGGCTAATGTGGCGGGAACCGAACTGAGTGGATTGACGGGATTGGCGACCTTTCCGACTAATCCCGACGGGCTGTCGACATTACACCAATTTAAGGTGCCTAAAAGCTTTGCCTCGGGTTTTGGCGGAAGGTTTCAGGTTTTGATTTCTCCGCCGAGCAGCGGGGATTTTCAATTTTATATTTCTTCAGCCGGAGCGGCTGAATTGAGTCTGAGTTCGGGGGCTGGAGAGGAAGGGTTGGAAGTGATTTCGCGGGTGCTTTCGTCGCAGACGGATGTGGGCGAGGGAGAGTGGTTAAAATATCCGGGACAGGCATCCGATCCTTTGACTCTGACGGCGGGGGAATCGTATCTGATGGAGGTTCGTTATCTGGCGCCGGTGTCGAGAGCACATTGTCAGATTGGTTTTACTGGCCCTGGGATTATCGAGCCCCAGTTAATACCGGTCAGCACAATCGTGCCGGTAGAATTTCTTCCGCAGGAGACGCCTCTTTTGCCGCTGAAGAGTCATGACTATGATTCCGCTTCGCAAACCGGCTTGCTATGGAATTCCGGAACCTCTCTGGTGAGTGGCGTTGCCGGGATGACTGGTAACGCAGAACAGGTCGAATCCGATCCGGCAGGTGGCGATGATTTGATAACTTTCCCGACTGCTGCGACTGAAAATTTCTACGCTTCGTTTCTCTTTCAGATGACTTTCAGTCACGATGATGTCGTTCTGTATTTTCGGAATGCCGATACTTCATCCCAAGATGGCCCGCGCATTGACATTGAGGAGATTGGTCCCAATTACGAAGAAGGTGTGCCCTTTGATCCCTCAGTACATTTCGCGGTGGTTCGAGTAGGGGGATTGAGCGGAGACAACCAGATCAATGTGACCTATGGTGATACTTACCGAATTGAAATTGTGGCATCGCTGCAGCCCGAAGGTTTTCCCTACGGGGCGGGCTTGGCCAGTTACGTCGTGGCGGAAGATACCTATGATGTCTACGTCAGCGATTTGAATGGAAACCTGATTGGGAGTGTTAGGGGAATGACCTTTCAAGATGCCAGCAACGGGATCGAAGTTTTGAAACTTGATGCCGTAAGAATGGCCTATGTCTTGCGACCGAATCTCGTTTTAGATGAGTGGGAATTCACTGGCGGAAATATTTCCGGGAATGGATATTTGGCTGCGAATACCGGCGGATTCACTCCGGACGAAGAGCAGCATTTTTTCCGGATGGGTATCATGGATAGAGATCAAGATGGCGATGGTCTGATGGACTGGGAGGAGTTGGCGCTGGCGAAGAATCTTCCTTATTTATTTTTTGATGCCACCACGATTCCCGGGCAACAGGATAGCACGGAGGCAGCTTCTTTGTTGGGTTCCCTTGGGGAAACTATCGAGGTTTCCCTGGTAGCCTCGGATACAGCAGCTTTCGAGAGAAATTCGCCCAATTCGAGCGAAGATTATGGCGAAGTCGTTTTGACGAGAACGGGGCCTCTGACCCCCTTGGAAATTCAGCTGTGCGTGCAGCCGCTGGCGGAGACCGGAAATACCGCGACGATTTGCGATGGAACGTGTTGCACTTTAGTGGGAAGTGCGGGGGATGAAGTGGCTGAAGTTAGTGATTATGAAATTACGGACGCGGACGGAAATATCATCGTTAATAGTGTGACTTTCGAATTTGGCGAGATGACCAAGGTTCTCAGAGTGCGGGCTATCCCTGACTCAATTGTGGAATACCCCGAAACTTTGAATCTTGCGATTGAGCCTGCTGAAAGCGACCAGTATCAGATTTCTTCAACGACCAACGGGGCCTCGATTCAGCTCTTTGATCTTCCGAACAGCCCGGAAAACATCGCGATCTTCACTGGAAGTTTCGGGCCTGAGAGCGGCGTGGTTTCGGGAGGTTCTGGATTCACTACCGCGACCTTGAATGGTACTAGGACACAGCTTTTACTCTACACTGAATTTGGTGGTTTGACCTCGGCCCAACAGGATTCACATATCCACAAGTCGAATCAGATTCCGGGGAATTCACCTTCGTCTGGATCGATCATTTATGAAATTACCCAGATACCTGGAGACGGAGCGAGCGACCCCTTGAACGGAGCACTGACGGCGTATCCCTGGGACTTAACCGATTCGTCGGGAGCGGCACCCACCGATGGTGGTCCGGCCAGTAAGCAGACGATTATTGACTCTCTCTTTGGTCAGAATGGAGAGTCGCCACTTTATCTCAACATTCACACGGTGGATCATCCGGGGGGAGAGATTTGGTCTTTCCTTGTTCTTTCCGGAGGGTCGCAGATTTCGCCGGGTGCTCCCAATCCGGACGCCGACCCTGGTTCGGCGGAGTATCCGCAATTGACAGGGAATGAATTGGAATCGGAAGTACGACGTTTCTTGAACCAGGCGACATTTGGAGCGACTGATGCTGAAGTCGCCGCGATGGTTACTACGATTGAAAACGAGAGAAATTCAGATCCGACCTATCACCGTACCGAGGCTTATGATGATTGGATTGAAAGTCAGGTTTCCCTGCAGCAGAGCCATCATCTTGATTACGCCCTGGCGGCTGATTTTCAGCATTACAAGATTGCCGGAGTGTATGACCCGGTGAGAAATCCCAGCATCGGGGATAACACCACCCCCGCTTTGCCGGCGGTTTGGCCGATGGTTGACCGTAGTGCCACTCACCCCGAGCACTGGCATTTGAGTCATCCATATCCCGTAACCCGCGATGATGCTGCACTTGCAGACGACAATGGTCTCAGAGCGGAACCGGGCCTTCCCAGCCAGCGCCACGTGCTCTGGCAGATGATGATCAATTCAAGAGACCAGCTTCGTCAGAAGATGGGCTTTTCGCTGCAACAAATTGTTGTGGCCAGTTATTCTTCCAGCACACTCGATGACCAGCCATACGGCATGGCCAATTATCAGGACATGCTCAACTTCCATGCCTTCAGCCATTACCGGGATATTCTCGGCTATGTGAACTGGAGCCCGATCATGGGTCGCTGGTTGTCGAGTTTGCAGAATCAAAAAGCTGCAGATCTCAATGGTGACGGCGAGGATGACATTTATCCTGACGAGAATTTGGCTCGTGAAAATATGCAGTTGTTCTCAATTGGGTTGTTCGAATTGTGGCCGGATGGGACCTTGCGCCTGGGGCCGAATGGACTTCCTGTTCCAACTTATACCAACGACGATATTCGGGAATTTGCCAAGGTTCTCACGGGACAAAGTTTCGGGAGATCCAATAATACCCCGGAACCGTGGGGAGGAACTCCATATGCCAACATGGTTGAGAACAATTACTTTGCTCGCAACCAGAACACAAATGGTCTCCTTTCGATGCGGTATAGCTACCCAATGAAAATGTTCGGGGCGTTTCACGATACAAGTGTCAAAACCTTCGCTGGTGTAACTATTGATAATACCGACCTTACCGATCCTACTGAGCAAGGGGTGGCTGACATCGAGGATGCCCTCGATTGGTTGGCGGGCAAACCGGACGGGCAGCCTGATTATGAAATGCTCAACAGCCACCGGAGCACGCCGGCCTTCATTTGCAAAAGACTCATTCAGCGTTTCACGACATCAAATCCTTCCCGCGATTACCTTCACCGGGTGGCCACGGTGTTTAAGGAAAACGAGGGTGACTTGAAACTCACGGTCAAAGCGATCCTTTTGGATTCGGAGGCTCGTAAAGTTGATTTGAACAACACGACCTTCGGGTTGAAGAAATCGCCATTGGAAGGCTATCTCCAGGTCCTGAGGTCAATGGAAGCATTCACCTATATCCCAATGACCGATCCTGCCGGAGCGGCTCCTTTCGACACTGCGCCGGGGAATTTCGGTAATCCGGATTTGTATCTTGGAAACTTCAATTACCCTGCCGCGCAATTGGCGAATCAGGAGAGGAATTTCCGCTTCTTGCAGGCGAATACATATATCACGGGGTCGGCGGGGCTGCAGATGATTCCGATGACCCAGGAAACCGTCTTTAACTGGTATGTTTCCGATTACTCACCGGGTGGTGCCATTGCCGAAGCTGGACTTGTGTCGCCAGAACTTCAGTTGGCGAACGAGCCGGACGTCATTCGAAACATCAATTACTTTGAAGATATTACCCGACAGAATAGCGGAACCCCGGGAGACCCGCTGGCTGGGTCGAACGGAAATCAACGGCTTGCTCTTGGAGTGTCTAACAATAGTGCGGATTCGAATGACCGAATTCGCCTGGATCGCTTGGGGCTGGGCTCATCCCTTTATCCCGTGACTGCTCCGACTCCGGTGGGCGGGCGGAATTCCGAATCTCTTGCCGATGAGATATTGGTCGATGAACTTGATCGTCGCCTGACGCTGGGATACTTGAAACGGAAATATCCTTACGATCCGGCTGATGACGAAGATCCTTCGGGCCCTGCCGGGAACGACTTTTTGAAGAATCCCAGAGAACTCATTATCGATGCTTTATCGATTTACGGAGATCCCTTTAATGGGACCAATGATGATATTGATCGGCGCAACAAGCTGTCCGATGCCCTTTATCTCCTGTGTTTGACACCTGAATTTCAGATTAAAAATTAACCAAGTTAACCTATGGCTGATCTTTCCAATTTCAATCGTCGCAAATTTCTCGCAACCGGTTCCTGCGGGATGATGGGATGGGGTTCGTTAATCAATACGGTTACCCAATTGCAGTTGATTAATTCCGCAGCGGCGTCCGCCGGGAATGTTGATGATGATCCAGCCACTCCCTATAAGGCGCTCGTTTGTCTTTTCCTGAGAGGGGGTTGTGACATGAATAATGTCCTTGTTCCTATCGGGGGGAATCCCCAGAAAGCCGGCTATTTGGCGGGCCGTGGAGTGGTCGCGGTTCCCGAGGCGGACATTGCCACGGCGGGGACGGAAATCAATGTGCCGAGTGCAGGTGATCAGCAATTTGGTCTGCATCCATCGCTTACTAATCTGGCCTCGATGTTCAATGGGGGCGATGCCGCTTTCGTGAACAATGTTGGAACGCTGGCTTACCCGACGACTCCGGATACCTATAATAGTGTGGGACTGCCGCGGCAGTTGTTTTCGCATTCAGACCAAGTCACCGAGTGGATGTCGTCGATTTCCGACCGGCCCTATCTCTCGGGATGGGGATCGCGGGTGGCGGATCTGTATCATTCAACATGGAATCCCGATACTCAGACCTCGATGATGATCACGGCAGCCGGAAACAACCAATTCATGAATGGAGGGTCGGAGAATCAGTATTCGGTGACTTCGTCCGGAGCGATTAGCCTGGCGAGTTTTGGTACGCAATATAGTAACGCATTAAATGGAAACGGGACCTATCGGTTGAATCGATCGGAAGGGCAAAGGCTGAAGGCCTTGGAGCGAATCATTAATTACAGTCATGCGCATCTTCTTGAAGATGGGTATTCGGCGGTGGTCCGCCGTGCTCGTGAGAATGAAGCGGTGATTACGGAGGCATCGGCTGTAGCAGATGGATTGGGATTGGATCTTGATGCCATTTGGGACAGCTATGGCGCGAGCGATGGATTGGCCAGTGAGCTTAAAGCCGTGGCCAAGATGATCGTGGGGCGGAATTGCATAGGGAATCGGCGTCAGATTTTCTTCGTCGATTCCGGCGGCTATGACAACCACGCCGACATCAATAATGACCTTCAGGGGAACCTTGCTTCACTCGATGCTGCGATTGGCGCGTTTAATCAGGCAATGAAAGATTTGGCGGCTCTGGATCCGAAATTTGACTACGATCAGGTCACGACCTTCCAGGCCTCGGACTTCAACAGAACTTGGACACCCAATAGTGAAAACCCGGCAACGGCTGGAACTGATCATGCTTGGGGGACTCATTGCTTTATGTTTGGTGGCGCGGTCAATGGCGGGCAGTTCTATGGCGAGTTTCCGGAACTGGTTGTCGGCGGCGCGAATGATACGCCAAGCGGTAGCAGGGGGCGTTGGATTCCCACGACCTCGGTGGACCAACATTGCGCGGTGCTGGCCAATTGGTTTGGGGTGCCTCCGGGTAGTTCGGAGATGGAAACGATTTTTCCAAATTTGAGCCGCTTCGAAGATCCCTTCGGAGGTTCTGCAAACCTAGGCTATCTCTAGGGAATGAAAGTATTTGGTGGATTGGTTTTGGCGGTGGCTCTTGCTTGGTTTCTCGTGGGACTGAAGCGGGAATCTGTCCTCACTATTCCGGAGCCAGTAACCCCTAAGCCTGATCAGGTCAGGCGGACTGCGACGAGCTTTACGATTGGCCGGGTCGAGTTGCTCCATCTGGCAGCAATCGATGAGCGCAACACCGACGCACGTCTGACCCGGTTTCGGGACGGAGTGAGTTACTGGCATCCTAGTGTAAAACTTGGCGGTGATCTCCATCAGGAGAACAAGACCGCCCACCGGGATCTTGAAATCATTGATGAGGTTCTGAGCAACTATCGGTTGGTTTATCAGGAAAATCCGGTGGGAACGGACAATGAGGAATTCGCTGCTGCTCTGACGGGAGAGAACCCGAAGAAGGTTGTCTTTATCGATCCTGGTCTACTTTCCGATGGTGAGCTTTTGGATCGCTATGGAAATCCCTATATTTTTCATCCCTTGAAGGCTGATGTCATGGACCTCCGGTCACTTGGCCCGGATGGTCAGCTTTGGACCGGGGATGATGTCTCGCTTGATGTGGAAAAGACCAAGAGCGAGCTTGGTCTGGCGCGGGAGAAATAATCCCGGAAGCTTTGCTTTTCCCCTGAAGCTGATTGTGGCCGAGATCGTATTTCGTCTTTTGTTTTTCTCGAACGTGCTTCCGGTGTTTCAGAAAATCCCGAGTCTGATCGTCTGATGACAGGGAGGGCAGCAGTTAGGCGATATTTTCGTCGCACCAGCGACAGTTTTTTACTCTCAGTTTGAAACCCTGATCGGGAACTAGGCTTGCCTCCACAGGAAGCTCTCCTTCTATTTTGATCAACGTCTCGATGAGCCGCTCTTCAGTCTCTCCGGTCAGGTTGGGGGGCGGATGATCGGGGTCGGTCGGCTAGCGAATGACTCCTCGCTCGGAGTTGGCGATGAAGGAGAGGAGCTTGGCCACGCTGGCCTGCTCAATTAGGTCAGCAGAGAGGCTTTCAATGACCTTCGAGAGATTGAGATCCTTTTTAAGAAAGAGTTTTTTGTAGGCCGTGCGCAGGGCTTTGATGTTCTCGTCAGAGAACCCCCGGCGTTGCAGCCCGACTTGGTTGATGCCGCGGACCGATGCGGGATTGCCATCGACGATGGTGAAGGGTGGGACATCCTGCACGATTTTGGTGCAGCCTCCGACGATGGAATGTTGTCCGAGGCGGCAAAATTGATGGGCGCCGGAAAGGCCGGAAACGACGACATGATCCTCCACGACGACATGGCCACCAAGGGTCCCGTTATTGGAGAGGATGACGTGATTGCCGATCTGGCAATCGTGCGCGACGTGTGAGTAGGCCAGGAAGAAATTGTCGCTGCCGATCTTGGTGAGGGTTTCCTCCAGGGTGCCTCGATGGACGGTGCTGTTTTCGCGAAAGACGTTGCGGTCACCGACTTTGAGTCGGGTCGGTTCTCCGGCATACTTGAGGTCCTGTGATTTGATGCCGATAGCGGAGAAGGAGAAGAATTCGTTTTCCGCCCCGATGGTGCTTTCACCGTGAACTACGACGTGGGAGTGGAGCTTGCAGCGGTCTCCCAATTGCACACCTGCTTCGATGACTGAGTAGGGACCGATTTCAACATCAGTGCCGAGCTCGGCTTTTGGGGAGATAATCGCGGTGGGGTGAATCATGTTGAGGATTAATTCGGTATATCCTCATCCTCGGCAAAAAGCGAGCGCGCTTCTACCGAGGCTTCGATCAAGTCCCATTGGCGGTCCAGGTTAAGCCTGAAGCTGGCGAGGTGTTTCTGCGACCATTGCTCCGGGCTAATCATGGAAAGGTAGTTTTTGTCCCGCATGGAATAAAGGTGATAAACCCCTCCTACAATGGGCTCAAAGTTGATCTCGGCTTCGTAAACGAGTTTGTTCCAGTTAAAATGCTCGACGGTCGCAATGTATTCCTCGCGCATTTTCTCGAGCTTTAATTGCAGGTCGCGTTCGATCTGGCTAATACCACGGGATTTGAAGTTGGAGAGGTCGTTGGGGATAATCCGGGGACTCAGGGTGGAGATGGGATAAGGGAGAAAGGCTCCGGGATTGGTAGGGGGCAGTATGGGGTGTTCTGGCATGACTAATTATAATGAGGATGGCAGAGTCCGCTGATCCGGCAACCGACATTTTTGAGAGCATAAAAAAACGGACCTCCAAAGAGGCCCGTTTTTGTAATTGAATAGACTTGCGAGTCAGCGATTACTGAATTGCAGCAGGAGCTTTCACCGTCGCTTGATCGGTGCTGCCCCACATGGTGCCCTCACCATTGGTGGTAAGCGTAGTCTTGCCCTGTCCTTTCAGAAGAGCTTTGCCGTCCTTGATTTTGCCGGTTCCCACCGAGGAGTCCAACTTGAGATAAACATACTCGTTGTTGTAAGCACCTTCGTCGAAGACGGGGTCAATGCCGCCACTTTTCAGAGGAGCGCAAACCACTGGAATCGAACTTTGTCCGAAGCTTTGAGAGAGCCCGGTCCCATCATTGAGCATGAAGTAGCCAAAGCCGTTTTCACTTTTCTCAAGAGCTTTATCGCGGGTGTTGAAGACGTCGTCTCCTTCGCGGACTCCTCTGACGCCTTTTGCGTAGAAGACCTTCTCACTGTCCAGAACCTTGGAGATCAGGAGCTGTGCGAGGTAGTCGTTCGCGCTGTCGCCAATGGGCACTTCCTCACCCTCTTCCTCAAGGAGGTCGCGGGTCACATCGGAGGGAAATTCCCCGTACTGGTTGTCGAATTCTGTCATCGCAATACCAATTTGCTTGGCATTACTAATGGTCTTCGCTTTGTCGGCACTCTTCTTAGCTTTCAGAATCGCGGGTGTTGCCAGTCCCGCAAGGACGGCGATAATCGCAATCACGACGAGTAGTTCCACCAAGGTGAAGCCCTTTCGCATCCGTTTTTTTGTTAGTTTCATTTTTTCAGTTTATGGTTGTTTGAGGGTTTCCCCTCCAGTTTTTTATCCGGAGGTAAGCAATTGCCCATCTCTCCGCGTAAAAGTAGACTTGGGCGTTGCTACGGCAAGATAAAAGCTCGGCTCAGTGCTGAAAACTTGCAGCCAATCCGTCCAGGTCGCCGGACGAGGGCTTTTCCGCCGCGATGATGGCTTCTTTTTGAAGCTCAACGAGTTTGGTGATCCCATCTCTTGAGAGATCGAGCATGGCGGTCATTTGCTCGCTGGTGAAGACGTCTTCCTCGCCACTGCCTTGAAGTTCCACAAACTCACCGTCTTCGGTCATCACAACATTAAAATCAACCGAGGCATCGCGGTCTTCCGGGTAATTGAGATCGAGGATCGCTTCGTTTTGGTAAATCCCCGCGCTGACCGCCGCGACTAACTTACGAAGAGGGAAATCCTTGAGGAGTCCTTTTCCCATCAGGCGATTAAGGGCAATGGCGACGGCGACACAGCCACCGGTGATTGAGGCGGTACGGGTACCTCCGTCGGCCTGTAGAACATCGCAATCAACCCAGATCGTGCGTTTGCCGAGCTTTTTGAGGTCAATGACGGCGCGGAGGGAGCGCCCGATGAGGCGCTGGATCTCGGAGGAGCGTCCATCGAGCTTGCCGCGGCTGATATCGCGGGATTTCCGGTCATGGGTGGAATAGGGGAGCATGGAATACTCGGCGGTAATCCATCCACCCTCGACACCCTGGTATTTCATCCAACCAGGAACTTTTTCCTCGATGGTGGCGGCGCAAATGACGCGGGTATTGCCAAATGACACTAAAACAGAGCCCGTGGCGTGCGGGGCGACGTTGGGAGTGAAGGAAATTGGGCGGAGGTCGGGAATTGCGCGTCCATCGGGTCGGTCCATATCGGGAGGTAGATTCCGGGGTAGAACAAAGCAAGGCGATATCAAAAGGAATGGAGGTTTGTTAATATCACTTAATGAATTGGCATGGAATCATGGCGAAATTCCA
Source organism: Verrucomicrobiales bacterium (assembly GCA_002729295.1). GTDB lineage: Bacteria > Verrucomicrobiota > Verrucomicrobiia > Verrucomicrobiales > Akkermansiaceae > SW10. Next base: position 3,152 of record PBTU01000009.1, on the reverse strand, counting down.
GATTCTCAAAAAACTTGGTCAAAAAGATCAAAAATTCCTTGCTTCATCGGCGATTCTGCCTATTTCTCGCCCTCCCATGGCAAGAAAATGCTGGATTGAGCGCGACAAGCGCAAAGCTAAGACCGTCGCAAAGTTCTCTGACCTCCGTCATCAACTGAAGAAGGAGAAAGATTATGTTGGTTTGACCATGCTTCCTCGTGACGCAAGTCCAACACGTTTGGTGAACCGTTGTGAAGTGACCGGCCGTCGCCGTGCATTCCTGCGCCGCTTCCGCCTTTCCCGGATTACTTTCCGCGAAATGGCTTCCGCCGGCCTGCTTCCTGGAGTGACAAAGTCCTCCTGGTAGGTTAGGTTTCGGTCCGGTCGATGGGGCGTTGTTGTCGCCCCGACCCCATCTGCCCCACGCCCATGCCGATCTACGAATATCAATCCGAATCCCCGGACGACCCGGAGCGAAGTTGTCGCGTCTGCGTTAAAGGTTTCGAACTACAACGTCCGATTAATAGGGAGGCTCTGGAGAAATGTCCCCTTTGCCGCTACCCGGTCCGCAAGCGGTTAAGTCAGGTCAATACTAGGGTCGCCACCAGGGAATACTCGGACTCCGAGGCGAAAGCATCCGGATTTCATGTCCTGCGCAAGAACTGCGACGGGGGTTACGATAAGGTGTAATTCTGTCCGATGATGATAGAGTCCTTTTCAATATTGGCGGCGAATGATCACGCGGTCTATTCCGAGCCAATGGAGTTTTGGAAGGTGGCGTTCTATCTTTTAGGAATCGTTTTCTTTCTTCTTCTTAATGCCTTCTTCGTGGCCTCGGAGTTTGCCATCGTAAAAGTCCGCCCCAGCCAGATCGAAGGTGAGTTGGAAAAGAAACCGCGGCGGGCCAAGATTTCCAAGCATGTTGTAAAGGAGCTTGATGGGTATCTCTCCGCGAACCAATTGGGGATCACGATAGCCTCTTTAGCACTTGGTGGTTTGGGAGAGCCCTTTGTTGCCAAATTAATTGGTCCCTTCCTCTACAACACAGGAGCGATCTCAACCTTTTGGATTGGTTGGATCTCTTACATCGTCGCGATTCTTTCGTTTACCTTTCTCCATGTGGTCATTGGTGAGTTGCTTCCCAAGTCGATCGCTATTCGCAAGTCGCTCCAAACCACCCTGTGGATTGCCCGACCTTTGCATATTTTCTATGTGAGTTTCGGATGGGCCATTACGGTCTTAAATGGCACCGCGAATTTTTTGCTGAAGAAAATCTTCCGCATCGATCCGGTCTCCGAAGGGGAAGCGGTGCACAGTTCAGAGGAGCTGGCCTTGTTGGTGGAAGAGAGCGAGCGCCAGCAGGAGGTAACGGAAACTGAGCGTGAGATTTTGATTAATGCTCTCGAGCTTAACGACGTTTCAGTGAAGGACGTGATGACGCCTCGCAGCGAAGTGGTCTTTCTCGATTTGGAGAAGGAGTTTGGTGAAAACCTTGAGCTGGCGATTGAGAGCAAGCATACCCGTTTTCCTTTGGTTCTTGGGCATCTCGATCAAACGGAGGGCTTGATTCATATCAAAGACGTTCTTCGTTTGATGAGCGCGCATGATCAGGACCTTCGTCATATCAAACGGGAGCTGAAAGTGGTGGCGGAAACGATGCGGCTCGATGACCTCCTGCAGTTTTTCCTCAAGGAATGCGCGCAATTGGCATTGGTGGTAGATGAATTTGGAGATCCTGCCGGCTTGGTCTTCATGGACAATATCATGGGTGAGCTTGTCGGAAATATTCACGATGAATTCGACGAGGACGAAGAGACGGACTTCTTGAGAATTAGTGAGGATGAGTTTGCGGTGGAAGGTGGACTTCCCCTCAATGAGCTGTCTGACCACGAACCGGCGATTGATTTGGAAAGTGGCGAAGTGAGCACGATAGGAGGATATATCGTGCAGCAACTGGGGCATCTTCCCGAGCCCGGTGAGGCCGTCGAGGTGGAGGGCTTTGAAGCGACCGTCACCAGCACCGACGGTCGTCGTATCGAGCAGCTTCGCTTTGTCAAACTTCCCGAGCCGGAGCCCGAGGAGGAAGAGGCTGAGGCGATCTAAATTTACATGCCTGTTAGAACTGTCGAATTGGTGCTTACTCCCGGTGAGGCCGCGAATGAAAATCTTTGGCCTGCCCGCCTGGCCAAAAAACTTCGCGTTGCTCCTGAGCACTTAAAGGGCCACCGCTTGCTAAAGCGTTCTCTTGATGCTCGTAAGGCTCCGGTAAAATACCGCTTGCGATTTGAGGTGGGTGTCGACGAGGAACTCGAGCCCAGTTCTGAAATTGCTTGGGGAGCTCCCTCTCTAAACCCCGATGTGAAAAAAATCGTCATCGTGGGGTGTGGCCCCGCTGGAATGTTTGCGGCTTTGCGGTGTTTGGAATTGGGACACAAGCCGATCATTCTTGAGCGCGGGAAAGACGCCTCGGCGCGTCGGTTTGATCTCGCACCCATCATGCGGGAGGGACGTGTCATTGAGGAATCAAACTACTGCTTCGGAGAAGGCGGAGCGGGAACCTTTTCCGATGGCAAGCTATACACCCGTGCCAAAAAGCGCGGCCCGGTGGCGGAGGTTTATCGCACCCTCGTCGCGCATGGTGCTCCAGAGAAAATTCTTGTGGAAGCCCATCCGCATATTGGCTCGAACCTCCTTCCGAAGGTAGTCATGGCGATGCGTGAGTCCGTCATTGCCGCAGGTGGCGAAGTTCATTTTGGGGCCAAGGTGACGGAGTTTCTTCTTGATGACGGAAAGATGAAGGGCGTGGCAACTTCGGATGGTCGTGAGTTTCGCGGAGACTCGATGATCCTGGCGACGGGACATTCGGCGCGCGATATCTATGAGCTATTGCACCAGAAAAAAATCCTTCTCGAAGCCAAACCCTTTGCAATTGGTGTGCGGATCGAGCATCCACAGGGATTCATTGATCAAGCGCAGTATCATTTGAAATCGGGAGAGAAGCGCGATGAGAATCTTCCCGCTTCTCGTTATGCCCTGGCGACTACGATCAAGGGACGAAGCGTGCACTCCTTTTGTATGTGTCCTGGTGGTTTTGTGGTGCCGGCTGCAACCGAGAATGACGAGGTGGTCGTCAATGGCATGAGCCTTTCGCGTCGTGACTCTCCCTTTGCCAA
>PBTU01000008.1 GCA_002729295.1 Verrucomicrobiales bacterium | reverse complement strand
TCACGCGAATGTTGTTGGAAAGAATTAGTTGGGTTGCTTCAAAATCTTTGAGGTCGTTTCGCCTCGCAATTGTTCCGGCCTTGCCGAAATCGGTGTAGCCGAAAGCGGCGAGAACTACCTGTTCGGGAGCGTTAACTTCAACATTGGAGCTTTCGAGGTAGAGCTTCTTAAGTTTATCGGTGGTGCCTTCTTCAATCTTCCGGCTGGTGAAAACAAGGGAGAGATCCTTGGTGTCCCAGAATTTCTGGAAGGCCTTGTGGCAATCCCCGGGAGAGAGTCTGGTGAGTCCTTTTTTAGCGAGCTCCAAACTGGTGTCGGGAGTCGTGAAAACACTCTTCTTCCCGATGGAGCCAATAAATCCCATCGCAAGTCCTGCTGACTCGCGGGTCGGAGCCCTTTTGACAGCTTGCTCTGCGGCGTTGATGTAACGAGCCTTGGCTTCATCGACTTCGGTCTGAGTAAAGCCATGAAGGAGCGCACGCCGTAGCTCCTGCTCCATCACCGGAATTGCTGCTTTCCACTTGTTTTCTGCGGGGCTTACAGTTAGGCCGCCTTGTTCAATTTGATTAAAGAGAACCGAGCGATTAGCTCCACCACCAAGAATTGGCGACCCTTCTTCTTTGGAAAGAACATCGAAGCGACGGTTAAGAATGCTGTGAGCAAGAGAGAGAGGATAACGTGAAAGTCGCTCAGCCTTGGTGTCTATTTTTGGAGTGTGAGGGCGGATGTTGTAGAGGGTAAGATCGTCCGATGATATTTCCTTGTCGGTAAAGACTTCGGTCCGGAAACCATGACCGGAAGGTGGTTTGTCGTTAGGAGGATTATTCCCTGTTTTTTCGGGATTGGTCATCGAAATGAAGGTTTCACGCACACGCTTTTCCATTTCCTCGGCCTTGAAGTCCCCGACAACAACGAAGGTCATCCGGGATGGCGTGTAAAAGTCGTTATAGAATTCGGTGAAGCGTTCCCGCGGGGCACCCTTGATGACTTCCTCGGTGCCAATGGGAACACGTTGCATAAGCCGTGATCCCGGGAGGAGGTATTCGAATTGCTTCAGCATCATGCGATAGCCAACGGAGTCGCGTGAGGTCTTTTCCGAAATGATTACGCCGCGTTCTTTGTCGATCTCGTCTTTTAGAAGAAGAGCGCCGTCTGCAAAGTCACGCATGACGGTGAAGGTGAGATCCACAGTCTCCTTATCGAGATTCGGGAGATCAAGCATGTAGACGGTTTCGTCAAAGGAAGTGTAAGCATTGGCGTGCGCACCGAAGGCAATACCGAGTCGCTGCATTTTGGGAATAAGCTCATCGGGTGTGAAGTTCTTCGAGCCATTGAAGACCATGTGCTCCAAGAAGTGAGCGAGTCCGCGTTGATTGTCTTTCTCCATCAAGGAACCCGCGGCGATGTGCAAACGAACCGAGAATTGTCCCGGAGGTTCGGCGTTAGGGTAGACAATGTAATTGAAGCCGTTGCCCAGTGATCCAAAGACGGCCTTGGGATCTGGTTTAAGGTCTGAACCTTCTCCGGCCACGGGATTGGCGGAAATCGGGAGAACGAGCGCAGTTGCGAGAACGATAAGTAATTTCATTCGGTTTGCAAACTAAGGCATTTGCGTGATTTGAAAAGATGGGAAATAGACATTGTCAGACTGATTTCAGCTTGGCTTGATGGAAGGGATGACCAATCGACGAAAATTCCTCGCTCAGAGTGCTGCGACCCTTGCCAGCGTGACGGCTGCCAATGCCCAGAAATCCAAGAAAAAAGCGGTGTCTCCGATTATTGTGTTTGAGAAGCCAATCCAGACTCTTGAGTATGACCGGATGGGCGAAATCCTCGCCAAGATGGGGCTTCAAGGAATCGAGGCCACGATCCGAAAGGGCGGACACATAGCCCCGGAAGAGGCAGAGGAGGAAGTGCCCAAGATGGTAGCTGCCTTGGCTGAGAATGGCCAAAAAGCGCTCATCGCTGCCACCAATGTAAGCGAGGCTAATGCTGTGAGCGAAAAGTTCCTGCGAATTCTTAAAGCCAACGGGATCACCAAATACCGCTCTAATTACTACCGATACGATCTGAAGAAGGAAATGCTTCCCCAAGTAAGAGAGAATGCCGCGAAGCTCAAAAATCTCGCCGCGATGAACAAGGAGATCGGCGTGCAGGCACTCTACCAAATTCATTCCGGATACAAATACGCCGGAGCAATGAGCTGGGATGCCGCGCTCATGTTTGATGGCATCGATCCCGATTACGCAGCTATCGCCTACGACCTGCGTCACTTCCGTGCCGATTCAGGTCTCTCTTGGAAAACGGCTCTGGCCACGGTTAAAAAGCACATCCGTTCGATCTATGTGAAGGATGCGGTTTGGGAAGGAGAACGGAGTAATAAACTTAAGAACGTCCCTCTCGATACTGGCTTTGTTGATAAAGAAACCTTCGACGCGGTCCGCAAAGGCCATAAGCCGATGCCGGTGTCGCTCCACATGGAGTGGGGAAGAACATCAATATACCCCAAAGAGGATGTCATGGAGGCTGTTGAATTCGTGGCGCGTGATGTTAAAACTCTTAAGTCATGGCTCTAAAACATCTCCTTTTGGGACTCTGTCTTCCGTCTTTGTTATCCGCTGAGATTTCGGTGAGCGAGAGTGAACAATTCCTCTCTATTCAAAATGGGGCCAATGATTTCCTGTGTTACCACAAGGTTGCTTTGGAACCTCCGACTGGAGTCGACACGGTGTTTCGGCGAAATGCGGTTATTCATCCGCTCAAGACACCAAACAACGGCGTTCTGACCGGAGTTCATCCGGATGATCATTATCATCATGTTGGAATTTGGCACGCCTGGGTGAAAACGGTCCACGGCTCGGATCAGCCTGATTTTTGGAATCTCAAAAAGGAGACCGGACGTGTGCGATTCGTGAAGGTTTTGGAAAAGACAAGAAACGGGTTCGCCGTCGAGCAAGAACAAGTTGCTTATAAAGGTGAGGGTAAAGTTGAGACCGTCGTCTTGAAAGAGATCTTGCAAATCAGCGCATCCTTTGAGGACGACGCCAATGTCATCGACTACATTCTTACACAAAAGAACGTTTCTGGAACAAAACTGGAGTTACCTGCTTATCGCTACGGCGGTCCCTTGGCTTACCGTGGTCCTCTTAATTGGAAAAAAGGCAATAGTGAATATTTGACCTCCGAAGATAAGACCCGCGAGAATAGTCACTCGACACGTGCCAATTGGTGCATGGCCTATGGCGATATTGAGACCGGGCGGGGAACTCTCCTCATCTTGGGTCATCCCGGGAACCATGACGCTCCTCACCGCTTGAGAACCTGGAATAACGGGAAAATGTTTCTTAATATTGCGGCGACGCAGGAACACGCCTTTGCGATCGGAGCCGGCGATGCTGTCACCTGGAAATTCCGCCTGATCGCAATTGATGGAGTGATGACCAAAGAAGCTGCCAATCATTGGTGGGCTGGATATTTAAAATAGGAGAATCTATTCAGAATCGCTAGATTTCGCCCTAAAATGCGTTGTAACCTTTACAAAATTTTAGTGAACAAATAATCACTATGTTCCGTTTTAGCTGTAAGCTAAGGATCATACGAAATGAACAAGCTAACAACAAAACTTCAGGAGGCGCTCCAAAGCGCCCAACAGATGGCTCTCCGCTCCGCTCATCCGGAGTTACGGAGCACGCACTTGCTTCTCGCCCTCCTCCAGCAGGAGGGTGGGATTTTCGCACCTTTAATTGAAAAAGCGGAGGGAGATCCTACCTCCTTGAAAGCCTCGGTTGCCCTCTCGCTCGAAACGGAGCCCCAGCTACAAGGGGCGGGATCGCAGCCTCATATGAGCTACGGTTTGCGGAGTGTCCTCGATCAAGGAGAGCAAATTCGGGAGGCGATGGGTGACGAATATCTCAGCGTCGAGCATATGGTTCTCGGAATGCTCAAAGATTCTGGTCCTGTTGCAGATCTGCTGAAAGAGGCTGGTTTAACATCCAAAAAGGTGGAAGCAGCGCTCAAGGAAATCCGAGGAAACCAGAAGGTCACCGACACGGACCCTGAAGGAAAATACCAAACTTTGGAAAAATACGGACAAGATCTCACGGCCCGCGCCCGGGAAGGCAAGATTGATCCAGTAATTGGTCGGGACGAAGAGATTCGACGTGTCCTTCAGGTGCTTTCCCGTCGGACCAAGAACAATCCAGTTCTCATTGGAGAACCCGGAGTAGGCAAGACTGCGATCGTGGAGGGCTTGGCCAGACGCATCGTCAGCGGGGACGTTCCCGAATCGATGAAAAATAAACGCCTCATCACACTCGACTTGGGCGGGATGATCGCGGGCGCCAAGTATCGTGGAGAGTTTGAGGATCGCCTCAAAGCATTTCTCAAAGAGGTGACTGATTCGAATGGTGGAATCATTCTCTTCATCGACGAACTTCACACCATTGTGGGTGCTGGGGCGAGTGAAGGAGCGGTGGATGCGTCGAACCTTCTTAAGCCGCAATTGGCTCGCGGAGAACTTAGCACAATTGGAGCGACGACGTTGGATGAGTATCGCAAATACATCGAGAAAGACGCAGCGTTGGAACGACGTTTTCAACCAGTTAAAGTCGACGAGCCAACCGTGGAAGATGCCGTGGCCATTCTCCGAGGGTTGAAAGAACGCTACGAAGTTCACCACGGAGTGCGTGTTCAGGATGGCGCTATTATTGCCGCAGCTGCGATGAGTGACCGCTATATCTCAGATCGTTTTTTGCCTGATAAAGCAGTCGATCTCATCGACGAAGCTGCTTCGCGTTTAAAAATTGAATTGGACTCATTACCAACCGAGATTGATCAAATCGAGCGTCAAGTGATGCAGTTGGAAATGGAGCGACAAGCCCTCGAGAAAGAATCTGACGAAGCTTCGGCCAAGCGTCTTGCTTTGGTGAAAGAGGAAATGGCGAACCTCAGGGAAGATTCCACGGGACTCATGGCTCAGTGGAGGAAGGAGAAAGGGGTCATTGATGAAGTTCGAGGCCTTCAGGGAAAAATTGAATCGCTGCGCACTGAAGCCGAACGAGCGAAGCGCCTGGGGAATCTCGAACTCGCGTCTGAGATCACTTATGGAAGCCTTCCCGATACGGAGAAAGCTCTCGAAGATCTTCAGGCTCAATTGTCGCAGGCCCAGGGCTCCAATCGCATCCTAAAAGAAGAGGTGACCGAAGAGGATATCGCTCGGGTGATCGCGACATGGACCGGTATTCCCNTAAGTCGTTTGCAGGAAGGGGAGCGCGAGAAGTTGGTGAAGATGGAATCACGACTGGGNGAGCGCGTCATCGGACAGCGNCCTGCTGTCGATGCCGTCTCGAATGCGGTGCGACGTGCCCGGGCTGGACTGCAGGANGAAGATCGGCCGATTGGTTCCTTTTTGTTCCTAGGACCAACTGGAGTGGGTAAGACTGAATTATCCAAAGCACTCGCAGAATTCCTCTTCGACGATGAAGACGCGATGGTGCGCATCGATATGTCCGAATACATGGAGAAACACGCGGTCTCGCGCTTGATCGGGGCGCCTCCGGGATACGTGGGCTACGAAGAAGGAGGGCAGCTCAGTGAACATGTCCGACGGAAGCCTTACTCCGTGGTTTTGTTCGATGAAGTCGAAAAAGCCCACCCAGATGTGTTTAATGTTCTCCTGCAAGTTCTCGATGATGGTCGCATCACCGATGGGCAGGGGCGGACGGTGGACTTCCGAAACACGGTCTTGATTATGACCTCAAATATCGGAAGCCAATTTATTATAGATGAAAATGATCCGGAACGGCGTGAAGCAAAAGTGAACGAATCCTTGCGCGGGCATTTTCGTCCGGAGTTTCTCAATCGAATTGATGAAACGGTCATCTTTGACCGTCTTGATCGTGAGGAGCTCGGAGGGATTGTTCAGCTGCAACTCGAGCGGGTGAAGGCTCGTTTGAGAAAGCAGGGACTCATATTGAATCTCAGCGAAGAATCCGTCGGGTTCATCGGAAATCAGGGCTACGATCCGGTCTACGGAGCGCGTCCGCTCAAGCGGGCTATTCAGGGCAGTCTTCTGGATCCGCTGAGTTTAGCGTTGCTGGACGGACGCTTTGCCAGTGGTGATGAGATCACGGCCACCGTCGCAGATGGCGAATTAAGCTTCACCAAGTAACTCCTGCAGGTCCTCTTCATTAAGGATGGGGACCTGCAAGCTTTCTGCTTTGGTTCGCTTGGAGCCACCGCCTTCGCCAGCGAGGAGGTAGTCGGTTTTTGCGGATATTGAGCCACTGACTTTCCCGCCGTGGGCTTCGATAATCTTTTTGAATTCGGGGCGAGGTGCGGAGAGTGAGCCGGTGACGACGAAGGTTTTCCCGGCGAGCGGTAGGCCTTCGGTTAAAGATGGATCAGGAGCGAAATTGTCGGACTTGGGATTGATGCCAAGATCGTTGAGTCGCTGGAGCACTGTTTGACCAGCCTCCGAAGAAAAGAAGGAGCGAATGTTCTGTGCTGCTACCGGACCAAGGTTATCGTCGATCTGGTATTCTTGGAGTCGAGGGTGGTTTTCCTTTTTACGTTTGGATTTTTGGAGCTCCTCGAAGTCTGGAAGATCGGCAAGATCGGACACGATTTGCGAACCTGCCAAATCACTGAGTTTTTCGTGAAGGCGGGCCAGTTCGCGGGCTCCGGATTCTCCGATTTGGGAAATGCCCATCGCGAAGAGCCAGCGATGCAAGGGCATTTCTTCTTTTGCCCGCTTGAGAGAAGTGAGAAGAGTCTCGGCTCGTTTTTCCCCGAAGCGTCGTTCTTTGGACACCGTTAAACCGTCGGATGATTTGGCAGGGTCGAGGAGGAGGTTCGCGAGGTCGTCCAGGGTAAGCGTGAAGAGTTCGAGCGGAGAAGAGGCGAGCCCGGTTTCGACGAGCTTGATCGCAACCGACTCCCCGAGGCCGTCGAGATCGAGTCCTTTACGCTGCGCGAAGTGAGTGATACGCGTCACGGCCTGGGCCGGGCATTCGAAGTTGGTGCAACGCCAAGCCACGAAACCGGACTGTTGCTCGATCGGGCCATGACAGGACGGGCATTGGTGGTTGAGGACGGCGGGAAGATGGTAGGGCTCGGCGTTGGGTTGGCGTTTTTCGGTCACCACCTTCACGATGGAGGGAATGATCTCGCCGGCCTTTTCCACGACCACGGTGTCGCCAAGACGGATGTCTTTGCGTTCAATCTCTTCTTGGTTGTGAAGCGTAGCTCGAGAGACGGTAGTGCCTGAGACGAACACGGGCGCGAGTTCTGCGACCGGCGTGAGGACACCGGTGCGGCCAACCTGGATCGTGATCTCTTTGAGGAGCGTTTCCTTTTGCTCTGGAGGATATTTGAAGGCAGCCGCCCAACGTGGGGCGCGCGAGGTAAAACCAAGAGTCTCGCGCTGGGCGAAGTCGATGACCTTGACCACCGCGCCATCGGTTCCGTAGGCCAGTTTATGACGGGCGGTGTCGAGTTCGCGAATCGCAGTAAGGAGGGCGTTGAGAGAATCGACATGCCAGACGGGCAGATTGAGTGGAAAATCGAACCCCTTGAGGAGGGCTTGAAAATCGTCTTCGGAATTGAGATCAGCCCCTTGGTTGGCGCCGAGTCCGTGGGCGATGAAAGAAAGTGGACGCTCGGCGACTTTTTTTGAATCGAGCGACTTGAGGGTTCCGGCGGTGGCGTTGCGAGGGTTGGCAAAGGTGGCGAGTCCCTCCTCATCGCGTTGTTCGTTCAATTTCGCAAATCCTTGCGAGGGCATGAAGATCTCACCGCGGACTTCAAGCAAAGTGGGTGCTTCGTTCTTCGGAAGCGACAACGGGACTGCGCGGATGGTACGCACATTGGCGGTGATGTCATCACCCCGGGTGCCGTCGCCACGCGTGACGGCATAGTCCAGCGAGCCATTGCGGTAGACCAGTGAACAAGCAACCCCATCGATTTTCGGTTCGACGGTCAGTGGGATGGGAGCGTCGCCCAAGCCTTTGTGCAGACGTTTGTGAAAGTCAGCGACCTCTTCTTCCGCGAAGAGGTCATCGATAGAGAGCATTGGCAGGAGGTGGTCTCTTTGCTCAAAGGCATCGAGCGGAGTCCCGCCCACGCGCTGGGTGGGAGAGTTTGGATCGTAGAGATCAGGATGAGTCTTTTCGAGGTCTTCGAGTTCGCGGAAGAGCTTGTCGTATTCCGCATCGGAAATCTCCGGTGTGGCCTCCTGATAGTAGAGCCGATTGTGGCGTTCTAGATCTTCACGGAGCTGGGCAATACGATTGTCAAAAAGCACGGGGGAGTTCTACGGCGAAAAGTGAAGCGGATCAATATTTCTCGTGGCGGTGGCCTCCAGCCGTCATGCCAACCCCTAACATCTCTTTCCGTACAGTTTTTGGTTGCTCAGGAATCGGCAGGCAGATTGAACTCACGAATACAGCTGATGAATTAGTATACCGGGCAAATCCCTTGCAAGCCTAACACTTCCCACTACTCTTCGTGACAAAGCCCAGCCAAGATATGAAGTTATTAACCTTATTCACTATTACAGGACTGACGCTGATCACTCCCTGCATAGCAGACTTATCTTTCGCGCTACAGCCACTCTACAAGCCTGATCTCGCTTCCGCAAAAATTGCAGTTAAGAATATTGAGGAATATGCAAAAACAGTAAAGAGCGGGCGTGAGGAAGCGGCAGACTTGGGTAAGAGTATCAAAGGTCTTTATTCCGCTGAATTTCGATTTTTGAAGGAGATCGAAGATCAAGTGATACAGAATCATGAGGCCCTCAAGTTCGATAAGGCTGCGCTTGATTGGATGGATGGAAGTATCCTAAAACCAGGAGGTAGCCCCAAGCATGCCCGAACGGCAGAAGTGAAGGCCGCAAAATTAAGGAAGGATGCTGCTTTCAAGGTTGCGAAGGCGGAAGATGCGCTCGTCACTGCAATGATTAAGATCGACGAACACATTAAGATCCTGTTTGAGGGTGAGGACGTTGAATCGGCCTACATTCTAAGTAGTAGTATAAATGCCATCAACTCACGCTTCTTTCAAAAGAGGCCGTTCAAGTCTTCCGTGTCGGCTGATGAGTTGAAGAAATTCGAGATCTTTCTTTCGAGACGACCACTTCTGTTAAGTGATGCCAAAGGTGCTGAGAAAGCCGGGGATTTTGACAAAGCATACCAACTCTTTACTGAAGCGAAGAATAGAGAAGGACGGCAGCGAAATGCCGGTCAATTGGCCAAAAGTCTTGAAGAGCAGAAGCTCTATGGGGAAGCTGTGGAGTTCTATCAGCGTGCAGGAAGGTTTGAGGATGCCAAACGACTTCGGGACGCCTACCCTGAACAACTAGCCGATTCTTTTCGAAAACTGAATTCCAAAGAGCTTTTTGAGAAAATCGCACCGGCCACTGTTTTCATCAGAAACAGAGAAAGAGGATCCGAGGACTTATCTATCGGGACAGGATTCTTTTTTAAAAAAGGCGGTTATATCCTGACGAACCATCACGTTATTGCGGGCAACAAGAGTCTAGCAATAATCACCTCCGATCAAAAAGAGTATGCCGGAAAGGTGATAACCCAAACGGTGTCGCTTGATTTAGCAGTCGTGAAAATTGACCTTCCGGAGCATGAAATCGTTCGTTTAGGATCCAATGAAGCTGTTAAGGCGGGTGCCCAGGTTGCTTTGGTCGGGTTCCCAAAATTTAACGATTCATCCTCTGCAACTATCACGACTGGAGTGATTTCAAATGTGGCCAGAAAAATCAAGAGTTCACCAAATGTTTACTTCCAGACTGATGTAGCCTCAAACGGCGGAAACAGCGGGGGACCGCTTTGCTTGTCAAATGGACAGGTTATCGGGATTCTAACATCTGGTTATACGAATAGTCAGAATATCAACCTCGCGATTCGAGTCGATGATGCCCGAAAGTTCCTGACGAAAGCGTTGGGTGAAAACTTCGCTGAGGGGGTAGTTGTTCTACGGGGACCAAATATTGAGAGATCTGAGAAAATCGTCCCTAGAATTAAAGTGGTCAAAGCGATGTTCGGCGGAGGGCGAAA